>JAYVNA010000544.1:0-4034 GCA_043758715.1 Archangium sp.
CGCGCCCGGGCCACGCTCGAAACCCAACCCGAAGCCAAGCCCCCCACCGAGGCCGCCGAGCAGACGCTGCTCGCCAAATACTTGAACGCCTGGGAGCGCTCCGACATCCAGGCCCTCGTCTCCACCCTGCGCGAAGACGCCACCATGGTGATGCCCCCGATGGCGCAGTGGTTTGCCGGGGCGCAGCACATCGGCGCCTTCCTCGGGCAGCCCTTCATCTTCGCGCCACAGGCCGATGCCGCTCGCTACAAGGGCGTGCTCACCCGCGCTGCCGGCTGCCCCGCGGTCGCGCTCTTTCGCCGCGCGGGGCCCGATTCGCCCTGGGTTCCCGACGGGCTTCACCTGCTGGAAATCGAGGGCGATCGGGTCGCGCGGGTGGTCGCGTACGTCACTCCGAAGCTGCACCCGGCCTTCGGGGTCACCGCCCCGCTTTAAAGTCTCCCCAGAATGGGGTGGAAACGCGAACGTTCTCGTGGGGTTGATGAGACCCCTGACTGCAACGATTCGGTGCGCCTTTGCCCCGCGCCCGCTATAGGCCGCCGACGTTCATGAGTTCGTTCATCCTCGGAATGAAGGTGAAGTACCTGCCCCAGCCGGAGTGGGGCGTCGGCCACCTCGTGTCGCTCGAAGAGGGTGGCGCCCGCGCGGTGGTGATGTTTCCCGGCCGCGAGAATGGCGAACCGCTGATGGTCTCGACGCGCGGCGGCGTGCTGCAGCCGTGGGCGCTCGAGCCCGGCACCACCGTCAAGACCTTCAAGGGCCGCACGGGCGTGATCCTTCGGGAAGAAGAAGGCGGCCGGGGGCTGCGCCGCTACGCGATCAAGTTCGACGACGGCAAAGAAGACGAGTGCCCGGAGACCGAGTTCAAGGCGCTGCCGCCCAAGCCCGATCTCCTCACGATGCTCAAGGAAGGCCGCGCGGCCGACGCGAAGAACTTCCTGCTGCGCCGCTCGGCCCTGCAGCTCGACGACGAACGCCGCAACGACGCGCTGGGGGCCCTGCTGGCCTCGCGCGTGATGGTCAAGCCGCACCAGGTCGGCGTGGTGCAGCGGGTGCTCTCGGGTCACCGCCCCCGCTTCGTGCTCGCAGACGAAGTGGGCCTGGGCAAGACCATCGAAGCGGGCATGATCTTCTCCGCGCTGCGGCTGGCCGGTCTCTCGCGCCGGGTGCTGGTGGTCGCGCCCAGTCACCTCACCGTGCAGTGGCTGGTCGAGCTCTTCCACAAGTTCAACCACCTGTTCACGTTGATGGACACCGACCGCTACGAGGCCTCGCTGCTGGAGCAGCCGACCGTCTCGCCGTGGGCGCGCTTCCACTTTGTGGTGACCAGCCTCGAGCTGCTCCAGCGCACCGAGCAGTACCGCAAGGAAGCGGGCGACCCCTCGGCGCACTGGGATCTCGTGATCATCGACGAGGCCCATCATCTCAAGGGCGAGAAGGCCTACGAGGCGGCCCAGGCGCTGGCGCGCAACTCGTGGGGGCTGCTGCTGCTCACCGCCACCCCGATGCAGCTCGACCCGGCCGAGTACCAGGCCCTGCTCTCGCTCATCGATCCGCTCACCGCGCCCACCGCGAAAGAATTCGAAGCGCGGCTGGCCCGGCAGGAAGAGCTGAGCAAGGCGCTGCGCTCGCTGATGTCGGGCAAGTCGACCAAGAGCTCGGTCAAGGAGCTCGCCAAGAAGTTCCCCGACGACGAGGCGCTGCAGGAAATCGAAGACGCCGACGAGATGCTGCTGCACCTCGCCGAGACGTACTCGTTGTCGGATCGCCTCATTCGCAACCGGCGCGCGGTGGTGGGCGGGTTCTCCGAGCGCAAGCTGCACGTGCACCAGGTGGTGCTCACCCGAGAAGAGCTCGACTCCCGCAACGCGGCGCTCACCCAGTTGGCGAAAGACGCCACCGTGCGCGGCGCGGCCCTCGCAGGCCTGGTGCGAAGGCTCGAGTCGTCGCCTGCGGCCTTCCTCACCGCGCTGAGGGAGAACCGGGCGCTGGCGGGCATGAAGCTCACGCTCCCCGACAAGGACGCGAAGTTCAGCGCGTTCGTGAAGGTGCTGCGGTGGATCTGGTCGAAGGAGCCGCGCGCCAAGGTGCTGGTGTTCACCGAGGCCCGCGACACCCTCGAGAGCCTGCAGTCGAAGCTGCGCCTCGATTCCGTGGAAGCGCTCGCCTACCACGGTGAACTCGCGCTGGCCGAGCGTGACCGCCAGGTCGCCCGCTTCCGCGATCCCGATGGTCCCAAGGTGCTGCTCTCGACCGAGGTCGGCGGCGAAGGCCGCAACTTCCAGTTCGCGCATCACCTGGTGAACTACGATCTGCCCTGGTCGCCCGCGACGATGGAGCAGCGCATCGGCCGCCTCGATCGCATCGGCCAGACGCAGTCGGTCGACATTCACGTGTTCGAGGCGCCCGGGACCTTCAGCGCCGACGTGCTCGCGGTGTTGCGCGACGCGGTGGGCGTGTTCGGGGAAACGGTCGGCGGTCTCGACGCGGTGCTCGAAGAGGTCGAACCGCGCCTCACCGAGCTCGCGTTGTCCGAGACGAAGGACCGCGCGACCTACGTGGCGGATCTCACCGCCAAGGTGAAGCTCGCGCGCGAGCAGGTCAAGCGTGCGTACGATCCGCTCCTCGACCTGCGCAGCTTCGACAAGGCCGAGGTCAAGGACCTGGTGCAGCGCTCGCACGATCGCACCGGCATGGATGCGGACGAGGACGAGTCGCTGGAAGACGGGCTCTGGTCGATCGCGCGCGATCTCGACGAGCGGCTCGAGGAGACCATCACCGAGCTCGCCGATCGCATCGGCATCAAGGTTGATCAGGACCAGGAAGTGGACGCGTTTCAGTGCGCCTTTCACTTCGGCCAGGCGCTCAACGTGGAAGCGTTGCCCGGCTACGACATCACCGAAGAGCGCACCGTGCTCGGTACCTTCTGGCGCGACACCGCCGTGGAGCAGGAAGAGATCGAGTACTTCGCCACGGGTCACCCGCTGGTCGAGTCGCTGTTTGGGTTCCTCCGCGATGGCCCGTACGGCCGCAATGGCGCCCGCTTCCTCGAGGTGAAGAAGCCCATCAAGGGTCGGGGCGTGGAGTTCCTCTTCCACGTGACGCCCACCGAGCCCGATGACACCGCGCCCGGTGCGCGCGTACCTTCACGCCAGCTCTCGCGGTTCTTGAGCAGCACGCTCATTCAGGTCGCGGTGACCCTGCAGCCGCAGGGCAAAGCGAAGGTCGACGCGGGTCTGTTGCCGGTGCTGCGCGAGGTCGATGGCCGCTCGCTCAAGGGCCCCGATGTCGCCGCTGCGTTTCCCGAGCTGAGGGAGTTCGTCGACGAGGCCGCGAAGGTGGCGCTCGAGCAGGCCAGGAAGCAGCTGAATGCGCTCAAGGACACCGCGCGCGAGGCGATCGAAGACGAACGCGATCTCTCGATGCTGCGCATCAAGCTGTCGCTGATGCACCAGGGCGTGCCTGAGAAGAAGATCGAGCAGGTGCTGCGCGAGGAGCTGATGTTCTCAGATGCGCTGCTCGACGCGCTCGATGGCACCACCGTGCAGCTCGACTCGGCTTGCGCGTTCGTGATCAACCGCTAGTCGCTCTGGCTCTGGCCCTTTCTCCCTCTCCCCCGCGGGGGAAAGGGTCGGGGAGAGCGCATTCCCAGGCCTGCCCAGAGGAACGCGGTGGTTGAGGGTCTCTTCCGGTGCTGGTCGCGAGCAGGCCCCCGGCTTGGGCAAAGATCCTCACGGGACGCAGTCGGATGACCGAAACCGGAACCGGCTCCGGGTTGAGGCACCGGTCACCAGGTCCCGTGAGCGCGCTGGCCTCAGGCTCCTGTCGTCACTGACCCAGCGGCTTGCGCGGCGACGACGAGGGCGGAGGCGGCGGCGGAGTCACCGCCTGTCCCAGCCGCACTTCTCGATCGCTGGGCGAGACCATCACCTTCACCATCGCGCCTTTGATCACCGCGAACGCCTCGGTCGGCTTGTCCAGTCGCGGCACCACCACCAGCGGCCCCACGCCCACGTTCTTGTTGTCGAAGAAGA
>JAYVNA010000545.1:0-4029 GCA_043758715.1 Archangium sp.
GATCACATCGCGGCCACCTCCGCGAGCCGGACTGCCTCTTCTGCATTGCCGGCGGTGATCGCGCCCATCAATGGAGATGATCCCCGTGAACGGTTACCAGCGGTGAAGGTGATGTCGGGCAGCTACCGCCTCAAGAGCACGCCCGACACCGGTCGCCCCTCGACCACCACGTACCCGATGGGCGCCTTCCGGCAGGATTACGAATACGTCGCAGGCTCGGGAGATCTCGACGAGTGCAACGGCCGCACGGGCGTCACGCCCGAATTTCCGCAGGGCACGTACCACTACTACATCACCGACACGTACCCGTTCATCCAGCGCTGCGTGAAGGGCACCGCGACCGGCGGCGGCATGATACCGATGGATGGCGGCATGGGCATGAATCCTCCGATGTGCGCCCCGGGCCAGACCTCGATGTGTTGCGGCGACGGATTCTGCGGGGGCCCTGAGACGCACACCAACTGCGCCGCGGACTGCCCGTGAAGCACGCCCGGCTCCTCGCGTTATTGGGCGTGGTGCTGGCGACGAGCGCGTCGGCGCACTTGATGGTCGCGCAGCATGGAACGCTGAACTTCGTCGGTGACGGCGCGTTCCTGGTGATGTCGTTGCCGGCGACCGCCTTCCCGCTCGCGGATGAGAATCACGATGGCCGGCTCTCTGCGCTCGAGTTGCAGCAGCACCAGGCAGACCTCGCCACGGCGGTGCAATCCGAGGTGCAGCTGCTCGATTCGCTGGGGCCTCGGCCGCTCGAAGGCATGCTGTTCAGTCTCGCCGCGGCTGAAGATGAGCCGGCGAGCGAGGGCGTGCAGCTGGTGGTGCTCGGGCGGTTTGCGTTGGCGGATCCCGCTGCGCCGTTGCGGTTCGAGCTGAAGCGCTTCGGGGAGGGTGCCGAGCAGGTCACCTTCACGCGCGGCGCGGACTCGCAGCTCGTCGTCTTCAGCCCCGGTCACACCTCGGCGGCGCTCTTTCGTTCTGCGGGTGCAATGTTCGTCGATCACGTGCGGCTGGGTGTCGAGCACATCGTCACCGGGTTCGATCACCTGCTCTTCCTGCTCGTGGTGCTCGCGACCGGTGGTGGCTGGCGGCGAGCGGCCCTCGCGTTGACCTGCTTCACGCTGGGTCACGCGGCGACGTTGGCGTTGAGCGTGCTCGGAGGCGTCTCGGCGCCGGCGTCAGTGGTCGAGCCCGCGATCGCGGCCACCATCGTGGGCATGGCGGCGTTCGATTGGCGCGCGCGGGTTCGCGGGGTCGAGGTGTCATCGGCCGTGCGCCTCGCGCTCGTCTTCGGCTGCGCGTTGATTCACGGCCTGGGGCTCGCTTCGTCGCTCAACGTGCTCGGCGTCGATCGCGCACACCTCGGGCCCGTGCTCGCGGGCTTCAACGTCGGGGTCGAGTTGGGTCAGTTGGCGGTGAGCGCCGCGGCTTTGACCGCTGCGTCGTTGGTGATTCGTCTGGCGGGGACCGCGCGTGCCGAACGGGCGCAGTGGCTGGCGAGCGGCGGAGCGATGCTGGTCGGCAGCGTGTGGCTCGTGCAGCGCGTTTGGTGAACCAACAGCGTCAGGGAACGCCCGCATCGACCGTAGGTGCTTCGCACCGGTGCAGACACACGAGCAGCGCCTTCCCATCGGCATCCTTCGGAGCGCCTGCACAGCTCCGCAGACATTCCGCGCGCGCATCGGTTGGCTTCGGCGCCGGCGCTGCCGGACCTGGAATCAAGAGCGCCAGCAGCAGCGAGCCGAGGAACATGGCGCACTGACGCACGCCGGGTCCGCGCATTCATCTCGCTGGCATGCTTCGTTCGATGAACGTTTCCAGCGATCGCGATGACTTTTCGAAGATGTCGAGGCCACCGTGATGCCGCGGGGACCTGCTTCCAGCGCGACGATCAACTGAGCCTGAAGGGTGCGTGCCGGTTCAGGTGCGGTGCGGTGCAGCTCGATGCGCGCAGGCCTCTCTCCTCGTGACTCCGTTTTCATGGTGACTTCAGCGATGAGCAATTGAACTCAGGGGCCGGAGACCTCACGCAAGGTCTCACCCCGTGACGCCGTGGCGGCGGCAGCCACTCTCCGATGACGTAATCGCACGATTACGTTGCACGAGGCCGTGGCCGGACCCGGGGGCGCGCCGAGGCACCTGCTCATCGCTCGTGTCACCGCGTCAAAGAAACTCCGAGCCGAGGGCCTGCGTGGACACGCACCGCCGTGGCGAATGCCATTCCCTGCGTCCTCGAGGCGATGCGCGACCGGGCGTTCAATGAGAAGGTGAAGAAGCCCTTCCTCGCGCTGCTCGAGTGCTGCTAGCGCACGGGCATGAGTGAGAAGGACTACAAGGCGACCCTGAACCTTCCGCAGACCGGTTTCCCCATGAAGGGAAACCTCGCGCAGCTCGAGCCCACCATGCTCGCCGCGTGGGACGAGAAGAAGGTCTTCGAGCTCATGCTCGAGAAGAACAAGGGCGCGCCGGCGTTCGTGCTCCACGACGGCCCGCCGTACGCGAACGGGAAGCTGCACGCAGGTCACGCGCTCAACAAGATCCTCAAAGACATCGTGGTGAAGTACCGCAACCTCTCGGGGTACCGCGCCGACTTTATCCCCGGGTGGGACTGTCACGGCTTGCCGATCGAGCAGGCGGTCGAGAAGAAGCTGCGCGAACAGAAGCTCGATCGCCGGCTGCTGTCGCGCGAAGACTTCCTGCAGAAGTGCCGCGACTACGCGCTCGAGTTCATCGAACTGCAGGCCGCCGAGTTCAAGCGCATGGCCGTGTTCGCCCGCTACGACGCGCGCTATCGCACGCTCGACTTCGACTACGAGGCCCAGGAGATCCGCGAGCTCTCGAAGTTCGCGCAGGCAGGTTCGCTGTTCCGCAAGAACCGCCCCGTCTTCTGGTGCGTGTACGACAAGACCGCGCTCGCGCTCGCGGAGATCGAATACGAGGACCTCCAGGTTCCTTCGACCTACGTCGCATTTCCGCTCGAGAGTGACGCGAGCACGAAGTGGGGCTTCCTGAAGGGCAAGAAGGTCGAGCTCGCGATCTGGACCACCACGCCCTGGACGCTGCCTGCGAACCTGGCGATCGCGGTCGCGCCGAGCTTCGAATACGTCTTCTACGCGCTGGGTGGGCGAGTGCTGGTGATCGCGAAGGAGCTCCTCGCGAAGGTGCTCAGCGAGATCGCCCCCGACGAACTCAAAGTACGTGACGTGAAGCTCAGCGGCGGTGCGAGCTTCGATGCCGCGGTGTTCGCCGACCCCATGCGCATTCTCGGGTACGCGCTGGGTGAAGAGCTCGAAGGGCTCACGTACCGGCACGTGTTCTTCGACCGGGTGTCGCCGGTCGTCACCGGTGAGCACGTCACGCTCGAGGCAGGTACGGGCCTGGTGCACACCGCGCCCGGGCATGGGCCGGACGATTACGAGGTGGGGCTCCGCTACCAGCTCGAGCCGTACAATCCGGTGAAGGCCGATGGCCGGTACGATGAAACGGTCGGGCCGTTGCTGGCGGGGCAGTTCGTGTTCGACGCGAACGAGACGGTGCCGAAGTTGCTCGCCGAAAAAGGCGCGCTGCTGAACAAGCCCGGCGAGTTCGTCACCACCAGCTATCCGCACAGCTGGCGCAGCAAGAAGCCGGTGATCTTCCGTGCCACGCCGCAGTGGTTCATCTCGATGGAGCACGACTCGCTGCGCGCGAGGGCGCTCAAGCAGATCGATGAGAAGGTCGAGTGGGTGCCCAAGTGGGGGCGCGACCGCATTCACGGCATGTTGTCCACCCGGCCTGATTGGACGATCTCGCGGCAACGCACCTGGGGCGTGCCGATTCCCACGGCGGTGTGCTCGGAGTGTGGTCACGCGCTCATCGACGCAGCGCTGATGAACAAGGTCGCCGACGTGGTGGCGAAGGAGGGCGCGGGGGCCTGGTATTCGCGGCCGCTCTCCGACTTCACGGCCGGTGGCGACACCTGCCCTGCGTGCAAGAAGAACGCGCTGGTGAAGGAGACCGACATTCTCGATGTCTGGTTCGATTCCGCCTGCAGCT
>JAYVNA010000546.1:0-4027 GCA_043758715.1 Archangium sp.
CGCGGCGTGTTGCCGGTGATGCGGCAGATCTACATCGCGCGGCGCCGCTGCGTGCCCAGCGCCTTCGAGCGAAAGCTCTTCATCATTCGCAAGCTGGTCGAGAACCGGGTGCGCGCCTCGGGCGTCGACGGTGACGGTCGCTTTCACGTGGCGTCGTTGTCGGCCGACACCATCGTCTACAAGGGCCTGCTGCTGCCCTCGCAGTTGCCGCAGTTCTACACCGACCTTCGCGACCCTGACTTCGTGAGCGCGATCGCGGTGGTGCACTCGCGCTTCTCCACCAACACGTTCCCCACCTGGGATCTCGCGCAGCCGTTTCGCTTCATCGCGCACAACGGCGAGATCAACACCGTGCAGGGAAATCGGAACTGGATGAACTCGCGGCGCAGCCTGCTGCAGTCGGCCAAGTTCGGCGGCACGCTCGATCGCCTGCATCCGATCATCGTGCCGGGGAAGAGCGACTCGGCGCAGTTCGACAACATTCTCGAGCTGCTCACGCTGGGCGGGCGCTCGCTGCCGCACGCGATGATGCTGCTTATTCCCGAGGCCTGCGAGGGCAACCCGGAGATCGATGACGCCCGAAAGGCCTTCTACGAGTTCTCCAGTTCGCTGATGGAGCCCTGGGATGGCCCGGCGGCGATCACCTTCACCGATGGGCAGTTGGTGGGCGCCACGCTCGACCGCAACGGCTTGCGGCCGGCCCGGTACGTGGTCACGCGCGATGATCGGGTGATCCTCGCGTCAGAAGCGGGCGTGATCGACCTTCCTCCGGAACAGGTGGTGCGCAAGGGCCGCCTGCAGCCCGGGCGCATGTTCCTGGTCGATACGGTGGAAGGACGCATTCTCGAAGACGCAGAAGTGAAGAACGAGATCGTCAACCGCTGGCCGTATCGCAAGTGGCTCGACCGCAACGTCTTCACCTTCGAAGAGTTGCCTGAGGTCGATCCTCCGGCGGCGCCTGGGGAAGAAGAACTCGCGCGGCTGCAGCGCGCCTTTGGCTACAGCGATGAAGATCTGCGCCTGCTGCTCGCGCCGATGACTGAGACGGGCAAGGAGCCCACCGGATCCATGGGCAATGACGCGCCGCTGGCGGTGCTCAGCGATCGTTCGCCGTCGTTGTTCGATTACTTCCATCAGCTCTTCGCGCAGGTGACCAACCCGCCGATCGATCCGCTGCGCGAAGCGATGGTGATGTCGCTGGCCACCAGCATCGGGCCTGACGGCAACACCTTCGAGGAAACGCCGGAGCAATGTCATCGACTCTCGTTGCCCGGGCCGATTCTGTCGAATGAGCACGTGGCCCGGCTCAAGGCGATGCGCTCGCTGGGTGTGTTCGAGCCGCGCGTGCTGCCCATCACGTACACCGGCGCGCTCGACGAAGCGGTGGCGAAGCTGTGCGACGAAGCGGTGGCTGCGGTGGAAGACGGCGCCGACGTCCTCATCCTCAGCGATCGAGGCGTGGATGCCCGCAGACTGCCGATTCCGGCGTTGTTGGCCTTGAGCGCAGTGCACCAGCGGCTGGTCAAAGACGGCATTCGCCGGCACACCGGGTTGCTGATCGAGACGGCCGAGGCCCGCGAGGTGCATCACTTCGCGCTGCTGATCGGCTTTGGCGCCGCCGCCGTGAACCCGTGGCTGGCGATCGACTCGATCCCCGCTGCCGAGCGCGAGACCGGCGCGAAGAACTTCATCAAGGCGATCAACGAGGGCCTGCTGAAGGTGATGTCGAAGATGGGGATCTCGACCGTGCAGTCGTATCGCGGCGCGCAGATCTTCGAAGCGGTCGGGCTGGAGCGCTCGCTGATCGACCGCTACTTCACCGGCACTCCCTCGCGGATCGAGGGCGTCGGGCTCGACGAGCTCGGGATCGAGGTGCGCGAGCGTCACCAGCGCGGCTTCGCCGTGCAGCAGGACGAGCTCGCGGTGCCTTTCGCCGGCGGGGTGTACCAATGGCGCCGCCGCGGCGAACGTCACAAGTGGAACCCTGAGACGATCGCGAAGCTTCAAGCGGCCACCCGGGCGAACGACGCGCAGCTGTTCGCTGAATACGAGCGGCTGGCCGACGAGGAAGATCTCGACCCCACGCTCATTCGAGGTCTGCTCGAGATCGACACCTCGCTCGCCAAGCCGGTGCCGATTGACGAAGTCGAACCTGCGACTGAGTTGGTGAAGCGCTTCGTCACCGGGGCGATGTCCTTCGGTTCGATCAGCGCCGAGGCGCACGAACTGCTCGCGATCGCCATGAACCGCCTCGGAGCGCGCTCGAACAGTGGCGAGGGCGGCGAAGAGGCCCGTCGGTATTTGAAGGAGCCCAATGGCGACTCGCGGCGCAGCGCGATCAAACAGGTCGCCTCGGCGCGCTTCGGCGTGACGACGGAGTACCTCGTCAATGCCGACGAGCTGCAGATCAAGGTCGCTCAGGGCGCGAAGCCCGGCGAGGGTGGCCAGCTCCCCGGCCACAAGGTCGACGAACGGATCGCGCGGGTGCGCTGGTCGACGCCCGGCGTGACGTTGATCTCGCCGCCGCCACACCACGACATCTACTCGATCGAAGATCTTGCTCAGCTCATCTACGACCTGCAGTCGGTCAACCCCGCGGCGCGCGTGAGCGTGAAGCTGGTCAGCGAAGTCGGCGTGGGCACGATCGCCGCCGGCGTGGCGAAAGCCGGGGCGGGCGGGGTGACGGTCTCCGGCTACGAGGGCGGGACAGGCGCGTCTCCGGTTTCGTCGATCAGACACGCCGGGCTGCCCTGGGAACTCGGGCTCGCCGAAGCCCAGCAGGTGTTGGTGATGAACGGGTTGCGAGATCGCGTGCGCCTTCAGGTCGATGGTGGCCTTCGCACCTCACGCGACGTGACCATCGCGGCGCTGCTCGGGGCTGAAGAGTTCGGCATGGCGACCGCCGCGCTCATCGTCGAGGGCTGCGTGATGTTGAGGAAGTGTCACCTCAACACCTGCTCCGTCGGCATCGCGACGCAAGACCCGAAGCTCCGTGAGCACTTCCACGGCCGGGTGGATGACGTGGTGCACTTCTTCCTGCAGATCGCGGAAGGGGTGCGGCGCCGCATGGCTGCACTCGGCGCGCGAAAGCTCGAGGAGATCGTCGGCCGGGTCGAGTGGCTGCGCCAGCGCCACGACGTCGATCATTGGAAGGCGCGGAAGATCGATCTCACGCCGCTGCTCCAACCGCCGCGAGAGGGTCCGCGCTACTGCACCACGCCGCAGAAGAAGGACCTCACCGGCCACCTCGATCATCAGCTGCTCGCGCGAACGAGGGGCGACAAGAGCGTCATTCAGATCGCGAACTCTCACCGCGCGGTGGGCGCGATGCTCTCGGGCGAGCTGGTGCGGCGGCACGGCGCCACCGGGCTCGCTGATGACGCGATGAAGTTGAAGCTTTACGGCTCGGCAGGTCAGAGCTTCGGCGCGTTCCTCTCCCGCGGCCTCACCCTGGAGCTCGAGGGCGAAGCGAACGACTACGTCGCCAAGGGGCTCTCCGGCGGGCGCGTGATCGTCTACCCACCGCAGGCCTCGACGTTTCATCCCGAGGAGAACGTGATCGTCGGCAACACCGTGCTCTACGGCGCCACCGAGGGCGAGGCGTACTTCTCCGGCCTCGCGGGCGAACGCTTCGCGGTGCGCAACTCAGGCGCGAAGGCGGTGGTGGAAGGCGTGGGCGATCACGGCTGCGAGTACATGACCGGCGGCGTGGTGGTGGTGCTCGGCTCGACGGGCCGCAACTTCGCCGCGGGCATGAGCGGCGGCACCGCCTACGTGCTCGATCGCTCGCGCAGCTTCAAACAGCGCTGCAACCTCGAGATGGTCGAGCTCGAGTCACTCGTCGATGAGTCCGAGATCTGGCTGGTGTACGGCCTGGTGGAGAGTCACCTGCGGCTCACGCGCAGCCCGCTCGCGCAGCGGGTGATCGACAACTGGGAACACCTGGTCGCGTCGTTCGTGAAGGTGATGCCCACCGATTACCGCAAGGTGCTGCAGGCCCGGCGCGCCACCCGGCTGCGTCCTCCCG
>JAYVNA010000547.1:0-12245 GCA_043758715.1 Archangium sp.
CGCGAGCGGTTGCGCTGCAGCACGTCGCTGCCCAGCGCGTCGACGCTGATGAAGAGCGTCAAGCGGGGGGGCTTGGCGAACGAGAGACCCGACACCACGAGCAAGAGCGTCACCAGCCAGCGCGTCATGGGCGGGGACGTTCGCATGCCTGAGCGACGGCCTCTAAAGAAATTGCCCTTGCACCCCGACTTCGGAGGGCCGCCTCACGCTCGGTGCTACAAACCCCGGCGTGATGAGTGAGCACGTGCACGCGAAGTTGCGGGTCATCTACGGCGACACCGATCAGATGGGCGTCGTCTACTACGCGAACTACTTCCGCTATTTCGAGTTCAGCCGCTCCGAGTACCTGCGGGCGCGCGGGGGCGACTACACCCAGCTCGAGCAGTCCGGCTTCGGGTTGCCGGTGGTGACCGCGCACTGCGACTACAAGCGGCCCGCGAAGTACGACGACCTGATCGTGATCGACGTGCACCTCGCCGAGCTCAAGCGCGCGTCCCTGCGCTTCGAATACGAGGTGCGGCGGGAAGCCGACGGCCAGGTGCTCGCCACCGGCCACACCGTGCACGCCTGCGTCGGACGCACGGGAAAACCGACTGGACTTCCCGAGGCCTTGCTGAAAATTTTGAAGACTCCGTCATGAAGAGCGCACCGGAGCCGGCCCCCACGATGGATCGCAACCTCGCGATGGAAGTCGTCCGCGTCACCGAGATGGCGGCGATCGCCGCGGCCCGGTTGATGGGGCGCGGCCACGAGAACGAGTCTGACCAGGCGGCGGTCGACGCCATGCGCAAGGCCTTCGAGAGCCTCAACATCGACGGCACCGTGGTGATCGGCGAAGGCGAGCGCGACGAAGCGCCCATGCTCTACATTGGCGAGAAGGTCGGCAAGGGCACCCAGAGCGCCGCGCCCGTCGACATCGCGCTCGATCCCCTCGAGGGCACCACCCTCTGCGCCTACGGCAAGCCCGGCGCCATCTCGGTGGTCGCGCTGGCGAACCGCGGCTGCCTGCTCAACGCGCCCGACACGTACATGGAGAAGATCGCCGTGGGCCCCGCCGCCCGCAACGCGATCGATCTCGATCGCCCGGCGACCTGGAACCTCGTCGAGATCGCCCGCGCGATGGGCCGCGAGGTCTCGGAGCTCACCGTGGTGATCATGGATCGCGATCGCCACCTCGAGCTCATCAAGGAAGTGCGCATGGCCGGCGCCCGGGTGCGGTTGATCGAAGAGGGTGACGTGGCCGCGGCGGTCGCCACCTGCTTCGAGACCAGCGGTGTCGACGTGTTGATGGGCACCGGCGGCGCGCCCGAAGGGGTGATCTCCGCGGCGGCGATGCGCTGTGTCGATGGCGCCTTCCAGGGCCGCCTCCGTTTCCGCAACCCCGAAGAAGAAGCCCGCGCCGTTCGCATGGGCATTACCGACCCGAAACGCATCTACACCGCCGAGCAACTTGCTTCGGGAGATGTGATGTTCGCAGCCACCGGGGTCACCTCGGGTGACTTCCTCAAGGGCGTTCGCTTCTTCGCGCACGGCTGCGAAACCCATTCCATCGTGATGCGCTCGAAGACGGGAACGGTCCGTCACATCACTGCAACGCACCGCTTCGACAAGAAGCCGATGTAACCTTCACCCTGTTGCATCACCGGACGAGCCCTTCTCGCCCGAGCCAAACATTCATCACCGGGCGAGCCCTTCTCGCCCGAGCCAAACAAAGGAGTCGATCACCATGGCAGGCGCCCAGCGGACCATCATCATCAACGCCCCCGTCGAGAAATGCTGGTCGGTGATCTCCGACTACGAGCGCTACCCGGAGTTCCTCCCCGAGGTGAAGAAGATCCGCACCCTCAACCGGCGCGGCACCGAGGTCGACGTTCAGTACGAGGCCGAGGTGGTCAAGGTCATCAAGTACACGGTGCACATGAAGGAAGAGGGCCCGAAGAAGCTGAGCTGGTCCTTCATTGATGGCGAGTTCATGAAGGACAACAAGGGCGGCTGGGTCCTGGAAGACGCCGGCAACGGCACCACCAAGGCGACCTACAACATCGCCGTCGAGGTCGGAATGTTGGTACCCAAGACCATCGTCAACGCCCTGGTTGACACCCAGCTCCCCAAATTGTTGGAGAACTTCAAGAAGCGCATCGAGTCCCAGAAGTAATTCCGGGTGCTTGGCTCTGAAAGCAGTGAGGGCGGAAGGCAAACGCCCTCATAAAGAAAGTACCCGAAGGGTGGGTTGATGCACGTTCCGGGGTGGTTACAATCGGTGTGCGTTCTTCCACTCCCCAAGGGCTCCCATTGCTCGACTCGTACATCATTGAAGAGCTGAAGCGTCGGGAGCGGGAGCGCGCCCAGCGCGAGCGTCAGCGTCCCACCCTCGAGATCCCCATCGTGCAGCGTGATGAAGATCAAGAAGACGATCGGCGCTCAGACCGGGAAGATGTTCCCGGCAAAGTCGTGCAGATCGATTTCTGAAGTTCCGCGAGGCATCCGGTGAACCCGCTCCTGGCGCTGATCGCGAAGGCGCGCCGCCGGCCCTTGCGGGTGTTTCACGACGAGGCCTACCGGCTCCCGCTTTCCGGAGCTGAAGCCGGTTCACTCGCGCTCGAAACCCGCCGATCTGACGACGCGCTGCACTACCTGCTGCACGCGCGCGCGCTCTCCGCCGACGAGGTGATCAACCCGGAGCCCGTCAGCTACGAGGCGCTCGCGCGGGTGCACACGCCCGAATACCTCGAGTCGCTGCACGACCCCGCGACCCTGGCGCAAGTCTTCGCAGTCGATCCCAGCGACATCTACGTCGACGAGCTGCTGCGCACCTTGCGGCTGGGCGTGGGGGGCACGGTCGAAGCGGCGCGCCATGCCCTCTCGCGCAAGCAGTCGGTGCTCAACCTCTTCGGCGGCTTCCACCACGCGGCCCCTGCGCGCGGCGCCGGCTTCTGTGCCCTCAACGACGTGGCAGTGGCGATCGCCGCGGTCCGCGCCGACGGCTTCACCGGCCGCATCGGCGTACTCGACTTCGACTTTCACCCGCCCGATGGCACCGCGGAATGCCTGGGCAAGGACGGCACCGTCTGGTTGGGCTCGATCTCCGGCGCGCATTGGGGGCCGCTGCCCGGCGTCGACGAGACGGTGCTGCCTGAAGGCACCGAAGACGCCGCCTACCTCTCCGCGGTCGAGGCGCTGCTGGGCCGCATGCCCGAAGTCGAGCTGGCCTTCGTGCTCGCCGGCGCCGACGTGCTCACCGGCGATCGCCTGGGCATCTTCAAGCTCTCGCTCTCGGGCATTCGCCGGCGCGAGCTGCTGGTGGCCGGGCGCCTGGGAAGCCTGCCGCAGGTGTGGTTGCCGGCGGGCGGCTATTCCTCGCACGCGTGGAAGGTGCTGGCGGGCGCAGGCCTCACGCTGGCCTTCCACACCGAAGAGCCGATTCCCACCGACTACGATCCGCTCGCCGCGCGGATGATGCGCATTTCCCGCACCCTCAAGACCGAGTCGCTGGGCAGCGAGCCCTTCATGTCGGACGCGGACATGGCCGAGGCGCTCGGGATGCAGCGGCAGGGCCCGCAGAAGCTCTTGGGCTACTACACGGCCGAGGGCCTCGAGTACGCGCTCGAACGGTACCGCCTGTTGCCCATTCTGCGGCGCCTGGGGTTCCATAACCTGCACTGCCTCTTCGATCGCGTCTCACCCTACGAGCGGGCGCGGCTGCGCGGCACCGATGCCCTCACCGGCAAAGAACACACGCTCATCGAGCTCGAGGTCGATCGGCGCCAGCTGGGCTCGGGCAGCTTTCTGTTCGTAAACTGGCTCTCGCTGCGAAACCCGCGGGCGCACTTCTCGAACCTGCGCCCACAGCTCCCCGGGCAGGAAGTGCCGGGCCTGGGCCTCGCGCGCGAGATGTCGCAGCTGCTCACGCTGATGGCGAAGCGGGTGCTGCTCGACGGGGTGGCGTTTCGCCCCTCCTGGTACCACATGGCCTGGGCCGCCCGGCACGATGCCCGCTTCGTCGATTCCTCCCGCCAGGGCCGCTTCGAGGCGCTGGTGCGCGATCTGAAGGAAGTGCCGCTGGTGCGGGCCACCCGCGCCCTGGCCGAAGGCACCATCAAGCGCAACGGCGAGCCCTACCGCTGGGAACCCGACGAGATGGTGCGCTGGCGCGAAGAGAAGGACATTCCCGACGATGGTGCCGCCGTGGCGGCCGAACGCGAGCGCTGCCACTTCACGCTGTAAAAGAAGGAGAACCCGCCATGGGCGTTCCGATGACTGTTCGAATCTCTGGCCTCGACTGCTGGGCCACCCACGAGTCTTCAGGCGCGGTGTTGCGCACCGTTCCCCCCAAAGACAATGGCGGCGACGGCTCGAGCTTTTCACCCACCGATCTCTTGGGTGCAGCGCTCGCGGCCTGCGCGCTGAGCACCATGGCGCTCATCGCTCCCAAAGAAGGGCTGACCTACGGCGAGGCCAGCGCCCGGGTGGTCAAGGAGATGGTGGGCCCGCCGCGGCGCATCGGCTCACTGGCGCTCGAGATCACCATGCCGCTCGACACCAAGCCCGGCGAGCGGGCCCGCTTCGAAGAGATCGCGCGCAACTGCCCGGTGGCGAAGAGCCTTCACCCCGAGCTGCAGATGCCGATGAACTTCGTTTACCCCTGAGTGCCGGTGCGCTGATCGCGGGGCACGTCGTTGGGCACCACCAGGCGCAGCTGTGACGCGGTGAAGCTCTTCGCGTCGACCTCGCGCTCCAGGTACGTGTAGCCGGCGAGCCCCGCCTCGTAGACGCGGAGGATCTGGCGCGACTCGTCGAGGGTGATGCGCCCGGCCCGCAGTGCGGTCTCGGTGAAGCCGCGCATCTTCGCGATCAAATCGTCCTTGTTGTAGGCGACGTAGTTGAGCACCTCGGTGACCGTGTCGCCTTCGACGACGCGATCGATGAGGTAGCCGCCGCCCGGCGCGAGCGAGACCTGGATGGTGTTGGTGTCACCGAACAGGTTGTGCAGGTCGCCCAGGATCTCCTGGTAGGCGCCCACGATGAAGATGCCCAGGTAGTACTCGTCGTCGTTGAGCGCGTGCACCAGGAGGTCGTCCTTCACCTCGCGCTTGTCGATGAACTTCTCGATCTTGCCATCGCTGTCGCAGGTGATGTCGGCGAGCACCGCGCGGCGGGTGGGGCGCTCGGTGAGGCGGTGAATCGGCATCACCGGGAAGAGCTGATCGATCGCCCACGAGTCGGGCAGCGACTGGAAGACGCTGAAGTTGCAGAAGTAGGTGTCGCTGAGGTTGTGCTCGAGCGTCTCGAGCTCCTCGGGGAGGTCGCCCGCTTCCTTCGCGATGCGCAGGATCTTGTGGCAGATGCTCCAGAAGAGGTTCTCGGCCAGCACCCGCTGCTCGAGGGTGAGGTGACCCAGCGAGAACAGGGTCAGCACCTCGTCCTTGTACTCAGTGGCGTCGTGGTAGGTCTCGAGCAGGTTCTTGTTGGTGACGTCGCGGAAGGCCGCGTGCAGGTTCTTCACCACGTGGGGCGAGGTCTCCGGCACCCCCTCAGGCATGGGCGGCACGTCGAAGCCGCTGTTGCCCAACACCTCGGTCACCAGCATCGCGTGGTGCGCCACCACTGCACGCCCCGATTCAGAGACGAGGTTCGGGTGCGGCACCTGGGCGGCGTCGCAGGCCTCCATCACGGAGAACACCACGTCGTTCGCGTATTCCTCGGTGGTGTAGTTCATCGACGAGGCGAAGTTCGTCTGCGAGCCGTCGTAGTCGACGCCCAGGCCACCGCCGACGTCGATGTACTGGAGCGGGGCGCCCAGCCGGCGCACCTCGACGTAGAACCGGCCGACCTCGCGCAGCGCGTTCTTCACGTTGCGGATGTTGGAGATCTGGCTGCCGAGGTGGAAGTGGAGCAGCTCGAAGCTGTCCATCAGGCCCGTCTCGCGCAGGAAGGACATCGCGTCCATCAGCTCGCTCGAGCTGAGACCGAACTTCGAGCGGTCACCGCCCGAGGCTTCCCACTTGCCGGCGCCGCGGGTCGAGAGGCGCACCCGCATGCCCAGGCGCGGCTTGATGCCCGTCTTGCGCGCGACCTCGGCGATCAACGGCAGCTCGGAGGGCTTCTCGACGACCATCACCACCTTGCGCCCCAGCTTGGAGGCGTAGAGCGCGGTCTCGACGTATTCCTCGTCCTTGTAGCCGTTGCAGATGATCAGGGCTTCGGGGTCTTCCAGCAGCGCCATCACCGCCAGCAGCTCAGGCTTGGAACCTGCCTCGAGGCCGTAGTTGTAGGGCTTGCCCGCGTCGGTGATCTGCTCGGCGACGTAGCGGTGCTGGTTGACCTTGATGGGGTAGACGCCCCGGTAGTTGCCCTTGTAGTTGTGCTCGACGATCGCCTTCTTGAAGGCCTCGTTGAGGTGCACCACCCGATGGCGCAGCACGTCGGTGAAGCGGATCAGCAGCGGCAGGCTGATGCCACGGCGGCGCACCTCGTCGACCAGTTCCTTCAAGTCGAAGCTCGGCGTCGCAGGCCCCGCCGGGTGCACCATCACGTTGCCCTTGTCGTTGATGCCGAAGTAGCCCGCCCCCCAATTTCGAATCGCGTACAGATCGTTCGAGTCGGCGACGGACCAGCGCTGCGGGGTGGAGGGGGCCATATGGGCCCGGCACTATAGAGAATCCCCGGGAAGATCCAGCATCGCTCTGGGGTCAGGCTGACTGAAGCCCGAGGCGGCTAATCGGCCTGAGCGGCGAGGCGTTCGAGCCGGTGGTTCATCTTCGGGTCCTGAATGAGCTCCACCAGCTGATTGTTCTGCATCAGCGCCCGCACATCGCCCGTCTCCAGGGCCTTTTTCCAGGCGTCCCCCTGCAGCGCCTGGCGAAAGCGCGAGTCCTTCATCAGGGCGGCGAAGTCGGGGTCTTCCTTGAGGCGGGCGGCCGCTTTGGGGTCGGTGGCCACCTTCGCGGCCAGCGCCAGGTCCTTGGCGCCCGAGAACTGCATCGTCTCGATGAAGTTGTACTGCCGGGCGAGCGCCACCAGCTTCGAGTCTTTGGGGGTAAAGGTGTACTTGCGGCCCGCGAGCACCAGGTTGTTCTCGATGAAGGTGGCCGCCGAGAGGCCGAGCCACAGCATGGTGGCCGCCTTGGTGAAGCCCAGGAGAAAGCCGAGCGTGCGATCGGCCCCGCGGTTCTTCGGGTCTTTGCCCGCCAGCAGCCGCCGCAGAATCATCGTCAGCAGCAGCCGGCCGAGCAGGTAGATCGCCAGGAAGGACACGATGGTGGCGATCACCACCCCCACCGTGAGCGACGACTGCAGCGCCTTGCTCATGGGCTCGGCGAAGAAGCGGCCCAACGGAGCCGCGGCCGCCACGGCAGCGATGCCGGCGATGGCCTGTGCCACCTGCCGGGCGAAGCCGCTGAAGGCGCCCCAGATGGCGATGAAGGCCACCACGCCCAGTGCGATGAGATCGAGCGTCACGGGTTTACTTGATCATGAACGACGGAAGCTGGCCGCGGCGGGCGTCTTCGATCTTCTTCACCACCTCGGCGAGCAGCTCCTTGAAGCGGGCGTTACCCGGCTCGTAGGTGAGGCCCATCTTGAGGGCGCTCTGGGCCGCGGGGAGGTTGCCCTTGTCGAACTCCGCCAGGGCCGTCTTGAAGAAGGGGCGCGCCTTGGGGTTGGTGCCGAACTCTTCTTCGACTGACTTGCGGGCTTCGGCCTTGAGCTCCGTCTCGGTGGCGTCGGTGTAGCGCAGCTTGTTGTTGCGATCGGCGCTGGTGAGGTCGGTCAGGTACTTGCGGCGCTTCGCATCATCGCGCAGCACGTAATAGGCCTCGGTGATGCGCTTGTAGATGCTGCCGATGTCCGACTTTTCCTGCGAGTCGACGAGGTGGAAGAAGCGGTCGGGGTGGTACGTGCGGCTCTCCCGGTAGAACGCTTTCTTGATGTCGCCGGGCGTGGCTGCGTGGCTGAGCGCGAGCACCTGGAAGTAGTCGACCGCTGAAAGACCCTGGGCGAGCTTGCGCAGTGCGGCGGCCTGCTGTGGGTCGATCGTTTCGACCGCCCCGGTAGAAGGGAGCGGGCTGACCCGGCCCGGAGCGGGCGCAGCAGTCTGAAGCGGAGGGCCGGGGGCCAGCGCGGCGGGAGGTGCAGGCGGCACCAGCGGGGCAGGGCGCGGCGGTGCCGCGGGCGGAATGATCGGCGCGGGGCGGGTGGCCACGCCAGGCGCGGGGGGAATGATCGCGGACGGTCGCGACGCCGCGCTCGCAGGAGGGGCGGGTGGGACGGTCGCGGGCGCTCGGGGCGTACCCACCGCGGGAGGCGCCGGAGGAATCAGCGGGGCAGGCCGCGCGGCGGTGATCGCTGGGGGGGCGGCGGGCAGCGAACCTGAACCCGGCCTGGCCGCAGCGACCGCCGGGGGGGCGGCGGGGAGCGAACCTGAATCCGGCCTGGAGGTAGCGACCGCCGGGGGGAGCGACCCCGAGGGCGGGCGGGGCGGCACCGGAGGAACGATCGCCGGATTTCTCACCGGCGCCGGGATGGCGGCGGCGATCGTCGGAAGGCCCGGGGATTGCGCGACGGGCTGCGCGGTGATCGCCGGTTGGGGGCGCGCGGGCGTGCCCGGCTGAGCCGGCCGGGCGGCGGGCGGCGCAGCGCGCGCCGGGGTGACGATGGGCAACACGGCTGCGGGCCGGCCTGGGGGCGCGGGCGCCCGCGGCGGCGCCACGGGGGCGGGCCCCGGTCTGGGCGTCACCTCTTCAGACGGATCGACCGCCGTCACCCGGGGTATCGGGCGCGGGGGCGGCTTGCTTGAGTTGTCTTGACCGTTCGACATTCGTCTCTCAAGACCTCACGAGGTGATGTTCAGCGCGCGGCAGGCATGTCGCGGTCGCGCGAGAGCTGTATCTGCCGATTGTCCTGCATCGACCGCTCGATGTCGTTCTCCGACAAACCGGAAGAAAGGCTGATGGTGGTCGACGTCTTCTGGCCTGTCTCGAGATCGGCGGCCTGCACGTTGACGATGCCGTTCGAGTCGATCTCGAAGGTGACGTCGATCTTCACGTCGCCGCGGTAACCGATGCGAAAGCCGCCGAACTCGAATTCCCCGAGCAGCTCGCACTCGTCGGCGCGGTTCGACTCGCCCTGGTAAACGCGAATCTTCACCTTGTCCTGGCCGTCGCGGCTGGTGGTGAAGGTCTTCGACTTCTCGATCGGAATCGGGGTGTTCTTCTCGATGATCTTCTCGGTGAAGCCGCCCACGGTGCCGATGCGCAGCGCCAGCGGGGTGACGTCGACCAGGAAGGTCTCGGTCGCTTTGTCGAGCAGGGCGTGGGCCTGGAGCGCCGCGCCCAGCGAGACGACCTGGTCGGGGTCGACGCCTTCCATCGGGTCTTTCTGGAAGTAGTGCTTCACCGAGTTGCGCACGATCGGCAGCCGGGTGGGGCCGCCCACGAGGATCACCGCGTCGACGTCGGCGACCGTCATGCGCGCGCTCTGGAGCGCTTCGTCGGTCACCTTGAAGGTGCCCTGCACCAGGTCCATCACCATGCGGTTGAACTGATCGGCGGTGAGGTGCATCTGCAGATCGAGCACGTTGCCGTTCACGTCCTGGCAGATGCCGGGGCACAGAATGTCAGCCTGGCCGTTCTGGCCGCACTCGATCTTCGCCCGCTCCGAGGCTTCCTTGAGCATCTGGAGGCAGAAGCGGTTCTGGCGAAGATCGAGCTTGTGGCGGGCGAGGAAGTCTTCGGCCAGCCAGTTCATGATGCGGTCGTCGAAGTCGTCGCCGCCGAGGTACGTGTCGCCCGCGGTGCTGAGCACCTCGAACACGTCCTTGCCGATCTCGAGCACCGAGACGTCGAACGTGCCGCCGCCCAGATCGTAGACGGCGACCCGCTGGTTCACGTCGCGGCCAAAGCCGTACGCGAGCGCCGCGGCGGTCGGCTCGTTCAAGATGCGCAAGATGTCGAGGCCGGCGATGCGGCCCGCGTCTTTGGTGGCCTGGCGCTGGTTGTCGTTGAAGTAGGCGGGCACCGTCACCACGGCCTTGGTCACCGGCGTGCCCAGGTAGCTCTCGGCGATCGCCTTGAGTTCCTTGAGCACGAGCGCGGAGATCTCGGGCAACGAGAACGTCTTGCCGCGCGCCTGGATGCGCACCGAGTTATTCGGGCCCTCCACGATGGTGTAGGGCATCACAGTCGTCGCCTTCTTCACCTCGTCGGAGAAGAAGAAGCGGCCGATGAGCCGCTTGGCCGAGTACACGGTGTTCTCGGCGTTGGTGATGATGTTTTTCTTCGCCGCGTTCCCGACGAGCACGCTGCCGTCTTCGAGAAACGAGACACACGAGGCGTGCGTGAGCTCGCCCCATTCGTTGGGGATGACGGTCGGTTGACCGTCGATGACTGCGGAAACACACGAATAAGACGTGCCCAGGTCGATGCCGACCGCGATTTCGGACATGGGCGTGAAGTTACCGTGTTTCCACACTCTGCGCTTACTTCCCGACAGGGGAAGTGGCGTTCACCCCGGCGTGTTGAGACGCTGGGAACGGCCGCCTCAGGAGCTACCGATGTCGCAAGTGCTCACTCTCATCACCTCGGACGCCGCGCTGTTGCGTTGCGAGCTCGATCGCGTGCGCGCGGGCTTTGCCTTCGAGCATGGCTCGATCGTGGGGGTCGGCTGCTGGCAGGACGGTCAGGTGGTGCAGCGCCGCTACGGGCTGGGCGCCAACGCCGGCGAGGCCTGGGACGCCTCTGATTCAGAGGTCGCCATGCTGGCCAGCCGTGCCCTGACCGTAGGGCAGGGGATCGAAGAGAGCGCCCAGCCCTTCCGCTTCAGGCAGTGGCTCTTCGCGGCCGCCGGCACCCTCGAGCGCGGGGACCAGGTTCGTGAGCGGCTTCGGGAAGAGCTGCCCGAGTTCCTCGCGGCGGCCGTGCGGGGCCCCACCTGGGAAGAGGCCGCCTTCGCCCGCTTCCTCGCGGAGCTGCGGGAGATCGGCCGCATCGAAGATGCCTCGCTCGACAGCGCGACCGCCGCCGCCCGCCTCGCCTCGTGCGCGAAGGCCATCGAACAGGTCTCAGGGGGCGCGGGGGTGAAGACGCGCCCGGGCTTCGCCCTGGTGGCGAGCAACGGCCGCATGGTGGTGGCCACCCGCCGAGGGGGAGAGAACCTGAGCTACTCGCTGCTCGAGGGCCAGGCCCAGTGCGCCATTCACGACCTCGCGCCCAACGCGAGCGATGCAGAGCCGCTGGTGCGCGATCACCGCCGGCGGCGTTCCGTGGTGGTGGCCAGCGGGGTCCACCCGGGTGATGGCTGGGTGGCGTTGCCCGACGGCGCGACGCTGGCGATCGATCGCAAGCTGTCCGTCACCATTCGCTGAGCGTCTAGAAGAAGCTGGCGTCGAGCACCTTGATCAACAGGTTCGCGGCCGCGTGAAACAGCGCCGCGCCCACTACCGAGTTGCTGCGCTCCCTCATCCACCCGAAGAGCAGGGCGGGGAAGAACACGCCCAGCCGCCACACCTGGAAGATCGCCAGGTGACCGAGCGCGAACAGCACCGCGGTCACCCAGAACGCCTTTCCCAGGCGCGTTCCGAAGAACAGGCGCCCCTGCGGCCAGGCGTCGCGCAGCCGGGTCTGCAGGTAGCCGCGGTAGAAGAACTCTTCGGGCAAGGCGACCACGAACAAATCGTCGATGAGAAACTCTGTGAAGCGATCGGGCAGCCGGGGCTCGAAGTGAGGTCCGTGGGTGTACGGCAACAACGCCAGCACCCACGAGGGCAGGTGCGGCCAGGCCACCGTGAAGGCGAAGTAGCCACCGATGAACAGGGGGAAGACCACCGCCGCCACCCCGAGGAACTGTTTGAAGTCGGCCCCCAGCCGGGCCCGCGAGAGGCCAAAGTCGGGCCAGTCTTCCCCCCGCCGCTGACAGGCATAGAGCGGGAGGTAGAGGAAGCCCACCGTGGCGGCCACCTTGCCGGCGGGAGGTGAGGCGACGTACGCGATCAGCGTCGCGCCAAAACACAGCGCCCACACCGTGAGGGCTTCGCGTTCGGCGCTCATTCCCAACCACCGCTGGAAGAAAGCGTCTGCTGCGGCCGCGGCGCGTCTGACCGGCGCCAGGCTCACGTCAGGCCCGCGCCGCTGCTTCCTTCAGTCTGCGCGCGAGCATCGCCTGGCGCTGGTGCAGCTGAAGGTTGAGCGGGTCGATCTGGAGCGCGTTCTCGCAGGCGTCGAGCGCTTCCTTGAATTGCCCGTTGGCCTCGT
>JAYVNA010000548.1:0-4019 GCA_043758715.1 Archangium sp.
GTCATCTCCGTCGACGGAATTCTCACCCGCGTGTGGAAGCTCGACCCGCAGACCCTCGAGCTGACCAGCTGGTTCCAGGGGCGGCTCGCGGCCTTCTCCCGCCGCTACGATGGCCTGTGCTGGGCGGTGGGAATGGAAAGTGCGCTGGTCCTGCTCGACCCCGCGGCGGCCGGCCCGATGGAATGGTGGCGCGTGCCGAACACCGAGTGCCGCGCCATCGACGCCAGCGGCACCCGGGTGATCGCGCTCGCGACGGATCTCGGGCTCAAGGAAAGCTGGCGCTATGTGTTCAACGCCGGCACCGAGCGGCTGCAGGTTCGTTACGGCCCCGACATGGACTGCTGGGCGCGCGGCGACACGGCGCTCCCCTGGGAACTCAAGCTGCGCGATGA
Source organism: Archangium sp. (assembly GCA_043758715.1). Classification (GTDB taxonomy): domain Bacteria; phylum Myxococcota; class Myxococcia; order Myxococcales; family Myxococcaceae; genus Archangium_A. The sequence goes on from JAYVNA010000548.1 coordinate 393, forward strand.
CGGGCTCATGGGCCTCAAGGTCGGCGCCGCGGCGGCGGTCTCATTGCCGAGCACCTCACCGTGGAACACCTTCCCGATGGACGCGGGGCTCGTGCTCACCCGAATCACCGAGGGCGACACCGAGGTGCGGTTCGCGCCCTGGAGTGAGGGACGGCCCATCGAGCTCGCCAGGCTCTCTCGCGCGGTGGTGGTGCGCTGCCGAGACTTCGGGCCCGATCGCCTCGCGCTCTGCGATGAGCACGGCCGGGTGACTGAGCTGGATCTCAGCTGAGGGACACGGTGGAGTAGCCGCATGCTCATCGCGCTCGCCTGCTCGTTGTCCTTGCTCGCTGCTGCTGAGAAGCCTCTTCAGCTGAAGCTGCCGGCGGGAACGGTGGGCCCCACGAAGTACCAGCACGCGCAGTTGATCGCCGCGCTCATCGTGGGGGGCCGCACGCCCGTGCCCATCGTCCTGCTGTGGGACGACGGCCGGGTGTTGTGGTCAGAGAACGCGCTGACCGGTGGCGTGCCCTATCGCACCGGCTTCGTGACGCCTGCGCGTGCGGCGGCCTTGACGGAACGCTTCAAGGGGCACGATCCCGCGTTGCTCACGAAGGAAAGCCTCGGGCCTGATGCCTCGTACGCCAGCTTGATCCTCCGGCTGTCGGGAGGCCGCTATGCCCAGATGAAGTCGTGGCATCCGCGCGGGCCTGACGCGAAGACGCTCGCGACTTCGCGGGGGCTCGAACCGCGCAATGGGCGAGATCCCGCGGCGGTGCTCGCCGCTGACGTTCCTGCCTACCAGGCCTTTCGCCGCCTCTGGCAGGACCTCGAAGACGAGCTGGTCTCGGTCGCGCACACCGCGACCCGTGCCGCCCCGGTGAGCCCGAAGCTGGAATGGGACTGGGCCAGGGTGCTCTCGCCGGCACCCACGTTGACCATGGGCCTCGAGCTCGACGGCGAGCGCTGGCGCTTCTTCGTCGAGGGCGCGACCAAATCGACCTTCCCCACCGTCGAGGCCCTGCGCGCCTTCCTCGCCCAACAGCTGGATGGCACTCGCCTCATCTGGGATCCGGGCTGCAAGCGCGTTGGCAACGAGCCGCTGCTCCAGAATGAAAAGGACCTCGCCGCCTTCAAGGCCTTCTGCGCGGAGCATGGGATCGAGCTGGTGATCCTCCCGGGGGGCTGAGCGGAAAATCCGCCGCCGGGACAGGGCGGTTTGAGTTACAGCCGCGCGCGTGGCGCAGGTTCACCAGCTCATTCCCTGTTTCACGCCCGGCGACGCCATGGGTCAGGCGGCGATCGCCTGGCAGCGCGTGCTCCGCCACCTGGGTCACGAGGGGCAGGTTTACGCCGACGAGGTCGCGCCCGCGTGGCGTTCGCTGGTGCGGCCCGCGACCGAGCTCAAGCCGCGCGTCGACGACTTCGTGCTGTACCACCACGGCATCGCCTCTCCGTTGGCGGGCCGGGTGATGTTGCTGCCGTGCCGCAAGGGCGTGGTGTTTCACAACGTCACGCCGTCGCGGTTCTACGTGGGCAAACGTCTCGAGGAAGCCCTGGTCTCCGGGCGCGCGCAGCTCGCCGCGATGGCGGACTTCGTCGACGTGTCGATCGGGGTCTCGCAGTTCAACGCGCGTGAACTCGAAGTCGCCGGCCATCGCGACGTGAAGGTGGTGCCGCTCTTCGTCGAGCCGGAACGCTTCACCGAACGCAGCATGGATCCGAAGCTGTCCGCCCGGCTCGCGAAGGCCGGGCGCCCGCGCGTGGTGTCGGTCAGCCGGGTGGTGCCGCACAAGCGCATGGAGGATCTGATTTCCCTCCACGCGGAGCTTCGTCAGATCGCGCCTGCCGCTGAGCTGTGGGTGGTGGGCGGCTTCGCGGCGGGCAACGAAGACTTCAAGGCGCTCAAGAAGAAGGCCGATCGCCTCGGCGGCGTCACCTTCCTGGGCCGGGTCAGCCATGCACAGCTGGTCGCCGCCTATCGCAGCGCCGACGTCTTCGTTTCGATGTCGGAGCACGAAGGTTTCGGAGTCCCGCTCGCCGAAGCGATGGCCGCCGACGTCCCGGTGCTCGCGTTCGGCGCTGCCGCGGTGCCCGAGACGATGGGCGGCCGGGGCATCGTGTTCGACGAGAAGCATTTCGCCGCGCTCGCAGAGTTGGTGCTCCTCGTGAGTCGAGACGCCGAGCTGCGCACCAAGCTGATCGCAGGGCAACGCCAACGCGTCGCCGAGCTCTCGTTCTCGGCGACCCGCGACGCACTGGCGAAGTGCCTACCCACGCCCCTGAAGAGTGTGAAGAAGCAGGGCCTGCCCCGGGTGGCGATGGTGGTGCAGCGCTTCGGCGAAGACCTCACGGGGGGTGCTGAATCGCTCGCGCGGCAGGTGGCGTTGCGGCTGGCGGCGCACGCGAAGATCGAGGTGCTCACCACCTGCGCCACCGATCACCTGACCTGGGCCAATCAGCTGCCAGCGGGTGAATCACGCGACGGCGCGCTCACCGTGCATCGCTTCCCCGTGCGCCGGCCGCGCCAGATGCGTGCGTTCAATCGGCTCTCTGATTCGCTGTTCGGCAAGCCGCTCGACTTCGTCAGTGAGACGCATTGGCTGGCGGAGCAGGGGCCGCTCGCGCCCGGACTCCTCGAGGCGATCGCCAACCGCGCGCACGAGTTCGACGCGTTCCTGTTCTTCACCTACCTCTACCTTCCGACCGCGTGGGGCGTGCCCCTGGTGGCTCAGAAGGCGATCGTGGTGCCCACCGCGCACGATGAAGCCCCGCTGGCGTTCCACGCACTCGATGACGCCTTCACCACGCCGCGATCGCTCTTGTGCAGTACGCCCGAAGAAGCAGCGCTGATTGAACGACGCTTTCCCAACGCCGCGCGCCGGCGCTCGGTCGGCTCTGGCATCGAGCCGCTGCCGGCCAGGCCGGAGCGCTTCCGCGATCACTTCGGGATCACCGGGCCGTACCTGCTCTACCTGGGCCGGATGGAAGCGGGGAAGGGCGTGCTCGATCTGGTCTCCCGTCACCAGGCGCTGGTCAGTGCCTTCCACGACGCGCCGGCGTTGGTGCTCGCGGGCGCAGGCGACGTGAAGCCGCGCGGCACCCGGGTCATCTGCGTGGGGCGCATCGACGAACAGCACAAGTGGGACGCGCTGGCCGGCGCGCTCGCGGTGGTGGTGCCCAGTCGCTACGAGAGCCTCTCCCTGCTGACGCTCGAGGCCTTCGCGGTGGGAACTCCGGTGCTGGGCAACGCGGCCTCTGACGTGGTGGTGGGGCAACTCGAGCGCAGCGGCGGCGGCGTGCCCTTCACGCTCGATGACGATGCGAGCTTCCGGGCGGCTGTGCAGCGGGTGGGCACCGAGCGGGCGGCGATGGGTCAGGCCGGCAAGAAATACGCAGCGCAGTTCACCTGGGACGCGGTGGTCGGCGCGTACCTCGACGAGATCGAACGCATTCGGAGGAAGTCATGAAGCTCATGGGCAAAGACATCACGCCAGCGAAGGTGATGGCGTTCGTGGGCGAGCGGCTCGCGGCGCGCGGCCTCTCGACTCCAGAAGAACTCGAGCTGCGCGCTGATGGCGTGGAAGCGCGGGTCGATCCGCTCACCTTCAACCTGCAGGCGCTCGAGAGCAACGCAGACGCCACCCA
>JAYVNA010000549.1:0-4017 GCA_043758715.1 Archangium sp.
TCGAACCTGGAACCAAGCGGTTATGAGCCGCCAGCTCTACCGTTGAGCTATGAGCCCGTTCGCTCGCCTCTGACGAACGCGAGCACCCTACCAGACGGACACGGCGTGCCTACCAGAGCCCGAAAGAAGCGCGAGACGTACCACCACGGAGACCTCTCCAACGCGCTGGTCTCGGCCGCGATCGAAGTGATCGCCACCGACGAACAACTCACGTTGCGCGAGGTGAGCCGCCGGGTCGGGGTCAACCACCGCGCCGTCTACCGCCACTTCGCCGACCTCACCACGCTGCTCGCCGCGGTGGCAGAGCAGGGCTACCGCCAACTCCTGGTCGCGATGGAAGAGGCGCTCGCCTCGCAAAAGCGCGCACTGCCCGAGAAGCGCCTCGAAGCCCTCGCCGGCGCCTACGTCGCCTTCGCCGTCGATCACTCCGCCCACTACCGAATCATGTTCGGCAAGCGCCTCAACGAAGACGGCCGCTTCCCGGTCCTCGAAGAACTCGTGCTGCGCGCCTTCGAGCTGCTCGACACCGAGATCCTCGCGGGCATCGAGTCGGGCCGCTTCGTCGCGCGCCCCCGCCGCGAGCTCGTCTTCGCCTTCTGGAGCCTCGCTCACGGCTTCGCCTCCCTCGCGCTCGTGCACCGGATCAAAGTGAAACGCGCCCTGGTCGATCCGTATGTGCGACAGATCGTCGCCCCTTTCATCGCGGGGTTGCGGGCGCTCTGAAACCTGCCTTGAAAAGGGTACGAATTCCCCGTTATGTCTCCACTGGAGACTTTGACGATGAAGAACGCCCTCCGCATCACCGCTTCCGACGGCTACGGCCTGGTCGGCCACGTCGCGGGCGCCAGCCAGCGCGGGCCCGTGCTGGTCATCAACAGCGCCACCGGCGTGCGCCAGGGGTACTACGCGCGCTTCGCCTCCTGGGCGGCCGGGCAGGGCGCCACGGTGCTCACCTGGGACTACCGCGGCATTGGCGAGTCCCGCCCGCACCGGCTCCGCGGATTCCCCGGCACCATGCGCGACTGGGGTCATCACGATCTCGAAGGCGTGCTCCGCTTCGCCCAGAACGAATGGAGCGGCCGCCCCCTGGTCGCCATCGGTCACAGCGTCGGCGGTCAAATCCTCGGGCAGGCGGCCAGCAACACCTGCCTCACCCGCGCGGTCACCGTCGGCAGTCAGTTCGGTTCGTGGCAGCTCTGGCCCGCCCCGCGCAAATGGGCCATGGCCGCCCTCTGGCACGGGGTGATGCCCGGCCTCACCCACACGCTGGGCTACTTCCCCGGATCACTCGGCATCGGCGCCGATCTCCCCAAAGAGGTCGCCCTCGAGTGGGCGCGCTGGTGCCGCAGCCGCGACTTCTTCCTGGCGCATGGCGTCGCCCGCGAAGGGTACGCGCGCCTGCACATCCCCATGCTCTCGTTCAGCTTCACCGACGACACTTACGCGCCCGCGCTCGCGGTCGACGCGCTCCACTCCCTCTACGTGAACGCGAAGATCGAGCGCCGGCACCTCGCGCCCCGCGACCTCGGCGTGAAGCACATCGGTCACTTCGGGTTCTTCAAAGACGAATTCCGCCACTCACTCTGGGAGCAACTGGGCGAGTTCGTCTTCACAGCACCCCGCGCGATCACGCAACCGCAGCCACTCGCGTCCCTTTGAACTTCACGCCCTCGCGCTCGAGGCGGCGCCGCTGCTCCAGCGCCACCGGGGTCGCCAGCGTGCGATCGCTGCGAATGACCCGCCACCACGGCAGCCCGTCGAGCTTGTGGAGCGCCTGCACCACCGCCCGCGCCGCTCCCGGCTTGCCCGCCATCATCGCCACCATCGCGTAGCTGGCTGTCTTCCCTTTGGGGATCGAGCGCACCGCCCGCTCCACTGCCTGCAGCCAGGGACTCTTCTGCTGGGTCGTCATGAAGGAACCGTGAAGGTGTCGTGAGCGGCCCGTGGAGCAGCCGTTCGAACCGCATCGCATTCTTCCTCCCATCACCTCAAGGAGGAACACCATGCGCCTCACCTTCGTCGTTCTCGCACTCACCTCGGGCTGCGCCGCCTCGCGTGCCGCCATGCCCTCGCTCACGCCCTACGCGCTCACGGCCTTGCCTGCGCCCGCGGCGGTCCTCGAAGAGAATCACTTCGCGCGCGATCGCATGGGAGTGGGGGAGAACGAACTCAAGCAGATCCTCTCAGCCCCGGTGTTCCTCGAAGAACACGCCCGCATCGGGGTGCTGCCGGTGCGCACCGCCTACGCGCCCGATGACAGTGTCCCGGTGGAAGCCGCGCCCGCGACCCTCACCGATGCCCTCGATGGCAGTGGGCTGTTCGATCTCGCCTCGGAGGTCAGCACCGAGTGGCCCACCACCACCGGCACCGCGGGCCTGCGTGAGCTCGCCGCCCGCTACCGCACCGAATACCTGCTGCTCTATCGCCACCGCTTCGCTGACGCGACGCGCCCCAATGGCTTCGCCGCCGGCTTCATCACCATCCTGGGGGCGTTCGTGCTGCCCGGCACCACCATCGAGTCGGCCGGCGTGCTCGAAGCGACGCTCTTCGACGTGAAGACCGGCACCATTCTCTTCACCGTGCACGAGCGCGTGCGCAGCGAGGCGATCGCTGCGCCCCCCGCCGTCCCCGGCCGCCTCGAGGTGCTCCACCGCGAGATGATCAAAGACGCCGCCCGCAAGCTCGCCGAGCAGGTGCTTTTGCGCTGTCAGCGCCTGGTCGCGACTCGCCCCGCAAACCCTGCGCCCGTCGCCGAGCTGAGTCCCAACTATTGAGCGCACTTGCCTACAGGCATGTGCGCTGCATTCCCCAACTTCATGCGCACTCTCCTCCTGGTAGCCGCTCTCGCTGCGCCGGCCTTCGCGCAGGGCAGCATCTTCCCCGACAAGAACACCCAGAACGCCGCCCGCCAGCTCGACCCCAAAGCGGTCTCCTTCGAGGCCCGCGCGTTCTTGAAGTTGAAGATGAAGGCCCACGCGAAGGAGGCCCAGCAGCTCGCGCTCGCTGTCGCCCTGGTGCGGCTGCCCGAGGTGGCGCGCCTCGCCCAGGACATCGCGCTCGAGCCCCGCCTCGATCCTGCTGCAGGCAGCGCCGCCAAGCTGCCGCCGCGCTTCTTCGAGCTGCAAGACGAGCTTCGCAAGCGCGCCACGGCCCTCTCCGAGGCCGCCAAAGCCAACGAGATGAGCGGCACCCTCGAGAGGTACAGCGCGCTGGTGGAAAACTGCATGGCCTGCCACGCGGCCTTCAACCCTCAGAAGTGAGGGCGGAAGGCAAACGCCCTCATGAATAGATGACGAAACGGCCCGGCGACTCGAAGTGGAGTCGGCGGGCCGTCATCGTCAACACAGGCTGAGCGTTACTGGCCTTCGACGAAGCTGCGCAGGCGCTTGCTGCGTGAGGGGTGGCGCAGCTTGCGCAACGCCTTCGCTTCGATCTGACGAATGCGCTCGCGCGTCACCTCGAAGTCCTGACCCACTTCTTCCAACGTGTGGTCGGACTTCTCGCCGATGCCGAAACGCATGCGAAGCACCTTCTCTTCGCGCGGCGTCAGGGTGGCGAGCACCTTGCGGGTCTGCTCCGCGAGGTTCATGTTGATGACCGCCTCGTCGGGCTTCACGTGCGCCTTGTCTTCGATGAAGTCGCCGAGGTGAGAGTCTTCCTCTTCACCGATGGGCGTCTCCAGCGAGATGGGCTCCTTGGCGATCTTCAAGACCTTGCGGACCTTGTCGAGCGGCAGCTCCATCTTCTCGGCGATCTCTTCAGGGGTCGGCTCGCGGCCGATCTCCTGCACGAGGTAGCGCGAGGTGCGGATGAGCTTGTTGATCGTCTCGATCATGTGCACCGGAATACGAATGGTGCGGGCCTGATCGGCGATGGCGCGGGTGATGGCCTGACGGATCCACCACGTGGCGTACGTGGAGAACTTGTAGCCACGCTTGTACTCGAACTTATCCACGGCCTTCATCAGGCCGATGTTGCCTTCCTGGATCAGGTCGAGGAACTGCAGGCCGCGGTTCG
>JAYVNA010000550.1:0-4012 GCA_043758715.1 Archangium sp.
GCCGAGCCCATGTGCCGCGACGCGACCGATGAGACGGCGCTGCTCCGGGCGGCGGCCAATGGTCACCTCGCCGTCGCGCGCTTGCTGGCGCCGTACGCCGACGCTGAAGAGAAGGCGCTGGCGAGCTCGTTCCTCAACGTGGGGCAGGTGATGCTCGCGCCCGAGGCGCTGCCGCAGGAACCTGGCCTCAAGCGCAAGGCCGTCGAGCTGGCTGCGCGCGCGGCAGGCTTCGTGGGCCATGACGATGGGCTGGAGCGCCTCGACCGAATTCAGCGTTCGGAAAAGAACAGCAAGAAGTGAGCGCGATGAAGCTGGCGAAGGGAAGACGGGAAGTCTCCACTCCCAAGGGGCAGGCGTTGATGCGGCCGGGGCCCGTGGGCGGCGTTCGCGATCTGAACCGGCAGAAGAAGGCGCAGGCCATTCGTGACGCGGCGCTGTTGCTGTTTTTGGAACGGGGCATCGAAGCCGTCTCGGTCGACGACATCATGCAGGCCGCGCAGATGGCCAAGGGCAGCTTCTATCGGTATTACACCGACCAGACCGCACTGGTCGAAGACCTGATGGCGCCCACGCGCGAGCTGATGACGCGGGCCCTCGAGACCTGCATGCGTGAGCTCGAGACGGCCTCCTCGCGCGAGATGATGATCAAGGCGTACACGCGCATCGGCGACGTGCTCGCGACGTTGTTGATGGAACAGCCGGGCCCGGTGCGTCTGTTTCTGCAGGAGTCCCGGGCGCCCGCGCAAGGCGCCCGCAGGCCGATCATCGAACTCTCGGCGCAGGTGGCGCGCTACGCGATCGAGATGACGAAGACCGCGCAGAAGCACGGCATCTTGAAGCCGATCCCCGTCGCGGTGAGCGCGTTGACGGTGGTGGGCGCAGCTGAACGATTGTTGCTCGCGGTGTTGCACGAAGAAGACATCGGCAACGTGCTCGAGGTGCCCGCGGCGCTCACCACGCTCATCCTCGACGGGCTGCGCGTCTGAGCTCTTCGACGTGTTCACGGGCGGCGGCGGCTTCGCGCTTGCTGGTCTTCCAGTCGTCGTTGATCTGAACGGCCTCGTCTTCGAGGTCGGCGAGGGCCGCTTCGCGCTCGGTCACCAGGGTCTTCAGTTCATCGCGCTGGTGAAGCAACGCCGCGAGGGTCTGCGCCACCTGCGCTCGCCGCGCGGCGACCTCTGCCTGCGCTTCCAGCAGTACCTTCTGGAGCGTGTCCCGGCGCGACTCGAGCTCTTCACGTTCGGTCATGACAGCCACCACCCCGCCGCGGCCGTGGCACCCACGACGAGCGCGAGGCCCCCCATCGCACAGCCGGCCGTCTCGGGATCTTCCCAGTTCGATCGAGACTCCTTCAGCGGGTTGCCCAGGGGCTCGAGCGAACTGATTTCCGAGCGGGCGTCAGAGAGCTCGCTCCGGGCTTGCTTCGTTTCCCACTCGCGCGTGCGCGTCTGCGCCTCGAGGGCGCTGACCTGGTCGGCGAGTTCGTCCGAGCGCTGGGTGAGCGACGCCACCTCGGCCTGGAGCGCGGCGCGGGTTTCGCTGAGCTCCTGGTCGACGGGCACGCTCAGCTTCGCCCGCTCGGCGAGAATTGCAGCGTGCAGTTCTTCGATTTGGTCACGGAGCGCGCGTTCGCTCATGCAGGAACTTTCGACGCTGGGCCGGGTAGCTGCAACCGCGGCGTGACGGCGGCGTGCGCGGGTCGACGCCGACCGGGAAACCCGGCTATGCGCTGGGCCGTGAAGACGTGGTCTCTCCTGTTGTCCTTTCTGGTCGCGGCGTGCGGAACGCCGGTGGTGGTGCCTCCTGATTCCGGCACTGCGGATGACGCGGGTGTCGACGATGGCGGACCGGGCGGCGACGCGGGCATGGCGGTCGATGCAGGCGGTCCCGACGCGGGGCGCACCGACGCGGGAATCGGCGACGGCGGAAACACGGATGCGGGGACAGACGGTGGCCGGCCCGACTCGGGAATGCCCGGTGATGGCGGCAGCTCGATGATCCTGGTGACGGTCTCCCACGAGCGAGAGTTGCGCGGCGTCTGGGTGGCGAGCGTGGTGAACCTCGACTGGCCCGCCTCGAACAGCTTGAGCGTCGATGCAGGCCGCGCCTCGCTCACCAACCTCGTCGACTCGATGGCTGATGCGGGGCTCAACTCACTCTTCTTTCAGGTGCGGCCTGAGTCAGACACGCTCTACCCCTCGACGCTCGAGCCGTGGAGCCGCTACCTCACCGGCACCCAGGGCCGCGATCCAGGTTGGGATCCGCTCGAGGAATTGCTCACGCTGGCGCATGCGCGAGGCCTCGAGGTGCACGCGTGGATCAACCCGTATCGAGGGCTGGTGACCTCGGGCTCGATGACGGCGACCAACCACGTCACCCGCACGCTCTCGGGCTCGGCGATCACCTACAACGGCGCGGTGGTGATGGACCCTGGGCAGTCGGCGGTGCGGCAGCACGTCGAGGCGGTGGTGAGCGATCTGCTCAATCGCTACGACGTCGACGGGCTTCACTTCGACGACTACTTCTACCCGTACCCCACCTCGACCGCGTTCCCCGATTCTGCGACGTACAACGCGTACACGGCCGACGGCGGCACGATGGCGCTGCTCGACTGGCGGCGCGACAACGTGAACACCCTGGTGCGCGACGTGATGGGCATCGTCACCACCGATCACCCGACAGTGCGCTTCGGCATCTCACCCTTCGGCATCTGGAAGGCTGGCGTGCCGGTGCCAGGCCTCGACGCGTACAACGCCCTCGCCTGTGACGCCCCCACGTGGATGGCCAACGGCTGGGTCGACTACCTCACGCCGCAGCTCTACTGGACCGAGACCAGCGCGCAGAGCTACTCGACGCTCGCGACGTGGTGGTCGATGCGGAACATGGGCGGGCGGCATCTGTTCCCAGGGCACGCGGTGCATCAGCTCGCGACGAGCGGCGCGAACTGGCCGCTCTCCGAGATCAAGAATCAGGTGCTCTTCACCCGCACGTTGAAGACCGCGGGCGCGTTGGGTGACGTGCATTTTCGCTCGGCGTTCATCGCGAACAACACCAAGGGCGTGCACACGATGTTCAAGACCGAGCTCTACGCGAAGCCGGCCTTGCCGCCGGTGTTGCCCAGAGCGGGCGCGAGCGTGGCGCCAGCGGTGCCGTTCGTGAGCGTGGTGGGAAGCACGTTGTCAGTGACGAGCCCGGTGCCCGCGACCGTTCGGTTCTACCTGCTGTACCGCGAAGTCTCTGCGGGGCAGTGGGAGCTGACGCGCGTGCTCGGGGGTGCCCAGGTGAGCTTCCCGGTGACGGCGGGTGCGTGGGCCGTCAGCGCGGTGGGGCGGGGTGGGGCGGAGTCCCAGGGTGTTCGCGTGGTGATTCCGTAAAAGCACCTGAAGGGAACGTGGGCGGTTCAGGATCTGCCGCGTGCTCGCCTCGAAGAGGCCTCTCTGCACGCTGCGAGGATCCTCACGGGACGAAGTGGCCGGCCTCAACCCCCACAGTCCAGCCGGCTGGTCGCTGGGGGTTTGAGTCGAACGTTCAATGACTCGAAGCCCGAGTCAGTGAGTCAAAGAAAGCCCGCGTCGAGGGCCTCTTCATTTTGAGCGCCGCAGCCAGACCGCGACCGACCGCGTTCCCTCAAGGCTTTTTCAGAACGAGCCGAGCACCAACGGCCCATCGAGCGTCTTCCCATTCGCGTCGATGTAGAAATGATCGCCCGTCAACGTGACGGTGAGCTTGTGCCGGCGCTCATCCATCGCTGAGAGCTCGCGCAGCAGGTCCGCATCAATCGCCGCGAACTCGGCCTTCACCAGGCGATTGAGCTTCGCCTCCCGCGCTTCCTCGAAGAACGCGGCCTGCCGCTCTTCACTCTCGAACAACACGTTCACCTTCGCGTTGGCGTTCTGGTCGACCATCTTCTGAATCTTCGCGGGGTCGCCTTTGCCCACCCGCACCCAGCGCGTGACCATGTTCGTGTAGTCGAGCGTCTGCAGATCCGGAGCGTCGGGATCGCTCAAGCCCG
>JAYVNA010000551.1:0-4002 GCA_043758715.1 Archangium sp.
CACTGTATTCCGTACACCGACAGTGACGCCTGAGGAGGGGTCCTCCCGATGACGTATGGAGAGGATTGGCCCTCCGACCGATACTCATTCATCCACGCGGCACTCACGAAGGAGCGACACCATGGCGAAGCTCAACAAGCAGATGGCTCTCAAGAAGTCCCGCGGTCAGGGCATGACGGAATACATCATCATCGTCGCGCTCATCGCCATCGCGGCCATCGGCGTGATCACCCTCTTCGGCGACAACATCAAGGCGCTGTTCGGCATGTCGGCTGACGCCCTCGCCGGTGACACGCAGGTCGAGAAGCGCACCACCAAGTCGCAGGGCAAGCTCGAGAAGAAGAAGCTGACCGACTTCGCCAAGGAAAACTCGGGCTACTGAACAGCCCGCAGTCTTCAGCTTGAACGCCGACGCAGCCACCAGGCCGCGTCGGCGTTTTCATGTGCGGGCCTTCATTCTCCGCGCAGCCAGCCCAGGAATTTCCCGAAGGCCGAACGCGCTTCTTCCTGGGCCGGAGGCGGGGGAGGCCCGCCGTGGTCTTTGGTGCAGTCCGCGCACTCGAGACCCGTGAGCGTGGCCTGACCTTCGCTGAACGGTTTTCGCGCGCCGCAGCCATCGCAGATGAACCCGGTGCCGTTGGCGGGCCTTCGCGATGACGGCGACTTCTTCGCCAGCGCTTCGAGATCGCGCGCCTCGAGAAAGGTGCCGCGACAGCTCGGGCAGGTCTCCACCTCGGGACCGTCGGCGAGCTGGGCCTGCAGCAGCATCGCTCCACACCCGGGACAGCGGCGATCGGTCTTCGTTTTGGTGGCGGTGACGCTCTTGCCGCTCGCCACAGACAGCTCGCCCGCGTCGAACCACACGCCGCCACAATCGGAGCAGCGATCGAGCTCCACTTCATCGCCCAGCCGCCGGGCCGGAACCCAGAACGGCTGAAGGCGGGTGCGGCAATCAGGACAGTCGCGCGGCCTCATCAGGCCTCCACGTAGCGGTTTTGCCCGGCGATGCCCGAGGCGGCGAAGTAGCGCTGCACGGCCACCGTGTGCAGGTCGAAGGCGAAGAGCGACTCGAGGCCGTCGGGGCCGAAGATGAGCCCGCGCTCCGAGGTCTCGTTGGACGGCACGAACGGCGGCAGCACAGAGAGGTCGATCGGCCGCGCCACCGAGAAGAGCAGCACCCGGTTGGGCCTGGGCGCCGTCGAGGTGAACCAGAAGGAAGACAGGGTGGTGGAATCGAGCACCACGCCGGTCTCCTCCCGCACCTCGCGCGCGCCGCCCTGTTGCCAGGTCTCGTGGTCCTCGAGGAAGCCGCCGGTCAACGCCAGCAAACCCTTCTTCGGCTCGATGCTGCGCCGCACCACCAGCAGGCCTTCGCCACTCGGGTGACGCACGGGCACCAACACCACGCAGACCGGAATCGGGTTCGACCACAGCTGCGTGTGGCACTGCGCGCAGGTCCGCGGGTACTTCAGCGGCGGAGCGAACGCGGCCCCGCAGTACGAGCAGAACGAGTCTCGAATCATCCCAGGCTTTCTAGCCGACGTTCAGAGGCGAGGCGGTTCCTTCAACTCGACGCTCACCGGAGGCGGCATCGCCGTACTCAGCTGAACCTGAGGCTGTCCGCTCGCTCGCTCGCTCACGGGGGCCAGCACTGCGGCCTGCGCAGGGCCACGCCGCCAGGTGCCCCGAAGGAACGCGACGGCCGGGGTGCGCGACTTCTCCCGGAAGGTCATCGCCAGCGCGGTCATGCCGAGGAAGTGGCCGATCAACACCATCGCGCCCACCGTGCTCACCACGCCGAACACCGGAGGCCACAGCGCCACCACCGTCCCCACGGCGACCCAGGCGAAGTCGAGGGTGAGCAGGCCCGCGATGGTCGCGAGGCGGCTCTTCGCCCACCCCCGCGGATCGAAGTTCGCCACCAGCGTCGCTTCGACCTTCGAGCCCTGCTTCGCGCCGGAGATCCACACCTGCGCGCCCGACTTGATCGACGTGCGCACGGTGCGCAGCCCACCACCGGCCGCCTGCGCGCTGGTGTTCATGCCATCGAAGGCCGCTTGCGAGCTGCACCCGGCCGCCGCCGCGCGGGTGTTAAAATCGATCCACACTTCGGCTGCGCGCGCGCAGGTCACCTCGAGCTGCTCGGAGCCGATGCGCACGAGACCGCCATTCACGGTGCTCACGTGTTTGCGATCGAAGAACACCAAACCCGGCTCGTCACCGTCGAGCTGCTTCACCCGCTGCTCGACCTCGTGCACTGCCAGCTCGTTCGCCACCACGGTGCCCTGCAGCACGGTGGTCTTCCATTCACCCAGCCGCGTCCACATCGCGCGCGCGTCGATCAACGCGTCGAGCGCGATCATCACCGCGGTGATCCACGCGAGGCCCAGCGCGGCCAGCCCCATCAGCTGAGGGCTCAGCATGGCTCGCTCGCCACTTCGGCGCGCGCCGCTTCGGGGGCCTGCACCAGGGTGGTCTGCACTCCGGCGGGGCGCGAGAGGCGCAGCACGAAGGTCTTCGCCAGGTAGACCAGGAGGCTCTTCTGCATCAGCTCCGGGTTCATCGTCTGCGCGATGTGTTTTTCGTGGCTGGCGGGCAGCTCGGTCCAGTGCAGGCCGGCGCGGTTGTGGTGCGCGGTGTGAAACCCGGCGTTCACCGAAAGCCAGTTGATCAGCTTGCCGCCGAAGTTCCGCGAGTGATCGACCTCTGCGTTGATGTCACAGCCATCGTGCTGAATCAGGTTCACCCGCAGGAACCAGCGTGCGCCCCACAGCTGCGGCACCAACACGAAGAACAACACCGTCCAGAAGTCGTACGCGAGCAGCAGGCCGGTCAGGCCGAAGGCGAACACCGATTCCTGCGCGGACTGGCGGCGGTAATCACCGCGGCCCTTCACCGAGGCCCACCGGTTGATGCCCGCGAAGGTGATCGGCCCGATGATGTTCGGGAAGTGCATCAGGTTGAGCAGGTTCCACGAGAAGCGCGCGTGCGTGGGTGAGGCCCAGTCAGGCTGGCCGTCGTCGTCGAAGTGGTGATGCACCAGGTTGTGCGAAGGAATCACGCTCGAGACCGGGAACAGCCCACAGAAGCTCAAGACGAAGCGGAAGGCGCGGTTCATCGTCTTGCTCTCGAACAGCGCCCCATGCAGCACGTTGTGGGTCACCGTCTGCACGTAGAAGCTGAACATGCACGCCGTGCCCAGGAAGACGATGTTGCGGCACCAGGGCACGAACAGCATCGCGGCGAGCAGCGAGAGATAGACCGCCACGATGAAGAGCTGTCGCCAGTCGGACGGGTGCCTGAGTCTCACGGGGCGCCGTGCATACACCACCCAGCTTTGGCCCTGCCAGCACCCCCGAACCCGGTGTCACCCGCTTGATCCATGATCAAGGCAACCTGGGGGTTTCGGTCGATGGACTGAGTAGGAGTTTACGCGTACAAGGCACCGCTTTTGTACGCACGATCCTCCCGGGGGCTTCATGGTGTTGACCGCGCATCCCTGTAGTCAGTTCAGAAAGAACCCTCGTTTTTACCTGATGTACGACGGGTTCTGGTTTCTGGTCTGCGCCAGCTTGCTTCTCGCGTTCTACGCCACCGGTTTCACGCCGCTTTTCAGCACGCCCGCGTGGTGGTTCGCGCCCGTCTTCCCCGTGCTCCTGTTCTGTCTGATCTGGGCGCACCTGCTGATCCACAACGCGACGCACGGCAACTTGCCCAAGTCGATCAACCGCATCGTCGGCGAGCTCCTCGGCATCTGCGTGGTCGTGCGGTTTGCCTCGTGGGACATCATCCACATGCGGCACCACAAGTACACGGACGACCGCGACAAGGATCCGCACCCCAACTTCCCCTCGTTCTGGAAGACGGTGTTCCACACCATCGTCAACGTCGAGAAGCAGCTCTTCCAGCAGTACTACGACCTCTGGGGTGACACTGCGGAGAACCACGCTCGTGAGCGCCAGCGCGCGCGGTTGAGCTACGGCACCAACATCGTGCTGCTCG
>JAYVNA010000552.1:0-12150 GCA_043758715.1 Archangium sp.
ATCGGGGGGAGGAGGAATTTTGCCCTGCCGAATCCACAACAGCGCCAGCGGCCAGAGATCGCGCGCGTAGGCGAGGCGATCGAGGTCGTCAGTCGAGAGCCGGCCCCCGACAGCGCTGGAGAGCTCCGGCTTTGCCTCGAGGACCTGGGGCCGGGGCGCAGGGAGCGCAGCCGCTGAGACGTTCGGCAGGCGCGTCATCGAACCGAGTTCTACCACTGCTGAATCACGCCTTTGCCAACGAAACCTTGGCTCGACTGGGGAGGTCGCGGGGAATAGAGCGCTGGGCCATGGGGCGCACTCTCCGTCGCAGCGCGCTGGGGCTGCTCGCAGTGCTGGGTGTGCTCGTCCTCACGGGGCTCGGGGTCGGCTGTGCGTTGTCCGCGCCGACCTGGAAAGGCCCCGTCACCGATCACTTCAACGGCGAGAAGTTCGTCACCCCGGGCGGTGGCGAGCGCAAGTCTTTGGGCGCGGTGCTCAAGTGGCAGGCCGAACGAAAGCCGGGCCCGTGGCGTGACTTCCATGATGAGCCCGCGGGCACACCCCCGCCCCGCGAAGTGGCGATGGGAGGCATGCGCGTCACCTTCATCAATCACGCGACCACGCTCATTCAGCTCGACGGCATCAACGTGCTGACCGACCCGATCTATTCCGAGCGCGCGAGCCCGTGGGAGTTCGTGGGACCCAGGCGCGTGCGGCCGCCGGGAATTCGTTTCACCGATCTGCCGCGCATCGACGCGGTGGTGCTCTCGCACAATCACTACGATCACCTGAACGTCGCGACGCTCAAGCGCATCGCCGACACCTGGCCTGCCGTGCGTTTCTTCGCGGGCCTGGGCAACAAGAAGTTCCTCGAGGCCCAGGGCCTGACCAACGTGGTCGAGCTCGACTGGTGGGAAACGCGCGAGCTGGGACCCATCACGGTGCACAGCGTGCCCAATCAGCACTTCTCCAACCGCGGCCTGTTCGACAACGACGGCACCCTGTGGACGGCGTGGGTGTTCGAAGGCAAGGGCGGCCGGGCGTTCTTCGGCGGCGACACCGGCTACGGCAAACACTTCGCGGCGGTGGCCGAGAAGCTCGGGCCGATGCGGCTGGCGGTCTTGCCCATCGGTGCGTACCTCCCGGAATGGTTCATGTCGCCGGTGCACATGTCGCCTAAAGAGGCCGTGCAGGCGGCGATCGATCTGAAGGCCACGCTCGCGGTGCCCATGCACTTCGGGACTTTTCCGCTCGCAGACGACGGCGAGACCGAGGCCGTGGAAGGGCTGCAGGCCGCGCTTGCCGTTCAGCCGGCGCCGTTCGTGGTGCTCGGCTTCGGCGAAGGCCGTGACGTCCCGGAGGTTCAACCGTGAAGCAGTTCTCCCTGGTTTGTCTGCTGGCGCTTGCGGCCTGCCCCCCTGAGCTGGAGGCGGCCCTGAGCGTCACGGTCAGCATCGAGCCGGGCACAGTGTCCACGCACGTGGTGGTGACGGTGTCGGGCGGCGAGGTGACCAAGAAGACGAAGTGCATTGCGATCGACGGGCAGCGGTTCCTCGACGTCGGCGTGGTGCAGGCTGACTTCCCCCCGACGGTGACGATCAGTGCCGAGGGTTTCAGCGACGACGCCTGCGAGCATCCCAGCGAGCCCATCGAGAACGCGGTGCCGATCGAACGGCGCTTCCGCGCGGGGCTGATCATCGACGCCCCGCTGGTGCTGCGGCAGGTGCGGCCGTCGATCGAAACCAACTGCAACAACGGGCTCGACGACGATGCCGACGGGCGCGCCGACTGCCAGGACATCGACTGCACCGATCGAAGCTGCACCACCGGCAATGCGTGCGTCACCGGGCAGACCTGCAGCAACGGCGGGTGCCAGGGCGGGCAGCAGGTGACCTGCAATGCGCCTCCGTCGGGCTGCTTCATGCAGGGCGGGCTGTGCGTGGTGGATGCGGGCTGCCGCTACCTCCCGATGCCGGGCAACTCCTGTGATGACGGCAACGACTGCACCTCGACCGATCGCTGCGACAACGCCGGGCAGTGCGGCGGTCAGATTCGCGCGTGCACCCAGCCGCCCGCGGGCCAGTGCTGGACGGCCGTGGGCGTGTGCATCGCCGACGCGGGGTGCACGTATCAGCCCAACCTGGGCGCGACGTGCAACGACCAGGACAACTGCACCATCGGTGATCAATGCACGGGCGATGCGGGCTGCGCGGGTACCCGCGTCACCTGCGCTCCCCGGGAATGCGCGGTGCCTTCAGGGGCCTGCACCGGTGATGGCGGCTGTCTCTACACGGCGCTCGATGCGGGCCTGGGCTGCGGCGATGGCGGTGCGTGCAACGTGCAGGGTGCGTGTCTGCCGCCCTTCCCCTTCGTGCCTTCGAACGTGGCGATCAACGACATCCCCACGCCCTCGAGCGGCAAGGTCACGCTCAACTGCGGCACCACGGTGATCGACACGCTCGCCTCGGGCACGCCTTCAGTGACGAACTACTGCCTGAACATGCCGATGTTCGGCGCGGCGAGCATCACCCAGGTCGGCGGCCTCGCGACGGTGGTGCTGGCGTTCGACGATCTCGAGATTTCAGGTGGCAGCACGCTGTCCATCATCGGGGTGCGGCCTGCGATCATCGTCTCGATGAAGGACCTGCTGGTGCTGGGCGCGATCAACGTCGCCTCAGGCGCGCAGCCGTGCGCGGGAGCAGGCGCCGGGGGCAACGGCAGCGGCGGCGGGTACAAATCGGGCGGCGGCGGGGGCGGGTTCGCGACCGCGGGCAGCGCTGGCGGCTCGGTCAACTTCGGCCCCGCTGGAGGTTCTGCCGGAGCGATCAACCTCGGCACCATGCTTCGGGGCGGTTGCCCTGGAAGCCTGGGCGGCGGAAGCAGCGCGCGCGCCTCGGCCGGTGGTGGCGCGCTTCAGTTGGTCGCGCGGCAGACGATCACCATCGCGGGCGTCGTCGATGCGCCCGGGCGCGGGGGCGAAGGCGGCGCGTTTGGCAACGGCGGCAACGGCGGGGGCAGCGGCGGCGAATTGCTGCTCGAGGCGCAGCAGGTGATCGCTTCGTCGGGTGGCCTCACCTGCAACGGCGGCGGCGGCGGTGAAGCCGGCACCTCGAACGCTGGCCAGCCAGGGCAGCTGACGACCAGTCCGGCGCGGGGTGGCTCTGATGGCCTCACCGGCGGGGCTGGTGGCAATGGCGCGACCGTCGACGCAGGCGCCACCGAGGGCGAAGACTCCAGCGTGCTCGCGGGCGGTGGTGGCGGCGGCGGAGGGCTCGGCCGCATTCGGATCAACGTGACCAACGCCTGCAACATCGGGCCGCAGGTCACGCTCAGCCCGACGCCGACGAGCAATCGCCCCGACGCCGGCTGTCCTTGAACGTCAACGGCCCAGCGTGAAGCGCAGCGCGTCTTCGAGCATCGGGTGCAGGAAACGAAACCCCGCGTCCGTGAGCTTCTTGGGCAACACCCGCTGACTGGCGAGCAGCGCCCCATCGGCCAGCTCTCCGAACATCGTGCGCAGCACGAACGCTGGCAACGGCGCGAACGAGGGCCGATGAATCACGTGGCCCAGCACCTTGGCGAACTCCGCGCTCGTCACCGGGTGAGACCCCACCGCGTTGACCGGCCCTGAGATCGACTCGGTGTACGAGAGGAAGAGAATCAGGCCGAGCAGGTCTTCGAGCGAGACCCAGCTCTGCCACTGCTTCCCGCTGGCGATAGGCCCTCCCACCCCCAGCTTGAACGCCGGGAGCAACTTCGAGAGCGCCCCACCCTGCGCCGCCTGCACCACGCCGATGCGCAGGCTCACCAGCCGCGCGCCAAGCGATGCCGCGCCTTCACCCGCGGCCTCCCACTCCCGGCACACCCTGGCGAGGTAGGCCGCGCCGGTGTCGCCGGGCTCGCCGATCTTCGACTCTTCGGTGAGCGACTCGTCACCCCGCGTGCCGTAGATGCCGACCGCCGACCCCTGAATCCACACCCTGGGCTTCGAGCCGCTCGCCTTCGCCGCGGCGATCAGCCGGCGGGAATAGTCGATGCGGCTGTCTTCGATCAGGCGCTTGCGCGCGGGGGTCCACCGTTCGTCGGCCACGCCTGCTCCGGCGAGGTTGATCACCACGTCGGCGCCTTCGAAGGCGCTGGCGTCGAACTGGGTGCCGGTGCGCTTGACCGCCCGCACGGTGTGCCCCCCGGTGGTGAGAAAGGGCATCAGCGCCGAGGCGACCATTCCACTGGCACCCGTGATCGCGAACGTGAGCCGCGGCTTTCCAGCGAACTGCGCGTGCCGCTGCAGATCGTTGCGGGTGAGCGTCTGACGGAAGGCGAACATCCGCTCCAGGGTGGCGGTGGTGAAGGCGCCGCCGAAGAACGAGCCCAGGCCGCCGAGCGGAAGTTCGTATTCGAGCGAGTCGATGAGCTCGCTGGTGGTGTCTGACCTGGGCTCGAAGCGGTGGGTGTGCACCCACTTAGCGAATGGGCCGCTGGTCTGCTCGTCGCGGAACATGCGGCCGGGCTCATAGGCGGTGTGCTCAGCCACCCAGCGGCTCCCCAGCGGGCCCACGCCGCTGATCACGGTGCGCGCGCCGACCTCGAGGCCGCCAGTGCGTTCCTCCACCGTGACGGGCTGAAAGGGAGGGTTGAGACGCTCGAAGGCGCCGGGCCGGGCGTGCCAGGCACACAGCTCATCGGCGGAGACGGGCATCAGGGTGCGGCGCTCGAAGATCGGCATGCCGACCCTCGTAACGGCTTCTTCGCCGCCACGCCTTGGAATGCCCTCTCCCCCGCGGGAAGAGGGAGCTCCGGGATCTCTCGGACCTACTTCACTTCACGGGCAACACGGACTTCACGAACAGGTCGCGCAGTTGCTTCTCGTCGACGTCGCCGGGCGCCTGGGTCATCAGGTCGGTGCCCTTCTGCGTCTTGGGGAAGGGAATGACGTCGCGCAGCGACTCGGTCTCGGTGATGAGGAAGGCGAGCCGGTCCATGCCGAGCGCCAGGCCACCGTGCGGAGGTGCGCCGAACTTGAGCGCGTCGAGCAGGAAGCCGAACTTGCTGCGGGCGTCCTCGTCGGAAATGCCCATCGCCTTGAAGACCTTCTTCTGCACCTCGGGATCGTGCAAGCGAATGGAGCCGCCGCCGATCTCGAAGCCGTTGAGCACCACGTCGTAGCGGTAGCAGTACACCTTCGAAGGATCGAAAGTGTCGGGCTCGAGGTACTTGAGGCACTCGTCCATCGGGCGCGTGAACGCGTGGTGCGCCGCGTGCCAGACGCCGGTCTCTTCATCGAGCTCGAACAGCGGCGGGTTGACCACCCACAGGAAGTTCCACTTCCCGCCCGCGCCGAACTCGGGAATCAGCCAGAGCTTCTTGGCCAGATGCACCCGCAGGTTGGCCATGATGGTGTTGACCTTCGACACCGGGCCGAACTGGAAGAGGATCAGGTCGCCGGGCTTGGCGCCGGTCGCTTCCATGATCGCGGCCTTGAGCTCGGGCTTGATGGTCTTGAACAGGGGCGCCTGGGTCCAATCGCCGTTCTCGGCCACCTTCGCGCGCGCCAGGCCCTTGGCGCCCATGCCGACCACGTACGCCTCGAGCTCGTCGATCTCCTTGCGAGACAGCTCGTGCGGAGGCGGCGGCACCTTGGCCGTCGGGTTCGGGTTCGCCTTTCGGAAGGCCTCTTCTTTGGCCTTCACCACGGTGGGGTCGTGCTGGCCGGCCGTCACGGGCGAGACCACCATCGCCTTGATGAGGCCCTTCTGCTGCAGGGTCTCCCACATCGGTCCCACGCCACCTTCGACGCCGAACTTCTCGATGAGGCCGTTGAGCACCACGTGCGCCATGCCGAAGCGCAGGTCGGGCTTGTCATTGCCGTACTTCGTCATCGACTCGTCGAAGTCGAGCCGCGGGAAGGGGCGCGGGAGGTCGATGTTGTGCACCTCTTTCCAGATGCGGCCCAGCAGGCCTTCGACCATGGCGAAGATGTCTTCCTGCGCCACGAAGGACATCTCGATGTCGATCTGGGTGAACTCCGGCTGGCGATCGAGCCGCAGGTCTTCGTCACGGAAGCACTTGACGATCTGGAAGTAGCGATCGAAGCCCGCCACCATGAACAGCTGCTTGTAGAGCTGCGGCGACTCGGCCAGCGCGTAGAATTTTCCGGGGTTGAGGCGCGAGGGCACGAGGAAGTTGCGCGCCCCGCCGGGCGTGTAGCGGCCCATGAAGGGCGTCTCGAGCTCGAGGAAGCCGTTCTCGTGAAAGTAGCTGCGGGTGGCCGCGTTCATGCGCGAGCGGGTGATGAGCTTCTTCTGCAGCGTGGGGCGGCGCAGGTCGAGGTAGCGGTACTCGAGGCGCTTCTCTTCGCTGGTGGTCACGCTGCTGTTTTCGTTCACCTCGAACGGCGGCGTCTCCGAGCGGTTGAAGATCTCGGCGTACGAGACATAGACCTCGACCTCACCGGTCGCGAGGCCAGCGTTGGTGGCCGAGACCATCTCGCCCTTCTTGTTTTTCTGCATGCCGCGCGAGCGCACTTCGCCGCGAATTCCGACCACCCACTCGCTGCGGAACGACTCGGCCAGCGAGTGAGCTTCCTTCGAGATTCCGGGGTCGAAGACCACCTGGGTGAGCCCGTCGCGATCGCGCAGGTCGATGAAGATGAGACCGCCAAAGTCGCGCCGGTTCTGAACCCAGCCGAACAACACCGTGGTGGAACCAATGTCTTTTGCCCGCAACGCCCCGCAGGAGTGCGTGCGCTTCACCTTGCTGATGAACTCGCTCATGGAGGTGGGTCGTTAGCAGAAAAAAGGTAGTACAACTCGCCTCTATGTCCCGTCTCCCCCTCCTCGGGCTGCTGGCGTTCATCACGTCTTGCGGGCCGAATCCGAAAGCACCTGTGAAGGTGATGGCGCTCATTCCCGATGAAGCGGGCGCCTTTCAGACCACGCAGGTCGAGCTGACCACCGTGTCGAACGTCGTGGCCCTCAAGGGCGACGTGGT
This sequence comes from Archangium sp., assembly GCA_043758715.1. Lineage (GTDB taxonomy): Bacteria > Myxococcota > Myxococcia > Myxococcales > Myxococcaceae > Archangium_A. The sequence continues at coordinate 6,970 of JAYVNA010000552.1, forward strand.
GCAGATGATCGGCGGCACGCGGGTGGTGCTCGACCCGACCGATCCGCTCCAGCAGCTCAACGGCGGCATCGCGAACATGACCGACGAGCAGCGCTACGAGGTCATCGTTCAGGAGAAGGGCGGCGACGTGCGCGCCCACTACGTCGACAAGTCGGGCGTGCTCTGGCCGGGCGACTTCCACACCTGGAACATGGTGACCTCGTATTACAACTTCGAGCGCGCCTACCTTTACTTCAACGACATCTACGACGGCGTCGACCCCAAGGAGATGCGCCCGCTGCGCGTGCACTACTGGTCTGACGTCGAGCTCAACACCACCAAGCCGCTGACCGACAACATTCTGTTTCTGTCGTTCATCAAGAGCTTCGTGATCGTCCCGTTTCAGACCGAGCAGCTGATTCCCCTCTCGATGAACATCGGGGTGGTGGGTCACGAGGTGGCGCACCGGGCCTTCAACTTCAAAGCGCTGTCAGACGAGGGCATTCACCCGGCATTGCAGACCTGGAGCCTCGACGCCTTCAACCTGCTCAAGAGCCTCGACGAGGGGCTGGCTGACTTTCACGGCTTCTCGGTGACCTGCAACGAGCCCGCGGGGTGCCGGCCGAACTTCCTCGCGATCTCGTTGTCAGACTCGCGCACCGTGGGCTTTCGCAACGTGGGGCGCACCGACGCCTGTATGGATGCGCCGCTGCGCAACGCCTTCACCACCTTCAGCCAGTCGCAGTGGGTGACCTCGCCCGAGATGTACAAGGTAGGCAACCTGATCGCGGCCTCGCTGTACCAGGCCGGAAATCGGCTGGGCAAACTGGGCGTGCTGCAGAAGGCGCTCATCAGGGCGTACGACGACGAGTCACCCACCACGCCGGGCCTGCGGCAGCTGATCACCAAGAACCTGAACACGCCGGCGAAGTTCACGCCCGAGGCGGTGGTCGACGCGATCGCCGCGCACGTCACTGATCCCGAGCTCAAGAAGATGGTCTGCCAGGAATTCTCGACCCGCCTTCAGCTGCGGTGTGGTTCGTGGCCCTGCCTCGACGGCTCGGCGATTGACCTGATGCCGCACTGCCCTTCCACCGCGCGTCGTGACAGCGCCATCTGCCCCCTGCTTCCTCCCCAGCCATGATCCGTATCCGTACCCTGCTCGCAGTGGTGCTCCTGTCGTCGATGGTGGCTTCAGCGCAGAGCGATGACGACGCGCCGATTCCGTACGGTGATGGCGAGAGCACCACCGACACGGTGACGCCCAAGAAGAAGAAGAAGCGCCGGGTGGAAGACGTTCGCGAAGAGGATCAGGAAGCGAAGGAAGGCGAAGAGTCGCTGGCCTCGGTCGACGACCCCAACGTGGGCGTGGGCGCGGACATCTTGATGGGCGTGGCCCTGCTCGACGCTTCGAAGTTCGGCGTCGACCCGCGCTACTTCTTCGGCGCCCGGTTCACCTGGGAGTTCGGCCGCCTCATCCCCGATGAGTACCTGCGCGAGATGTTCTTCCTGGACGTCACCTGGACGTACGCGGCCACCAAGGAAGGCACGAACCAGGTCAACGTCGACACGCACCTGCACAACTTCACCATCGCGCCGGCCTTCGAGCTGCCTTTCGGCAACAAGTCACCGGTCGGGGTGTATGCGCAGCTCGGCGCGGGGTTCGACTACTCGTACAGCATCACGAAGATCGACCAGCAGACGGTGACGCTGGGCGGCACCAAGTTTCTCTTCCAGTACGGCCTGGGCCTTCGCGGGCGGCCGGCGGTGGTGGGCGACGGCTCGGTGCGCATCTCGTTCCGCATCGAGGTGACCCGGTTCATTCGCGGGTACATGCACGACATGTACTTCGGCGGCGGCCTGGGAATAATTTTCTAAATCAAAGTGGCGGCGAGTGTTGCCATCGGCAGGAACATCGTGACGGGCTCACCGGGCAGCGCCCCCTCTCGAAGCTCCCCGAGAGGAACAAAGCCGTAGCGAGCGTAGAACCCGACGGCCGCAGGCTTCGCATCGGTCATCACGCCCAAGCACCCGACCGCGTCCCGCTGCCGCACGGCCAGCTCGAGTACGTAACGCAGGAGGGCGCGCCCCACTCCCAGCTTCTGAGCGCGGAGGTCGACTCCCATCCTTGCCAGGCGAAGCACTGGCAGCGGATAGGCAGGGGGCCTCTTCTTCGCTGACGGCAGGCTTTCCCTTTCGATGGAACCTCCGCTGACGGTAGCGAAGCCGACGATGACCTCGTTTGCGACGGCCACGTAGGTGACAGAAAGTTGATGCCTGAATTGGTTCTGACCGGCGAAATGTTGAAAGTAGCGGTCGAGATCACCCTGCCCGCACGAAAAGCCCGCACGGTCGTCAGATTCCAGCAGGGGGCGAAGCTCCAGGTCACCGGCCACGCATCAACTCAGCCAGCGCTCGGGTTGGCTTCGGGGGGCGCTTGAGCAACTTCACCAAGCGGTCGAAGTCTGCATTCGCCAACACGACCCGGCTCGGAATGAAGGCCTCATCGGGCAGATCCTTCCTGGACTCCATGAAGTAGAGCAGCGCCTGTTCGACCACGAAGTTCTTCTTGAGACCCCGACTCTCGGTGAACCGGTCGAGCTTTTCGCGGGTGGTGCGTGAGACGCTGGCTGAGATCTGAGTTTCCTGGGCCATGGGTCCTCCAAAGGACGATGAACATGGAAAATCTAGCTCGCCCATGGCCAAAAGTGCATGCCCATGCCCCATTCAGGTGGGGCTGGCCCGAAGCTGGGTGACCTTCAGCGCCAGCCTCCGCACCCCTCGAAACTCATCAACCCCGATCTTGAACGCGAGGTCGATCGGCCCCTCGGTCAGCACCGCCTTGTCCGCGAGGCTGAAGGCGATCACGTCGAAGGCGGGCGAGGCCTCCAGGGTCAACTTGAGGTGACCTGGCAGCCCGGGCTTCTTGTTCTGCAGCACACGGGGTGAGGCGACCTGGCCCTTGAGCGCGAGCACCGGCTCAGGGTTGCCCATGCCGAAGGGCGCCAGTTTCTGGAGCGCCTCGACGGTCTCTTCGGTGAGCTCACTCGCGCTGACCACCGCGTCGATGCGGCATCGGGGGATCAGCGCCGCGTCGTCGAGCCGCTCGCCGGCGACGGTCTCGAACGCGAGGGTGAACTCGGCGAGCCGCGCCGGATCGATCGACAAACCTGCGGCGGCCTTGTGGCCACCAAACCTCGCCAGGGAAGCGCTGATCGACTTGATCGCGTCATAGAGGTGAAAGTTCTCGATGCTGCGCGCCGAGCCCTTGCCCATGCCCTCGTGCACGCCGATCAAGATGGTCGGGCGGTGAAAGCGCTCCACGATGCGCGAGGCCACGATGCCCACCACCCCGGGGTGCCAATCAGGGGACGACAGCACCAGCCCGCGGACTCCGCGCGCGACGGCGGCTTCGGCCTGCTCGATGGCGCCACTGAGCATGTTGCGCTCGATCTGCTGACGCTCCTGGTTGGCAGAGTCGAGGGCGCGCGCGAGCGGCAAGGCGGTCTCGTAGTCGGGCGCGAGCAGGCACTGCAGCCCGACCGAGGCGTCATCGAGCCGGCCGGCCGCGTTGATGCGGGGCCCGAGGCGGAAGCCGACGGTGCCAGCGGTGATCTCGACGCCTCCGACCTCGGCCACGTCTTTGAGCGCGCGCACTCCGGGGCGACGGCCCGCGGTGAGTTCTTTGAGGCCATGGGTGACGAGGATGCGATTGGCCCCGGTGAGCGGCACCACGTCGGCGACGGTGGCGAGCGCGACGAGGTCGAGCATCTGCTTGAGGTTCGGCTCCTGCATGCCGCTGGCGAAGAAGCCGCGGTCGCGCAGCGTCTTGCGCAAGCCCATGCAGAGGTTGAAGGTCACCCCACCCGCGCACAACCACTTGGTCGGGTAGCCGCAGCCGGGCTGGAGCGGATTGAGCACCGCCACCGCCGGCGGCATCACTTCGGGAACCGCGTGGTGATCGACGACGATCACGTTCACAGCCAGGGAGTTGGCCCGTTCGATCTCGGCGTGCGAGGTGATGCCGCAGTCGAGGGTGATGAGCAGCTTGGTGCCTTCGGCGGCGAGCCGTTCGATGGCCGCGCGGTTGAGGCCGTACCCTTCCTCGAGGCGGTGCGGAATGTACGTGCGCACCTCGAGGCCGACCTGGCGCAGGAAGGTGGTGAGCAGCGCGGTCGAGGACACGCCGTCGACGTCGTAGTCGCCGTAGAGCGTGACGGCTTCCTTCGTGAGGATCGCTTGAACGATTCGATCGACGGCCTGCGGAAGGCCCTTCATGAGGAAGGGATCGGGCAATTCAGTCAGCGCGTCAGACAGGAACTTCTTCGCGTCTGCGGGGGTGCGGTATCCCCGCGCGACGAGCACCTTCGCGACGATCGAGGGCAGTTTCAGCTCGGCCCCGACCACGCGGGCGGCCTCATCGAGATCGGTTTGCGCCACTTCGGTGCGCTCTGAAGGGAAAACCCAGCGTGGTTCGGTCACGGGCGAGGACCTAGCACGGCGGGCAGACACCGGCCGGAATCGCCAGGGACGTCGGGGTATTGCGCGCCTCGGAAAAACAGCAGGGAAGAAGCTGGTGGTTCAGGTTTGCGACGGCGCCGACCCAAGCAGGCCCTCTGATCAGGCAAGGACGCTCACGGGACTTCTTCGGAGCGCTTCACGCATCCGCTGGAGGACCTCCGCGGGATGTTCGTCGAGCTGCTTCCAGGTGACGGGGAAAACACGCCAGCCCAGTGCGGCGAGCCGGGTCGCTCGCACGCGATCGGACTCGAAGGCCTCTCGTCCCCAATCAGAGGACAACCTGCAGACATCGCCTGCGCGTGCCTCATCAAACCGAACTGCTTCGACGCCAACGCAGCCAACTGCGACGGACTCAGTGAACGGGCCTGCGTTGCGAAAACGGCCATAGAACGTGAAAACAGGTCAGTACCGAGTGCGTCGGTACACAACCATCAGCCTGCGTTCGCTTCATGGCAGAATTCGCAACATCGGCAATCGCTTCTCAGCGAACGAACGGCTCGTTGGTCGCCGCCGCCCAATCGCGGCACGGCTGCCCACGCAGTGACGGGCACGGAGGCGCTGCCGTCGGCACTGGCACACCCGCCAACCGCGGCAGCACGATCTTCGACGGATGCGCAGCGTCGTGCCCGATGCCGTACTTCACCGCGTTCGGGAACGTCTTGAGCGCGAAGCGCCAGTCAG
>JAYVNA010000553.1:0-3993 GCA_043758715.1 Archangium sp.
GGGCCTGGCGTGTCATCGGAAAGATCGAGCTCGAATTCCTGCGCGCTGGCGCTCACCGCCACCAGCGCCAGCAGACCCCACCAGCGGCTTCCCCTCATGGGGTGAGAGCCTAGCCCTCAGTTTCACGTGTTCACCATGAAGCGTGAATCTCCCGCTTCACTTCTTCTTCGACTTGCTCTTCTTTTCGTAGGTGCAGGTGACGTCGGTCACGATGCCGCCGCGCACCGACCAGTGGCCGAACACCGTCATCCGCCGCGGGGCGCAGGCCTTCACCAGGTCTTCGAGGATCTGGTTGGTCACCGCCTCGTGAAACTTGCCTTCATCGCGGAAGCTCCAGAGGTAGAGCTTGAGCGACTTGAGCTCGATGCAGCGCTCGTCAGGCACGTAGTTGATCTTGAAGTGCGCGTAGTCCGGCTGGCCGGTCAGCGGGCACAGGCAGGTGAACTCCGGGCAGTCGAACTCGATCACGTAGTCACGGACCGGCGCGGGGTTTTCGAAACTCTCGAGCTTCTTGGAAGGCTGGGAAGGCATGGCGCGGCCCTGTAGCGGGCTGGCGCCGTGGGCGCAATTCCGGCAGAGAGAAGAGGTGGCTCCTTCTCCCGAGGTCGTCCGCGCCGTCGAGGTGCTCCGCGCAGGAGGGCTCATCGGTCTGCCCACCGAGACCGTCTACGGACTGGGCGCCGACGCCTCGAACGATCTGGCCGTGCGCCACATCTTCGCGGTCAAAGGCCGCCCCTCGACCCACCCGCTGATCGTCCACGTGGCGAGCGTGGAGCGGGCCCGCGCCTGGGCCCTCGAGCTGACCGCCGCCGGGGAAAAGCTGGCGCACGCGTTCTGGCCGGGGCCGCTCACCCTCATCGTCAAGCGCAGCGCCCTGGCCTCCGACGCGGTCACCGGAGGGCAGGACACCGTGGGCCTGCGCGTGCCCTCGCACCCGCTCGCGCTGGAGCTGCTCGAGGCCTTCGGCGGCGGAGTGGCGGCCCCTTCGGCCAACCGCTTCGGGCGGGTCAGCCCCACCACTGCGGCGCACGTGAGGAGCGAGCTGGGCGACGAGGTCGATCTCATTCTCGACGGCGGTCCCAGCCAGGTCGGGGTGGAGAGCACCATCATCGACGTCACCCGCGAGCCCCCCCGCCTGCTGCGCCCCGGAGGCGTCTCGCGCGAGGCCATTGAAGCCGTGCTCGGCGTGGCGCTCGAGCTGGCGACCCACGCCACCGACGTGCGCGCGCCGGGAATGCTCGAGTCGCACTACGCGCCGCGCGCGGGGCTCTGGCTCGTCACCTCAGACCAGCTGTTCGCCGAAGCGACCAGGCGTCGCGATGGGGGCGCGCGGGTGGTGGTGCTCGCCCCGGAGTCGATCGCGGTCCCCCAAGGCGTTACCCGCCTCGCCGTGCCCGCCGATGACGGCGGCTTCGCGCGGGTGCTCTACGCCCGGCTGCGGGAAGCCGATTCGCTGGGCGATCTCATTCTCGCGGTTCCTCCCCCCGAGTCCGGGCTGGGGCTCGCCGTACGAGATCGGCTGATGCGTGCCTCAAGACCCAGGCCTTGAGCGCCGTCAGGACTTCGAGGTCCCCCCCTCGTCAGCGGTAGGTGGCTGCGTTAAGGCCCTCGGCTCGGAGGGTTCATGACGCACCAATTGCCACACGACGTCGCTGCGCTGGTGAAGCTCGCTGCCGCACACGCCGACGGGTCACAGCCGCTGTTCGAAGGTCATCTCGAGAGCGTGGCCTCGCTGTACCAGGTGCACCCGGAACGGCTCGAGCGCGCGCGGGAAGCCTTCACCACCCCCAACGTTCGACGCCTCGCCTGCGAGCTGGCCGAGACCTCGCCGCGTTTCGATCGCCGCCCGCTCCACACCAGGGCGCCGCGCAAGGATGCCCATTCGCTGCTCTCTGAAGCGATGGCCAGCCCCGCGCTGATGGACGTGTTGCTGCGCGCCCCCATGGAGCTCGCCGCGATTCAGCTCGGCGCCCACCCCTTCATCGTCGAAGAGGCACGCGCCCACCACGCCGCAGCGGAGCGCGCTTGATGACTGACCTGACCCAGTTGCACACCACCGCCCTCCCCGCTCGCGTCGTGATGGGCGAATGCTGGGCGCGCGATGGCCTGCAGAGTGAATCGGCCATCGTCTCGACCCAGGACAAAGTCGAACTCATCACCGGCATGGTCGAGGCGGGCTTCACCAAGATCGAAGCGACCAACTTCGCGCACCCGAAGTACCTGCCGCAGTTCAACGACGCCGAAGAAGTACTGCGCCACATTCCGCGCAAGGAAGGCGTGCACTACCGCGGCATCTGCACCACCTTGAAAGGCGTCGAACGCGCAGCCCGCAGCAAGGCCGATGGCTTCGGCGTCGATGAGATCGCGATGGTGATCTCCGCCAGCGAGGCCCACAACAAGGCCAACGTGAACATGACGCACGAGGAGAACAAGCAGCTGCTCGAGCAGATGACCCGCCTCGCGCTCGAGACCGGCCACAAGGTCTTCGGCTGGGTGCTGTGCAGCTTCGGCTGCCCCATCACCGGCGACGTGCCGGTGGAGAACGCGCTGGCGCTGGGTCAGTGGTGGAAGGATCTGGGCGCCAGCTACATCGGCTTCGGTGACACCACCGGCGTCGCGAACCCCCGGCAGGTCAGCGCCTTCTACGACCACGTGCTCAACCGCGGCATGACGCGCGACGAGACGGTGGTGCACTTTCACGACACCCGCGGCTGGGGCGTGGCGAACTCGCTGACCGCGCTCAACTTCGGGCTCACCCACTTCGATTCGTCACTGGGGGCGATCGGCGGGCAGCCGAAGACCGGCGCTGCGAAGTACCACCGCGGCTACACCGGCAACACCTGCACCGAAGATCTGGTCGGGTTGTTCGAAGAGATGGGCGTCTCGACGGGCATCGATCTGCGACGCATGGTGGCGTTGGGCGCGCGGGCCGAGGAGATCATCGGCCGCCAGCTGCGCAGCAACTACATCCTCGCCGGGCCCGTGCCGCACCAGGGCATCGTCTACGACAAGCAGAAGGGCATCGGCGTCTAACTGTCCCCTCCTCAGTTCAGGGCGTTGGGCTGCGTGAGCACGAACTCACCGATCTTCGCCTCGAACCGGCTGCCGTCGATGCGCTCCATCACGTACTCGCCGCGCATGGTGCCAAACGGCGTGCGCAGCATCGCCCAGCTCGTGTACTCGAACGATTCCCCGCCCTCGAGCCGCGGCTGCTTTCCCACCACGCCTTCGCCGCGCACCTCTTCCACCCGGCCGTTGGCATCAGTGATCACCCAGTGCCGCGCCCGCAGGGTCGCCGTCCGGGCGCCCTCGTTCTTCACGGTGACCGCGTAGGTGAAAGCCCACTGGTTGTTGTCCGGTGAGCTGCGCTCGGGCCAGAAGGCGGCCTTGACGGTGACTCGTACGCCTTCGGTCTCGGTGTTCGACATCAGCGCTCCACGACCTTTGCGGGCGTCTGTTCGACGACGACCTCTTTGGGCTTGATCACCATCGACGCGATGATCGACACGAACAAGCTCAGCGCGATCACCGCCAGGGAAGACACGATCACGATCGTCTCATGGTGGTGAGCCCACTCGGCAAACTTCGTCTCGACAATCAGCTTGATCCCCACGAACGCGAGGATCACCCCCAGACCGATCTTGAGGTAGCGGAACTTGTCCATCAGCGAGGCGACCAGGAAGAACAGCGAGCGCAGCCCGAGAATGGCGCAGGCGTTCGAGGTGAACACCAGGAACGGGTCCTGGCTGATCGCCAACACCGCGGGAATGGAGTCGAGCGCGAACAACACGTCGGTCGTCTCCACCACCAGCAAGGCGAGGAAGAGCGGCGTCACCATCGCCTTGCCGCCCTCGCGCACGAAGAACTTGAGGTCGTGGTCCTCGGTCGAGACCGGCAGCACCCGCCGCCCCCACTTGAGCACCGGGTTCTGCTCGGGGTCGACCTGGTCGTCCTCACCGCCGAAGAGCAGCTTCCACGCGGTGTAGAGCAGGA
>JAYVNA010000554.1:0-12123 GCA_043758715.1 Archangium sp.
GCGCTCAACGCCAAAGACGAGCGCCTGCGCTCTGACCTCACCCTCATCGACAGCATCACCGAGCGCGCCGCCACCTTGACGCGTTCGCTTTTGGGCTTCGCGCGGCTGGGCAAGCACCGCTCTGCCCCGGTGGCGATGGAAGACGTCATCGAAGGCATGCGCGAGCTGCTGGTTCGAACGCTCTCGGGCGTCGCGCTCGAGTTCCACTTCGCCGCGGAAGATCGCGGCGTGGTGTTCGGTGATCAGGCGCAGCTCGAGCAGGTGGTGATGAACCTGGTGGTCAACGCGCGTGACGCGCTGGGGGGCCGGGGCCGGGTGGCGATCTCCACGCGCACCGTGAACCTCACCGCGGTTCCGCTGGGCGTCACCGGCAGCCTCGCGCCCGGGCGCACCGTGGTGTTCGAGGTCGCCGACGACGGGCCGGGCATTCTTCCTGCCGACCGCGAGCGGGTGTTCGAACCGTATTACACCACCAAGACCCGCGGGCCTGATCGCGGCACCGGCCTGGGCCTGCCCACCGTGCTCGGGGTGATCGAAGCGCACCAGGGTGCCATCGAGATCGCCCCGGGGCTGGGCAACGCCGGCACCACCATGCGGGTGTTCCTGCCCGCGGGCCCGGCGCTGGTGGCCGCGGTGCCCCCGCCCGCCGTGACGACACGCGTGAAGGGCCACGGCACCATCCTGGTCGTCGACGATGATCAGATCGTTCGCATGGCGCTCATGGGTGCGACTCGAAAGCTCGGGTACGAGGTGCTCGAAGCCAGCAGCGGCGCGCAGGCGGTCGAGGTCTTCCGGCAACACGGCGCGCGCATCAGCGGGGTGGTGCTCGATCTCGTGATGCCCGGGCTCAGTGGCCGCGACACCTACCTCGCCTTGCGGGCGCTCTCTCCCGGAGTGCGGGTGCTGTTGATGTCGGGCTACTCGATGAACGAAGAGGTCGAGGCCATTCTCGAGCTGGGCGTGCGCAGCTTCCTCTCGAAGCCCTACTCGATGGAAGCGCTGGCCCGGGAACTCGAGCTGCTCACCGCGTAGCGCGGGCGAATTCCTTTCGTCCCCACAAGTCGCGAGGGCCGCGCAGAATTTCCGTCAGCGTTTTTGGAAGTGGCTGAAAGCGCCCGCGGCCCGGCCTCGGCAAATCTGCGTGCGCGTGCGGCCGGGGCAAGCGGCGCATGGCATCAGACTGGCAGTGCGTCGCTCCCGTCGCAGTGCCGTTCGCCACGCCGTTCGACAGGGAGTGCGTCTCATGGATCATGCGCCCACGCTCACGGTCGTCTCCTCGCTGCAGCTGCCCTCGGTGGCCACGAAGAAGAAGCCGGGGGTGGTCCCTGCGCGGTTGTTCATCATCAGCCTGATGCTCAACGGTGGGCTCGCGCTCGGCGCCGGCGCGGCGGCGCTCACGCTGCAAGCCCGGCTGGAGCGGCTCACGCAGAACACGCAGGCGTACGCTCAGGCCACCCAGCGCTACGCCACCGGCCTCGAGCGCCTGGGTGATCAGTCGCGCGCGCTGGCCGACGGGCTGGGTGACGTGAGGGCGGCGGTCTCGAGCCACGCGCGGGAAGAGTCGCTCTTCTTCAAGCTGCTCATCTTGAAGCCGACCCTCCCTCACGGGCTGGCGCGGCGCATCGCCAACGCGGTGCAGCGCGAGTGCCTGCTCACCGGGCAAGACCCCAACCTGGTGTTGTCCATCATCTCGGTGGAGTCCGACTTCAACCCGCGCGCGGTCTCGCCCGTGGGCGCCGTGGGGCTGATGCAGGTGATGCCGCTGTGGAAGAAGGTGCTCGAGCTCGACGATCTCACCGAGCCCGAGACGTCGATTCACGCCGGCGTGCAGATCCTCCAGCACTACCAGCAGCTCTACGACAGCGTCGACCTGACCCTGACGGCGTACAACCGCGGCCCCAGCCAGGTGAACGACCTCATCGCTTCGGGCCAGAACCCCGCCAATGGCTACTCGGCGAAGGTGCTTGGCCTGAGGCAACGGCTGAGGGAGATCGACGCCTCCGCTCAGCCGTGAACTTCGGGCCCGTCAGGTGCGGGTGTTGCCGCGAATCGAGTCGACGAGGTTGCGCATCCACTTCTCGTATTCGTCGGAGCGGCCACCGCCGTCGAAGCTGAGCTCCTGGCTCTCGACGTAGGTGATGGTGGCCTGAGTGGCGTCGTACGAGATGCGCACGCGCACCAAACCCTTGCGGTGGTTGAGGCGCGCGATGATGGCGCCGCCTTCGTCCTTCTCGATGACCCAGCTGTGCTGCGAGAGCGCGCGCTGCAGGGCGAGCTTCACTGCGTCAGGCTTCTGCTTGGCTTCGAACACCGCCATCGTGGGCGGGGGGGTGACCGCGGGAGGGGGCGGAGGCGCGACCACCACCACCTCAGGCCTCTTCAGCTGGTCGCGAATGCTCGCTTCGAGATTGCCGACCCACTTGTCGTAGCCCTTGCCCGCGCCGTCGGCTTCCAGGCCCTTGATGGTGACGCGATCGGGCGCCCAGGTGAGGTCGACGCGAATGGTGGCTCCCTTGTGAGCGAGCCGCGCGATGATGTCGCCGGGGTTCTCGGCCTCGGCCTGCCAACCGCGCGCCTGCATGCCGCTGATGATGGCGGCGCGCACTTCAGCGGGGTCATGCTGCTCCGGCAACAGCAGCACGCGGGGCGCACTCAGGTCGGCCTCAGGCACTGCCTTCTTGCACCCGACACTCGCCATCGCACCAACCACCAGCAGCGCACTCACGACACGTCCGAACATGGGAACTCCGGGTAAGGGTGAGGCGGCCGCATGTACTCCGGGTAGTGCGGAGACACCACCGTCTGTGACTACGATGGTGAGGCTCCATGCGCGGCCTCGTTCTTCTGGGTTGGTTGCTCGCTGGCTGCGGACCGATCCGCCGGCTGGAGCCCTGCGCGGCCAGTGGCACTGGAACCCTGGTGCAGCCGATTCTCGTCTCGCTTACCGGGGAAGTGACCGAGGTCGGGCTGCTGCTGCCGCCCGCGGTGTTCTGCCCGAAGGGAAACCCGGTCGCGACGGCGGTGGTCACCGAGGTGCTCGACGCCCAGAACCAACCGGTGGCGCACGTGCACAGCGAGCCTTCGTCGAGCAACACGCTGGGCTACGGCACGCGCATCACCTTCACGCCGACGAGCGCGGGCGTGCACTACTTCACCGCCCGCTTCGAGCCCGCGCTGGGCCTGGCGAGCCGGCAGCAGCAGGTGGCGCGCGATCGCAGCGCTGACGTGCTCTGGGTGAGCACCCGGCTGGGCGCGCTGTGTGACGAGGTGGCGCCGCTGGGCGATGCGGTGTGGTGTCGGCGCGGCACGCGGCTCGAGCTCTCGCGCGGTGGGGCGGTGGTGGCGACCGAGCAGGTGGCAGGCCTCAAGACGGCAGGTGAGGTGGGTTGGTCGTGGACGAGCTCGACCCTCTCGCGGGTGGTCGAGCTCGACGGCGGGCTCACGCGCACCGAGCTGTCGGTGCCCATCGGCACGGGCGCGGTGAGCGTCACCGAAGATCGCTGGTTGATGGGCAGCGGGGACGGCTTTCTCGAGGTGAGGGTGGGGGCTGATGGCGGCTTGTCGGAACGCCGGTGGAACGTCGACCCCGCTTTCGCTCCCATCAGCGGCCCGGGCCTCGCGCTCGCGGGCGAGGTGGTGGGTTGGTCGACGGGAACGCGGGTGTGTGCGGGCGCGCCGGACGCTTCGGTGTCGTGCGTCGAGACGCCGCTGCAGTCGGCCGCGGGCGAAGGCAGCGCGCTGTGGCTGCGCGGGGTGGAGAGCGGCGTGGTGGGGCAGGCCCGCGTCTCGAGCGATGGCGGCGTGCCGCAGGTGCTGTTCGTTCCCGCCCAGGGCAGCGCGCTGATGGATGCGCGCCAGCCCTACCCGGCCTTCGCGTGGAACGGGATGCTGGTGGCGGTGCGAGAGGATGATCTCTCGTTTGAAGCGTGGCGCGTGGACGGCGTCGTGGCGCGGCAGGCGGTCGCCGGGCCCTTCGTGGTGTTTCAGCTCCAGTCGGGCGAGACGCTGATCTTCAAGCGCTGATCGGTCAAAAGCCTGAAGGGGCGTGGCATTTTGAGAGCTGCAACGGTGCCCACCCCGCAAAGGCTCTCGAGCTTCGGGCGAGGATCCTCAATTGACGAGGTCCGGGGGGTGGACCCTTTTTTCGACGTCGCCACGGATGACGAGGGTGGTCATCCGCGGTGACGCGCGAAAACGGGCAGGCCGGCTGGGCTCCGCGTGAGCTCGCCACTTCGTCCCGTGAGCGTCCTTGTCTCGCGTCGAGGGCCTTTGCGAATCGAGCAACGCCGCAGACCCGAACCGCTGCGTCCCTCAAGGCTGCTTGAACGCGAGCCCTCTCAGCTGTTCCAGCCCGCGAACAGCACCGACGTGGGCAGGCCGCGGTCCCAGGCGGTGATGGCGACCTGCTCACCCTTGCCCAGCTTCGCGAGGAACGACTCGATGCCACCTTCGATGGCCCGCTTGTGCGGCGCCTTCGACCCGAAGTGTTCGTGCAGCTCGTCGGGGCTGAGCACCCAGCAGTTGCCCGCCAGCGCCTTCTCACCCAGCGAGTAGATGTCGAGCACGCCACTGGTCGGCTTGGTGCCGGCGCGCCGCCGGAACTCGGCGATGGAAGCGTCGCCTGCCGCCGCCTTCTGCGCGTCGTCCAGGGTCTGCTTGATGGTTCCGTTCCACTTCGTCCATCCGCTCCAGCTCTGCCGCGTTTGCATACGCGCGAGCGTATCGCCACTCGGCTGTGCAACACTTCAAAGATGCACTCGTTGGCCCGGTTGTTCGCCGTGCTGCTGCTCGCGGGTTGCCCCCAGCTCGAAAATCCGCTCCTCAACCCAGACGCCGGGTCGGGCGGCGGAATGGGTGGTGGATCAGCGGGCGGCGGCTCGGCTGTCGGCGGCGGGTCGGGTGGCGGCGGCGCGGCCTCGACGGGCGGCGGAGGAGCCGGGTGCACGCCGAACTGGTCGTGCAGCGCCTGGGAAGTCACGAACCGGCAGGGCACCCGCAGCTGCCTCGACTCGAATGTCTGCGGCATCACCGCAGGAAAACCCGACGAAGGCCCCACGGCGCTGCCGAGCCTCGACCTCAACTTCTACAAGTGCTGGGTGCAGCCGGTGGTCGATCTCACCTGCGCGATGATTGGCTGTCACGGCAAGGAAGCGGGCCGCCCGTACAAGGTCTATGCGCGCGGTCGCCTGCGCAGCGACGAGCCGGTGTGCGGAGGCATCTGCAACCAGGACTGCAGCGTGATGGTCTCGGCGCAGGTGGTCAGCTCGGCCAATCACCACTGCTCGGGCCGGGCGCCGCTCACCACCCGCGAATGGACGACCAACTTCGACAACGCCCGCGCCACGCTGATCGGCGTCACGCCCCCCGAGGCGACGCTGCTCACCATGCCGCTCAAGGGCAGCGCGTCCGCCCACGCGGGCGTGAAGGTGTTCGCAGACACCACCGACCCCCGCTACCAGGCCCTGCTGCAATGGCTGCAAGGCGCGACCCTCGCCACCTGCGTCACCAACCCGAACTGAGCCATGACCATGCCCAAGCTCCTGATCATCTCGCTCGTTTCGCTGATGGCGCTTCCCGCCAGCGCCTGGGAAATTCCCTGCAACTGGACCAACACCACCACCTCCGTCGCTGACGAAGCAGGCGGCGGCGGGCTCTTCGCCACCGGGGGGAAGCGCGATTATTCGGTCACCTGTTCGGCCTGCCACCTCGAGACGCTCACCACGCCCGCGCGCGGGCAGATCGACACCACGCTCACCTTCGTTCCCGCGCTCGGCACCGTGGGCACCGTGAAGACCTTCACGCCGGGGCAGCGCTACGAAGTGACGGTGACGCTCGTCGGGGAGTACCTCGGCCTGTCCGGCTGCGGCACCGCCGAGAACATCAACACCTTCACCGCCACCGCCGAAGACCCCGCGGGCAACACCTTCGGCCTCCTCGAGTCGGACACCGGGCAGAGGAGCAACGCCTGTCTGACCGGGCTGAGCAGCGCCAACTGCAACGGCAGCCTGCCGGCCACCGGCGGCACCACCTTCATGGCCGGCGATTGCCACGCGGTCGCGGGTTACGGCACCGCGCGCACCACCTGGAAGTTCTATTGGACTCCGCCCGCCGCGACGACGGCGACCGACGTGACCTTCTACTGGGGCGCCGTCGATGGCGACTGCAAGATGAACTCGCTCAAGGACGACGTGAAGGAACGCACGTTCGTGGTTCGCCGCGCGGGTGCGTCGTTGCTGAAGGCGACGCTGCCACCATGGCGAATCGGTCGCGATGCCCCTGCGCGCGCGCGCACCAGCCATTGATCATCAGGCGGTTGCGGCCGCGCACGTCAATTGCACGCGCCGCCCCCTCATGAAGTCGATCCTGGTCGCGCTCTGTGTCGTCTCGATGTCCAGCTGCTTCTCGGTGCCGTTGCCGAGCAATGATCCCGATTCGGGCGTCAGCTGTCAGGCGAGCGTGAACCCCACGGGGCGGGGCACCAACCAGGGTGCGCATGCCTTCTCGGTGGGCTCGGTCTACCAGCGCTCGGCCCAGACCATTCCGCCCGACGCCGGAATTACCGGGGCCACCCTCGATGTCTCGATCCTGCGCGAGATGGTGTCCTGCGCCGGGCGCCGCGACGGGGGAACCAGCGAAGGCTTGTTCGCGACCCTCAATGCCACCGGCGCCGATCGCGTCGGCCCCGGCACCTACGTCGACTCGGCTCACGCCGATGGAGGCTCGTCGTTCTTCGGCTACGCCGTGCTCGATGGTGGCGCGTTGATCGTCTCTGAAGGCACCGTGACGCTGCTGACCGTGGCGACGTGTTCGGTCACCGGCAACTTCGACGTGAAGTTCGCCATCGAAGACGGCGGGGTGTCGGCGCCGCTCACCGGCAGCTTCACTGCCGACTACTGCCGCTGATCAGCGGCGTTTCTCGATCACCGGCATCGCCCGGGCAAACCAGGCATCGGGCACCGTCGCAGCAACCGACTGCAGATCGCCCTCGAGGCTCGACCATTTGCGGCCGAGCTTCGCCAGCAACGCGTACGACTTCGATTGCAACCGCACCAGCCAGAGGCGGGTGGTGTCGTCACCGCCGCGCCACACCAGGTGCTCCACCGGGCTCGAGGTGCTCTGACGGCGCCGTTCCCACGCTGCCCGCGCGTCGGAGCGCATGATCGCCTCGTCGAGTTCCCCCAACCACCACGCCTCACCCAGCTCGAGGCCCCACTGCACCGCTGATTTGATCGAGGTGCCGCGGGCGCTCACGTGGTCGAGGTTGCAGGCCTCCATCAACGCGGCGCGGGCGAGCGCGAAGCCCGGCCCTTTCGTTCTCGAGGTCTGCGGCACCATCGGAGTGGAGGTGGGAGCCGCGGTCTTCTGGGCCCGGCGCGCCCACGCCAGTTGCTGGCTCGCGAGCGCGACGAGGGCGTCGCCTTCGGCGTTGGGTTTCTTCGAGAGCGCCAGCCGGGCCATCGTGAGCGCAACCTCGACCGTCTCGAACACCGTCAGCTCCGGCGTGGGGCCGCCGAGGTGCGGAGGTTCTCTGGGCAGCGCTTCCGGCTTCGCCTTGCGCGTGGCCGAGACGTAGATGCCGTGCGCGTTCGCGAGCGAGGCGCCCGAGCCCAGGGCGAGAATCCGCGCGCGCACCGCGGGCACCTCCGAAGGCTGCGCGTTCGCGAGCTCGAGAAACGCGTCGCTCACCTCGCGGGGGCTGGCCGTGCGCGCCACCGAGATGGTCACGCCGTGCTGGGCCAGCGCCGCGGTCACCTGCCGCCGTGGATCTTTCGGGTGGATCAACGCGATCAACTCGCGCCAGAAATCGAGCGCCGCCAGGCTGCGGGTGGCGAGGGTGAATGAGAGCAGGGCCCGGGTCTCCGCGGTGCCTTCGTGAAAGGCCCTGATCACCAGCTCCCGGCGCAGCTTCGGAATCCACGATCCGTGGGCGAGCTGCGCCTCGACGTCTTCCGCCATCAAACGACCTTACGCTTCAGGGCGCGACGAAGGTGGCCTTCACCCGTTTGCTCTGCAGGAAATACGCGATCCAGATGGTGCTGGTCCCGATCGCTCGCACCGTCTGGGTCGTGCCTTCCGGGTCGGGCACCTTATTTCCGGTGATGCCTTCGATCCACCCGGTGAGCGCGATCGACAGCAACGCCGACATGATGGCCAGCACGTAGAAGATGATCATCAACATCACGGCGCGCTGCTTCTTCTGGAAGAACGCGATGGCCGTGTAGAGCGCGAACGCCAGGTACGACGCGTAGAACGAGGCCTCGATCAGCACCGGCGCCAGCAGCGCGCCCGACACCTTGGGCAGGGCCATCACGTCTTGCACCAGGGCGGCGACGCCACTGAGGGGCGCGACCACCGCGATGTGAATCGCCGGCAACACCAACCACCCGGAGATGCCCTTGCCCACCGGCGCGCGCGCTTCGCACTCGGGGCACTGCTTCGAGTCAGGCAGCCGCAGCAAGCCGGCCTCGGTCACACACCGCGCGCAGACGAAGCGGCCGCACCGGGGGCAGGTCGCGATCACCGGCCACTCCAGGTGGCGCGGGCAGGGATGCGCCGGGGCCTCGCTCGGAGGTTCCGCCGGCAGCTCGCGCTCGAGCTCCGGCACAGGCGCTCCGGGAGCGACGCCCGCTTCTCCCCGGCCCGCGCGCGCAGCGATGTGGGCTTCATCGGCGTCGAGGCCCCGCTCTCGGAGCGCGCGTTCGACTTCGGGGCCGCCCGTACCCTGCGCGTGAAGCCGCTTCGCCAGCGCGTAAGGTGATTCCACCGGCGGCTCGTCAGCCATGCCTCCACATTACCGAAGCCAACCCACCTCGCGCGCCGTCTCGTCACCCACGCGCACTTCGTCGAGAGATTTGGGGTTGCGGCCCTGACCGGGTGCGAGCGGCACTTCACCCACCATCACCTCGGCAAAGTGCTGCGGAAAACCGAGCTCGGGTTCCACCAGGCCGCGGGGCAGCGCGTGGCCCTGGGCGTCGTACGCATCGCGCGCGCCCAGGCAGTGCAGCAGCTCGTGCGCGACGGCGGTCAGCTCGAGGGTGAGCTGGGTGTCGCCCGCGGTCCCTTCCACGAGGCCGATGGTGCCGCCCGCTTCTCCCGCGCCTTCGACCAGGTGGCGTGCGCCCTGGCGCAGCGCGACGATCAACCGCACGTCGAAGAGGCCCGGTGCATTTCCGCGCGCGGCCAGCTCCGTCAGCTGCGAACGAAGCGAGAGGGCGTGCCCGGAGTCTTCGAGAAATCGTCCGCTCTGCTCCGGGGGTTCTGGTGCTTCGGCGAGCACGGTCGAGGGCGCCAATTCGAAGTGCACGGGTGCAGCGAGGGGCAGGCCCACGCGCTGCGCTTCACCCGCGAACCAGGCATCCAGGGTCTCGAGCCCTTCAGCCCACGCGCGTTTCACCTCGTCGTTGATGGGCTGCGCGCTCACCAGCACCACGGCGATCTTCAGCGGCCGTGCCCAGGTCACGCGGCGATCGAGCCTGCGTTGCCGCAGCCCCGCCCAGCTGGCGATGCCCACCAGCACCAGAAGCAACACGCCGACGCGCAGCCGCTTGAAGCGAGCTGAGGAAGCACGGCGGGCCGCGCAGCTGCGACAGACCGGCAGACACAGGGGGCACACCAGGGTGCGGCAGTCGTCGCACGGTGCTTCTCCGGTCAGAGAAGGATGCGCGGTGCAGCGGCGGGTGGTGTGCGGCACCTCGAGGCTCGCGGCCTCGACCCCGTGGCTGCGCAAGGCGACGCAGGTGCTCTCGGCGGTGGCGGCGTCGAACTCGGCGGGGAGCACGCGGGCCTCGCTCAACAGCTGCAGCGCCTCGCGCGGCGTCACCCGCAGCACTCTCGCAAGCGCGAGGGCCGCGGGCATCGACTGGCTGGCTGCGCTCTTCACCCTCACCGGAGGGCATGAGGCCACGTCCCGCGCGCCTTCCCAAGGGCTGTTGCGGTGGGATCAGGTCGGGAGTCGATTGCGCTTACAATTCAATGACTTACGCCTCGCAGACAACAAATTCCCGGGCTGTGCGAAAATACCCTCATGGTCGCCATCAATGGTCCCCGTTCCGCTCCTGTCGTGACGTCCACTCCGACGACGCAGGCCAGGCCCGCCACCCAGGCGCAGCAGGCCCCGGCCGCTGATGGCTACGGCAGCAGCAGCAGCTTTGCGACGGCCGCTCCGCCCCCCACGTCGACCCCCGCCAGGGCCATCACCGAGGCGAACGCGCAGCTCGAGCGTTTCCCCGCCGGCGCTGACCGCGATCTCGTCTCGAAGACGTTGAACAAGCCCTTCCCGACCCCCAAGGAACTCAAGGAAGCGAGCGAAGCGCTCGGTCGGCTCGGTGACAACGCGCCCGAGGGCATGACCGACGCCGACTACAAGAAGCTCGCGAACGGCATTGGCTACAAGCAGAACCAGAACACGATGATGGGCATGATCACCGGCAACATGCAGAAGATGATCGAAGAGGTCAAAAAGCGCGGCGAGAAGAAGGACTGATCAACGTCTGACCTCGCCGGCCCGAGCCGCTCTGGATCTTTCCGGAGCGGCCTTTTTCATGTCCGCTGATCGGCGAATCACCATCGTCCACACGTCGTTCGTCAGTCGTGCGCCCCGCGCGCGTGGTGGCTACACCGGTCCATGATCCTGGCTCTGGTGGTCTCCCTTTCCGTCGCGCAACCCTTCGATCTCCCCGCGTGGAACGCCGAGCGACTGCAGACGCAGGGCGTGGGGCTGGGCGTGCTCGGCGGCTGGGCGGTGACCAACATCGGGGTCGGAGCCATCGGCGCCGCGCTGGCGAAAGACGACCGCACCCGCTGGTTGCACCTGGGAAACCTGCTGTGGAACACGGTCAACCTCGCGCTGTCCGTCATCGGGCTCGCCACCCAGTGGAAGGCCGACCCCGCGGCCTTCGACCCGAAACAATCGTTCCAGGCCTCGAGCTCGTCATCGGCGGTCTTCGCGGTCAACGCAGCGCTCGACCTCGGCTACGTCGCCACCGCCGCCTTCCTGTGGCAACGGGGCGATGCCACGCACGACGAGCGCATGGTGGGCGTGGGTCAGGCGCTGCTGATTCAAGGCGGCTTTCTGTTCGCCTTCGACCTGGTGATGTCGCTGCTCCAGGGCGCGCTCACCACCCGGCTCACCAACCAGCTCGACTTCACGCTGAAGTAGTCACACCTTCTTGTTCATGAGGGCGTTTGCCTTCCGCCCTCACTTCTTCGGCGGCATCGCCTTCATCAGCGCGAGGTACAGCGCGGCCGACAACCCGAAGCCGATGAACCACGCGTACACGTAGATCTCATCGAAGAAGTTCTTCTCGCCGGTGATGAAGCCCGCGCTCTTCAAGAACCCCGGCACGTTGGGCAACACGCCGATGATCAACGCCGCGATCGCCGGCACGTTGTACCCGGCGTACTTCCCCTTGGGCCGATAGAGCTCAGCCACGTCGAGCTCGGTCTTTCGCAGCGCCCAGTAGTCCATCACCATGATGCCGGCGATCGGCCCCAGCAGCGCCGAGTAGCCGATGAGCCAATTGAAGATGTACGTGTCGGCGGTCGCGAGGAACTTCCACGGCATCATCACGATGCCGAGCACCCCGGTGATCACGCCGCCCATCTTGAAGCTGATCAGCCGCGGCGCGAGGTTCGCGAAGTCGTTTGCCGGGCTCACCACGTTGGCCGCGATGTTCACCGAGATGGTCGCCACCGCCACGCCGAACAACGCGATGATCGCCACCAGCAACCGCACGCCCCCGCTCTCGATCAGCGGCAGCGCCATACCCGGCGGCGGTACCGGTGAAGTGAGGTGCGAGAGGATCACCACCGGGTCCCACAGCTTGCTGGCGTCGACCCCGCGCAACAGCGACTGCGCAGCGCTGGTGATCACCACGCCCATCGCGCTGAACAACACCATGGTGGTCGGCAGCCCGAGCGTCTGACCGAGCATCTGTTCGCGCTGGCCTTTTCCGAAGCGGGTGAAGTCGGGAATGTTGAGCGAGAGCGTGGCCCAGAAGCCCACCATGCCGGTGAGCGAGGGAATGAAGACCTTCCAGAATTCCCCCACGGTGGAGAAGCGCGAAGGCTGCTGCAGCATCGGCCCCACGCCGCCCGCGCGGTTGACCACCCAGATCAGCAGCG
>JAYVNA010000555.1:0-3978 GCA_043758715.1 Archangium sp.
GGCGATGGCGGGACCCCGGATACCTACGACAGCTGCATCACCGGCTCGACCCTGCGGTACCGCGAGACGACGGATGGCGGGATTCCGGGCGTCTTCTCCCTGACCAAATGATTCACCTGGAGTGACCCATGCTGTTCATGTCTCTCGTCGTCTCCGCAGTCACGGCCGCTGACCCCTGTGAGCCACCTCGTGTTCGCGACACCGCGCCGCTGGTGGCGGCCATGGCCCAGGACAAGGTGCTCGGGCTGACCTTCACCAAGGCGGCGGGCGTGTGTGCCGAACGCGGGGAGACCTGTGACCAGGTTCGCCTGGAGTGCGCCACCATGCTGACCAGCACCATTCAGAAGCAGGTCGGCTTCGACGAGGGGCAGTGGCTGCGCGACATGCTGCTGCCGTACAACGGCGCGAGCTACCCGATGACGCGCACCTTCGGGGCCGCCACCATCGCCTCCGACGCCTCGTGCAACGTCGACGTGCCCACGCTCACCGCCGCGGCCCAGCGTCGCATGGTGCAGTCGACCCGGCGCGACTCGATCTTCCAGGAATACCAGCTGTACGCGCGCTGGACGCAGTCGCAGCTCCAGAAGTGCAAGGAGCGCGCGGCCAACGACGAGGCGAAGTCGGCCCAGGCGAAGGCGGAATCTGAACGGCTGCTGGCCACCTCATCGGCGCTGACGGCCGCGGAAGCACTCAAGCTCAAGCAGGCGCAGGAAGCCGCGAGCGCGAAGGCCGAAGCCGAGAAGCAGGCCCGCGAGGCGGCTGAGGCCGAGGTTCGCCGCCAGAAGGATCAGAAGGAGAACGCCGAGCGCGAGGTGAAGAAGCGCGAAGAGGCTGAGCTGCGGGCGCGGGAGGAGCGCGAGAACGAGCGGAAGGGCGCACAGGCGATGGCGCTCAAAGCCGAAGAGGAGCGCAAGAAGGAGCGCGCCGACGCCGAGCAGACCCGCCAGAAGGAACGCGCCGAAGCCGAGGTCGCCCGTCAGAAGGAAAAGGAGCTCGCGGAGGCCAAGGCCAAGCAGGAGAAGGAAGAGGCCGCCCGCGCCCAGAAGGAAACTGAAGAGAAGCGCATCGTCACCGAGCGCGATTCCCGGGTGGCCACCGCCCGCATCACCAAGGAACGCCTGGTGAGCGACGCCGAAGCGAACTTCAAGCGCGCGAAGGACGAAGAGGCGCTCAAGAAGCAGGCAGCCATCGATGCCGTCAGCTCGAGCCCGGCCATTGCGCAGGCCGCGGTGGGCGAAGCGGCCCAGGCCGAGCGGAACCGGGTCGAGGCTGAGAAACAGCTCTTCCAGGCCCATCAGCGCGCCGACGCGATCGTGATCGACGACTCCTTCGAGCGCGGGTCGGGTTCGATCCTGATCGCGGGCGGTGGTGGGGCGATCGACACCGGCGCTTCGCTGGGCGTGATGGCCGCGGTCCACTTCGGGTTCTGGGGCACCGCCCCGCCGGAAGGCATGGCCTCGGGTTTCGAGCTGCGTTTGTGGGGCCGCTACTCGGGCAGCATCGTGGGCCCGGCCAGCTCCGCCATCGACTCGTTGCTCACCGCCCGCTACTACTTTGGCAGCGTGGGCCTGGGTCTCGCGGGTGAGCTTCGGGTGTTCGACCCCGCGACCTCGACCCCGACCGCTCCAGCCGCCGTGCGCGGTGGGGTGGGCCCGGCCTTGGTGGTGGCCTTCGTGGACAACCACGAGACCCGGGTGGTCTTCGGGGTGAACTACCTGCCCCTGGGCAACCAGCTCGACGCCGCCCGGCTCGTGGGTGATCTCGAGGTCAGCTACAAGTTCTTCACCTTCCACGTGAACGGCGGCACCTCGACCAAGCTGGCCGGTGGGCTGGCCTGGCAGATTGGCGCGTTCGCCGGGGTTCGCGCTTCCTGGTGAACTTGGGATAGGGGTAGCGGGTGATGAAGAAGCAGCACCCGTATCCCTTTCTGCCGGTCACCCGGGCCGACCTCGACGCGCGCGGTTGGGAACAGTGCGACATCGTCATCGTCAGTGGCGATGCCTACGTCGATCACCCGGCGTTCGGCCCTCCGCTGATCGCCCGCTTCCTCGAAGGTCGCGGGTTCAAGGTCGGGCTCATTGCGCAGCCTGATTGGCAGTCCGCCGAGCCGTTCAAGGAGCTGGGCAAGCCGCGTCTGTTCTTCGGCGTCGCTGCCGGCAACATGGACTCGATGCTGAACCGGCTGACGGCTCAAAAGAAGAACCGCAGCGAAGATCAGTATTCGCCGGGTGGCCGCACCGGCTGCCGGCCCGATCGCGCCACCATCGTCTACGCGCAGCGCTGCCGGGAAGCGTTCCCCGACGTGCCCGTGGTGCTGGGCGGCATCGAGGCCTCCCTTCGCCGCATCGCGCACTACGACTACTGGAGCGACAAGCTTCGCAAGTCGATCCTCCTCGACGCCAAGGCTGACTTGCTGGTGTTCGGCATGGGCGAGCGGCCCATCTGGGAGATCGCCGATCGGCTCAACCGCGGCGAGAAGGTCAAGGAGCTGCGCGACATTCGCGGCACGGCGTTCCTCATCAACAACGAAGAGACCAAGCGCCTGGAAACCGATCCCGCGCAGCGCGTGAGCGATAAAAGGACGGTGGTGCTGCCGAGCTTCGAGATGGTCTCGACCGATCTCACCGAGTTCGCCCGAATGACCGGCGCGTTTCAGCGGGAGACCAACCCCGGCAACGCGCGGCCGCTGCTGCAGCGTCACGGCGATCGCGGCGTGTACTTCAACCCGCCGGCGTTTCCGCTCGGGAGCGGGGAGGGTGACACCTCCAAGGGCCTCGCCAACGTCGCGATGGACGAGCTGTACGATCTGCCGTTCAACCGCGCGGCGCACCCGATGTACGGCAGCGAAGGCATTCCCGCTTTCGAGATCGTGAAGCACTCGGTGGTGCTGATGCGCGGCTGCTTCGGCGGCTGCACGTTCTGCTCGATCACCGAACACGAAGGACGCGTCATCCAGAACCGCTCTGCGGGCAGCGTGCTGCGGGAGATCCGCGCGTTGCGGCGCATGGGTGACTTCCGCGGCACCGTGACCGATCTCGGCGGCCCGACCGCCAACATGTACCAGCTCAAGTGCAAGTCGGAGGTGATCGAGTCGAAGTGCCGCAAGCTGTCCTGCGTGCACCCCGGCGTGTGCGAAAACCTCGGCACCGATCACGGGCCGTTGATCGAGCTGATGCGTGAGGTGAAGAAAGAAGAAGGCGTGAAGCACGTCTTCATCGCTTCAGGCGTTCGCTACGATCTCGCCGAGCTCAGCCCCGAATACGTCAAGGAGCTGGCGAGCTTTCACACCGGCGGTCAGCTCTCGGTCGCGCCTGAGCACGTGAGCCCGCGGGTTTTGGAAAAGATGAAGAAGCCCGGCATCGCCTCCTACGAGCGCTTTCAGGAGATGTTCGCCTGCGAGTCGAAGGCCGCTGGAAAAGAGCAGTACGACATTCCGTATTTCATCTCGGGCCACCCGGGCTCGACGCTCGAAGACATGATCGAGCTCGCGCTCTGGCTGAAGCAGAGCGGTCGCCGGCCCCGGCAGGTGCAGGACTTCATTCCCACGCCGATGTCGGTCGCCGCGTGCATGTATTACACCGGCATCGACCCGCTGAAGATGGAGCCGGTGTTCGTCGCCAAGGGCCTGAAGGAAAAGCGGCTGCAGAAGGCGCTGATCCTCTACTGGAACCCCGAGCACTGGGACGACGTGCGCGAAGCGCTCCAGCTGGCAGGTCGGGAAGATCTGATCGGCCGCGGCCCTTCGTGCCTGGTACCAGCGCAAACCGGCGCGGAGCGAGATCGACTCAGCAAGCGCCAACCACGCGTTTAGCGCTCTTCCGCATCACTCGACGCGGAACTCGATCTCATGCTCGGTCTGCGCGCTCAGCAGTGATCCCGTCGCGCCGCCTGCCAGCGACACTTCGTTGCTGCGCTGCAGGCGAACCTTCTCTTTGTCATCGACCACGAGCTCGTTGGGCTGGATCAGCACCTCCATCA
>JAYVNA010000556.1:0-12106 GCA_043758715.1 Archangium sp.
TCAGCTCACCGCGAGCGTGCGCAGGAACTTCTCAGCGTAGTCGATGCTGCTCTCGAGCTCGCGTTCATCGATGTTCGACCAGGTGTCAGAAGTCGAGTGGTAGTGCCGCGCCGCGCCGATCACGGGGTCGATGCAGCTCAGGCACACCGTGTCCCAGCCCTTCACCAGGAACGGCAACGAGTCGCTCGCCCCACTGGGAATGACGTACTTGGTGGCCTTGAGTTCGCTGACGGCGTTCGTCGCTTCGATGGCGGCGAGCATCTTCGGGGGCACGCCGATCGCGTACATCTCGCCTTCTTCCAGATAGCGAAGCGTGCCGTTGCACAGCGTGTCGAGGCCGATCACGTAGGTGTCGTCCTTCTTCCACTCGCCGCTCTTCTCCAGTTGCTGCGCCAGCCGCTGCGCGCCGCCGGTGCCTGCTTCTTCCGACCCGGAGATCACCACCACCAGCTCGACGTCGTCAGGCAGCGTGTTCACCAGCCGGTGGGCCAGCTCGAGGCTGCCGGTGCAACCCGAGAGGTTGTCCGCGGCGCCAGGCACCACGGTGTTGCGCACGCTCACGTCGAGGTTGAGCAGGAAGGTGAGCGTCGAAGGAATCGCCAGCAGGCCGATGAGCCAGCCCGGCGCGGTCCAGACGCCCAGACCGCTGACCAGCCCGAGAACCCCGAGCACCGCGACTGTGACGGTGCCCACGCCCAGCTGCTTGTGAAACCAGCCGAAACCCTTCGGCGGCCGCTTGGTCGCCAGCGTGAGGAGCCTGGGGTTGAAGAGAATGCCGGTGAACGCCGCGTCGACGTGGGCGACCGTCACCAACCGCCTTCGCATCGCCTTCTTCGCGGGCAGGGTGGCCAACAGGTTCTGTGACTGCACCCGCGGGAACATGCCGCGCAGCAGCAGCGTGATGCGCATCGCCTCGAGGTAATACGAGAGGGCCGCGAACAGGTGCAGCGCCGCCGCCGCCAGCGGCCAGCGGAAGAAGAGCGCCGTTCCCACCACCGCGATCCCGAAGTGCATCATCAGGCCGACATAGATGCTGCGGGTCCACCAGTGCTTGCGCCACTCGAGCTTGAACCCGAGCCCTTCCAGCTCAGCGCCGAGCTTTTCCTGGGCCTGCTTCTCGAGCGCGGTGCCGGTGACCCGCTTGGGCCCCAGTTCCTCGAGCATGCGCAGGCGCTCCAACGGCTTCATTCGTGACGCTGATCCATCCATGACCGGGGCTCATGCCACGCCTTCGGGTTCCGATCACCCCCGGCGCCGGTCAGCCCGCGCGGCGTTCTCAAATTCAGGAATCGGATTCTCAATGTCTTGCGACGGGCCCGGGGCCTGCGTGCCGTACCGTGTGCGCATGACGAGGAACATCAAGGTCCACGACGGGATCATCGGCGTGCTGCTGCTGGGGACCACCGCGCTGGCGCTGCTGGTCGACGCGCGCTTCGGGTGGCTCACCGCCGCCACCGGCGCCATCATGTTGCAGAGCGCCTTCACGGGCTTCTGCCCGGTGCACTGGACGGTGAACCGGGTGCTGCCCGAGCGTCGTTGAACGCGTCCCCCGCGCGACCACTCGTGGTATCCCTCGCGCGTGGCGCAGATGCTCGGCAAGTACCAGCTGGTCAAGAAGCTCGCGGTCGGGGGCATGGGCGAGGTCTTCCTCGCGCGCCAGAAGGGCCCGGTCGGCTTCGAGAAGCTCGTCGTGGTCAAGACGCTCTTGCAGCACCTGCGCGAAGACCAGGAATTCGTGAACATGTTCTTCGACGAGGCCCGCATCGCGGCGGTCCTCAATCACCCGAACATCGCGCAGATCTACGACCTGGGTGAAGAGAAGGGCGAGTACTTCATCGCCATGGAGTACGTGCACGGGCTCTCCTTGCGCGACGTGGTGGTGTTCGGGCTCGAGAAGGGCAACCCGATGCCGCTGGCGCTCAAGTGCCGCGTGATCGCCGACGCCGCCGCTGCGCTCGACTTCGCGCACCAGGCCAAGACGCCGTCAGGTCAGCCCCTCGACCTCATTCACCGTGACGTCAGCCCGCAGAACATTCTCATCGGCTTCAACGGCACGGTGAAGCTGATCGACTTCGGCGTGGCCAAGGCAGCCAACAAGCTGGTGCGCACCGCCACCGGCATCATCAAGGGCAAGTACGCGTACATGTCGCCTGAGCAGGCCTACGGCAAACAGCTCGACGGCCGCAGCGACGTGTTCGGCCTGGGCACGGTGTTCTGGGAAATTCTGTGCACCGATCGCCTCTTCAAGCGCGACAACGAGACCGACACCCTGCAGGCCGTGGTGGGCGCCGAGATCCACCCGCCCTCGATGCTCGATCGCGCCGTGCCCAAGTCGCTCGACCCCATCGTGCTCAAGGCGCTCTCGCGCGAGTTGCCCGAGCGTTACGCCAGCGCCGCCGCCTTCCAAAAGGCCATCGAAGGCTGGCTGAGCAAACAACGCCTGCCCGCCACCAACACGCACCTCGCCGCGTTCATGCGGCAGCTCTTTCCCGACGACGTCGACCTGCCGTCGTTGCCGATGGGCGAGGTCACCCTCTCGACCGACAAGTCGGCGGTGTCCATCGAGCCGCCGCAGGTGAAGACCGCCGAGAAGGTGCGCGCGAACCAGACCCGCGTGCTCGATGTGAAGGAACTCGAGGCGCGCATCGCGAGCACGCTCCCCAGCCATCACATGCGCGGCATGTTCTTCAACGCGCTCGTCTCGGCGGTGTTGCGCTCGGTGGGCCCGGCGGCGGAACCCAAGGTGCGAAAGGCCGCGCTCGAGCCCCGCGCCTACGTTGACTCGCTCACCTACCCCACGGCCGAGTTCTTGAGGCTGTTGTGGAAGGCGGTCGAGCTGCTCGCGCCCAAGGTGCAGAGCGTCGACGACGCCTTCGAACAGCTCGGCCTCTACACGATGGACGCGCTGCTCAAGTCGCCCTTCGGGAAGTCGCTCGAGGCGTTCAAGACCACCGGCCCACGCGCGTTGTTCAAGCCGCTGCTCAGCACCCTCGAGCCGATGATCGCTCCGGGCAATCGTTTCGTCTCCGAGGCGGGTGAGGTGAGCGCCAAGCTGGTGTTCAAGGAAGAGGTGTTGCCGCTCCAGCTCTACGTGGGCCTGGTGCGCAGCCTCTTCGAAGCCTTCTTCAAGAAGACCCTGTTCGCGACGTGGGAAAAGACGGCCGCTGAACGGGTGGAGCTGACGCTCGCCTGGAAGTGAGCGTGAGTTCCTTCCCTGATTGAGCGGGGTTGACAGGGCAGGTAGGACATAGGCATACGCATGCCCACCTGCCGTCTTCTCCTGGGGGCTGAATCCATGAACCGCTCGATCCTGGTGTCCCTCGTCACGCTGTCGATGTTCGCCGCCTGTGGTCCCGACGCGATGGCCGTGGTGGGTGACGACTCCGAACTCGACGGCACCGAGTCGTACGACGCCGAGCTCACCAGCACGAGCCGCTCGTCGACCTGGTTCCCCCTGCAGAACGGCAACAGCTGGACGTTCAAGACCGCCGCCGGCACGACCCGCACCGTGAGCGTGTCTGACGCGAGCGAGGGCACGGCGCTCGTCACCGGCCTGTTCGCGAACCCGACCTGGTTGGGCCTCGCCAGCGACAGCTCGACCACGCTGCAGATGTGGAGCGGCTCGGCCTGGGTTCCCCTGGTTCGTTTCGGCTACGCGACCACCAGCTGGCGCACCTCGAGTGAAGTCTGCACGGGGCTCATCGGCCGCCGCATCGCGACGGGCACCTCGGTGAGCACCACCGCGGGCAGCTTCTCCGACACCCGCACCATCGGCTTCGCGCAGGTCTCGTCGCCCACCACGTTGTGCGCGCCCCAGGCCATCAGCGAGCTCTCGTTCGTTCCGAACATGGGCCCGGTCGCCTTCCGCACCGGCAACAACCTGCGCTTCACGCTCGTGAGCGCGACCGTCGGCGGCAAGACCTTCCCGGTGGCGCAGGAGACGAACATCACCACCCGCGTCGCGCTCGACAAGGCCAGCTACGTGTCGGTTCCCAACACCATTCGGTGCATCACCCAGCCGTGCCCCAGCAACGCGGACACCGCGGCGGCGCACGTCACCTTCGAGGTGCGCAACACCGGCTCGAGCGCGAAGACCTTCAACTTCTCCACCGGCTGCCAGTTCGACGTCGAGCTGCTCTCGATGTCGGGCACCGTGGTGCGCCGCCTCTCGGAAGGCCGCTCGTGTACCTTCGCGTTGACTTCGCTGACGCTCGAGGCCGGGCAGTCGAAGAGCTACTCCGCCAGCTTGTCCCTCGAGGACAAGGACGGGCTGCAGCTTGATGGTGCGTACTCCGTGCGCGCGAAGCTGATTCCGACGGGCACCGTCACCGCGCCCGTCGCGACCGGAGCGCTGTCGGTCTCGGTTCTCGTCCCCTGAAGAGACGCACCCGCGCGGGCCGGTTGGCTGCGCTCGATGCGTGGTTGATCGAGAATGAGAAACAGCTGCTCGAGGGTCGCGGCGCGATCGTCGATGTCGGCTACGGCGAGAGTCCGGTCACCACCCTCGAGCTGGCGCGCGCGCTCCGTTCATCCGGCAGGGATCTGCGGATCGTTGGCATCGAGCGGGAAGCGCGAGCTGACCTCGAAGTCGAGCTCCTCGCGGGTGACTTCAACACCTGCGGGCAGCTGGCCCCCACCGCGGTCGTGCGCGCGATGAACGTGCTGCGCGGCTATCGCGAAGAGGAAGTGCCGGCGATTCACGCAGCGCTGGGGGCGGGGCTGGTCGAAGGCGGCCTGGTGATCGAAGGCTCGACCGATACCGATGGGCACGTCACGGTCGTGTGGTTGTTGCGCAAGCGCTCAGGTGGGCTCGCTCGCGAGGCGCTGCTGTTTCACACCGACTTCGAGCGCGGGTTTTCTCCCTGGCTCTTTCGAGATTGGTTGCCCAGAGACCTGCGCCGGCGCGCGCAGCCGGGGACCGCAGTTCATTCGCTGCTCTCGCGGTGGGATGAACAGGCCACGGGCGCCACGCCTCGAGAGCGCTTCGTGAATTCGGTGCCCGGGGTGCTGACGGCGACCGCCTGGGAAATGCAGCATGGGTTTGCCCGCTGCCCAGCCCCTCTCCTCCAAAGGGAAGCGGGTGACTTGGGGTAGGGTTTCGTCCCGTGATGGTGCTCCTGGCGGCGATCCTCGCTGCCGCTCCCGTGTCGCAGGACACCGGCTACGAAGACCGCCTGGTGACCTGGGGTCTCTCCCAGCACGGCCGCGAGCTCGAGCCCGCGCCCGAGGGCAAACGCGTCGAGGAGATCCTCGTCTCCAGCGAGGACGTCTTCGCCCCAAGCGATCCCTACCCGTCGTTCCTGAACCTCATTCACGTGCGCACGCGAGAAGAGGTCCTTCGCCGCGAGGTGCTGATCTCGGCCGGCGATCTGTGGGACGCGCACCGCATCGCGGAAACCGAGCGCAACCTGCGGCGGCTCTTTCAACTCGCGGTGGCCCGGGTGGTCGCCGTGAAGGGCCGCGACGGCGGCATCGCGATGCTGGTGGTCACGAAAGATCGCTGGAGCCTGCGGCTCTCGAACTCCTTCATCCTCATCGGCTCGCTGTTGCAGCTCCTGCAGCTGCAATTGATCGAGGTGAACTTCAACGGCTGGGGTCAGCAGCTGGCGGTCAACACCACCGTGCGGCTCGACACCTTCTCGGTGGGGCAGCTGTTCGTCGAGCGGCGGCTCTTGAGCTCGCGCTGGTACTTCGGTGAGACCGCGGGGCTGGTCTTCAATCGCCAGACCGGCGCGCTCGAAGGCACTTCCGGCGAGGTCACCTTCGGCCGACCGATCATCTCGCTCGATCAGGAATGGGGATTTCTGGCCAACGGCACCTGGAACGTGCGCCGGCGGCGGGTATTCCGCGGGGCGAACATCTGGCAGGTGGCATACCCCGACGAGTCGAGTGGGGAGACCGTGCCGCTGGTCTACGACGTACGCGATTTTGCCGGAGAGGCGACGGTCACCCGCAGCTTCGGCCGCGCCATCAAGGTCGACCTCAGCGCTTCGCTGGGTGCCTATTCGCGCCAGTACAAACCGTCGCTCGTGGAAGGCGAGAAGGCCGACTGGCTCACCGCGCACTACCTGCCGCGCTCGGAGAACGCGACGTACCTGACCGCCTACGTGCGCGCGTACCCGGCTGACTACAAGGTGCTCAAGAACATCGACACCTTCGAGCTGAGCGAAGATTTTCAGATCGGCTGGGTCGCGCAGGGCGGGGCGCGCTGGGCCTTTCCGCTGCCGTTCGCGCCGAGCAACTTCGTCGAGCTGGGGGCCTCGCTGCGGTACCGGCTGTATCGGGGCGACGATCTGCTCACCGCCACCGTCGCGGGCGCCGTGCGCATTCGGCCCGGCCAGGACACCGCCAACCGCCGCTTCGCCGCCGAGCTGTCGAACTACAGCCCGCTGTTCTGGGGAGGGCGCTTCGTCGGCCGCGTGCTGGTCGACTTCAAAGGCAACGACCTCGACAACCGGCAGCTGCTGCTGGGCGGCTCCAACGGCCTTCGGGGCGCGTTCCCCGAGCAATTCAGCGGCCGGAACATGGTGCTCGGCAACTTCGAATACCGGGCGCGGCCCATCGAGTTGTGGAGCAACTGGCTAGGCTTGGTCCTCTTTTATGATGTCGGCTCGGCGTTCGATTCGGTGTTCAGCCCCACGCACACCTTCGGCATCGGCTTTCGGCTGTTGCTCCCGCAGCTCAACAAGGAAGTGCTGCGCATCGACTTCGGCATCGTCTTTGGCGGCGCCAACCCGGGGCCCGATCGCATCAACGCGAGTTGGAGTCAGATCACCGATCTCCGGCCGGACTTCCTCGACCAGCCGCTTTGAGTCATCTTCCCCTTGTGATGCGGCTGCTCCGGGTCATGCTCGCCGTGCTCTGCGCCACCTGCGGGCGGACGGAGCTGGTCCATTACCCGTTCGTGCCCACCGAGCCCGATGCGGGCCGGGCGCTGGTTCCGTGCATGACCGGTGAACTCACGCCGCAGCCGCGGGTGCCCGCAGTGATGCTGGTGGTCGATCGTTCAGGCTCGATGTTCTTCGATCTGGCGGGCAACACCGGCGGGCTCTTCGGTACGCCGCTCACCGGCCCCACGCGCTGGGACGTCCTGCGGTCGAGCCTCCAGAGCACCTTGAGCCACTTCGATCAGCAGGTCGCGTTCGGCGTGGTGATGTTCCCGGGCGACGACGCCTGTGGGGCTCCAAGTTCCATCGAGCTGATGCCGAGCCCCGGAAATGCCACCCAGGTGCTCGCGCGTTTCAGCCGCCTGCCGGCCGGCGGTACTCCGACGTTCGAGGCCGTCAACGCCGCGGCTGACCTGCTCGGCACCGTGCGGGGCCAGGCGCAGGTGCTGATCACCGACGGAGACCCGAACTGCAACCCGGCGCTCGATTCCACCACCTGCGACTGCACCGCCCCGCGATTGGGCGTGCCTCCCGTCTGCCGCGACGCGACCGATTGCCGCGACGCGGACCGGGCGATCGATGGTCTGCGCCGCCTGAAGCAAGAACGCGGCATCATCACTTACGTGGTGGGCGTGGGCTCGAGCAGCACCACCGTGCTCGAGACGCTCGACAACATGGCCATCGCTGGCGGCGCGCCCCGCACCGGCACCGCGCATCAATTCTATTCAGGTGCGACCCAGCTCTCCCTCACCGAGGCGCTCGAGGCGATCAGCACCCGGCTGAGCCGGTGCACCTGGGCGACGGGTTCGCGCCTGGGCCCGAATGATCTCGTCACCGTGACGGTGGGCGGCGAGCTCGCTTCCGGGTGGGACTGGGTCGACCAGACCTCGGGTGACTTCGTGCTCCAGGGCACGTGGTGCACGCGCGCGGCCGCAGGAGAGCCCGTACTGGTCAAGCTGGACTGCCGCTAAGCTGAGGCGGCTACTTGAACTCGACCCGCACCAGGGTGTCGCCGATCAGCACCTCGTCACCGTGCCCGAGCTTCTTGCGATCGATGCGCTGCCCCGCGGACCAGGTGCCGTTCGACGACCCGAGATCTTCCAGCTCGAGCCCGTCGTGCAGCACGTGAAAGATCGCGTGTTGCCGGCTGATGCGCGGTGACTCGATGGTGAGATCGCAGCTGACGTCGCGCCCCACCAGGAACCGCTCGTTGTCGACGGTGACCTCGCGGCCCTTGACCATCAGCACGATGCGCCGCTGCCTGGCCATGCTGGGGTGCGTGCCGTCGGGGATCGCCTCGAAGCGGGGCTCGGGTTCTTCGATCACCGGCACCAGCGCGGTCGTCGGTTCGGCCGGCGGCACCAGGCCCGGCTCGAGATAGCCGTGCAGCTTCGCCC
Organism: Archangium sp.; assembly: GCA_043758715.1. Classification (GTDB taxonomy): domain Bacteria; phylum Myxococcota; class Myxococcia; order Myxococcales; family Myxococcaceae; genus Archangium_A. Next base: position 8,285 of record JAYVNA010000556.1, read on the forward strand.
AGTTGAAGAGGGCCTGATTGACCAGCCCGGTCACGGGCACGGCCATGTCTCGGCTCATCTGTTCGAGGAGCGGCTCCAGCTGCGCGCTGACGTTGAAGGTCTTCATCTGAAGGGCGGCGCAAGCTAACACGCGCGCCAGATGGATCTCCTGCTGCTCGCCTTGTTGATCGCGCTCGCCGTCTGGGGCTTTCGCAAGCTGCGCGGCTCGCTGGTCGAAGTGTCCCGCCGCCGCGCGCGCGCCTCGATGCCCGGCTCGTCGCCTGATCGCCCCCTGGTGCTCACCTCGCGCGCGGTGCTCGAAGAGGCACGGCAGACTGTGCGCTGCGCCTGCGGCGGTGAGGTGCTCGGCCTGGGTGAAACGAGCCGACTGGGGCTCCGAGTGGCGCGGGGGCGCTGTGTGGAATGTGGCGCCGACGTCGACCTGTACTTCGCACTGCCAGAGCTGCTGAACTGAATCAGCGAGCGAATGCTTTTCAGGTGGCTCAGGTGAAAACGTGATCTCCGGGGGAAGTCACATCGCGAGCCCAACCCGCTCGAGCAAAGCCCTGCCGCTGCCGGCGCTGACGGAACATTTCCGTGCGCTGGCCGAGGTCACCTCCGATTGGTTGTGGGAAGTCGACACCGAGGGCCGCTACACCTACGTGAGCCCCAAGGTGAAAGACCTGCTCGGCTACGAAGTCGCTGAGGTGCTCGGCCGCGCGGCGTTCGACTTCATGCGCCCCGCCGAGGCCACCCGGGTGAGGGCGGCGTTCGCCCTGTTCGTTCGGGACCGCGCCCCGTTTCGCGAGCTGCTCAACGTGAACCTGCACAAGGGCGGCGCGGAGGTGGTGCTCGAGTCGAGCGGGGTTCCGGTGTTCGGGGCCAATGGACTGCTCGAGGGTTTCCGCGGCATCGACCGCGACGTCACCCACAGGGAACACGAGCTGCACCGGCTCCGGCTCGCCGATGCCGCCGTTCAGGCTTCGGCCGAAGGCATCGTGGTCGCCGACGCGCAGGGCAACATCACCGCCTGTAACCCCGTCTTCTCGTCGATGTCCGGGTTCACCGAGGCCGAGCTGCTCGGACGGCCTCCCAGCATGTTGTCGTCATCTGAGGAGGGGCGCGAGCGGCTGTGGGACCTGCTGGGCCACGCCGCCAAGTGGGTGGGAGAAGGGCAGTGTCGCCACCGCATCGGCGAGCCCTTCCCCGTGTGGATCACCATCTCCGCCGTGCGCACCGGCGAGCAGGTGACAGGCTTCGTCGCGCTCGTCAGCGACATGACCGAACGCCAGCTCGCCGAAGCGACCATTCGTTTTCAGGCGACGCATGACGCGCTCACGCAGCTCTCCAACCGTGCCGCCTGGCTGTCCTCGTTCCGGCGGGCGCTGACTTCAGCGCACGCCAACGGCAGCCGCGCGTCGGTGCTCTTCGTCGATCTCGATGGCTTCAAGGCAGTGAACGACAAGTACGGCCACGGGGTCGGCGACGTGCTCCTCTCGACCACCGCGCGCAGGCTGGAGGGCCGGGTGCGGCGCACCGATCTGGTCGGGCGCATGGGTGGTGACGAGTTCACCATTCTGCTCACCGACGTCACCCGCAAGGGCGCGCCTGAACGTGTGGCGAAGGCGTGCGTGAAGGCGCTCAGCCGCCCGTTCCGCATCGACGGCATCGACGTGCGCATCTCGGCCAGCATCGGGCTCGCCGTCTTCCCCCAACACGGCACTTCGGTCGACGCGCTGGTGGCCGTCGCCGACGGAGCGATGTACGTGGCCAAACGTGCTGGCGGGGGGCGCGTTCAGGTCGCCGGCGAGAAGGTCAAAGCCAGTGGCGCAGCCGGTACGCGATCCACGAAAAGATCCGCTGCAGGGGACCGTACTTCTTCACGTCGCTCAAGGTGATGGCCCTGCACTGCGCGAGATCCTCCACGAACATTCGCTCGAGCGCGGCGCCGAAGGCGGGCTCTGTGATGATCGCGTTGACCTCGAGGTTCTGCCGCAGCGACATGGGGTCCAGGTTCGCTGAGCCCACCGTCGCCCAGGTGCCATCGACCACCGCGGTCTTCGCGTGCAGCACCCGCCCGGCGGCCCACTCGAACACCTCGATGCCGTTCTTCAGCAGGCGCGGGTAGAGCCCGCGCGCCGCGTAGAGCACCAGCTTCACGTCGGTGGTCGCCGCCAGAATGATCTTCACCTTCACTCCGCGCCTGGCCGCGGCCACCAGCCCATTCACCAGCTTGGCCGGGGGCAGGAAGTAGGCGTTGGTCACGCAGATGCGTTCCTTTGCCTGGGCGAAGGCGCCTTCGTAGGCCCGGCGAATGCCTTTCCGGTCGAGCGCGAAGTCGTTGCCCACCACGCGGATTTTGTCGCAGCCGGCGAAGCGGGGGCGGGCAAACCGGCTGGTGTCGTACTTCGGCCCCTTGTTGGTGTTCCAGGTGGTGAGGAAGAGCTTCTCGAGGGCCTGGGCATCGGGGCCTTCGATGCGCACGTGGGTGTCGCGCCAGCCGCCGCCGCCGTCGACCTTCGCGGCGTAGTCGTTGGCGATGTTCAGCCCGCCGGTGAAGCCGACATTGCCGTCGATGGTCAGGGACTTGCGGTGATTGCGGCGACTCACCTTCGAGAACGCCAGGCTCATGGAGCCGAGGTACTTCCAGGGCCGGAAGATGAGCAGCCGCACCTTGGCCGCCCGCAGCGCGGCCAGCGTGATGTCTGACACCTCGCTGCCCCAATAATCGAACATGAGCAGCACCTCGACGCCGGCGCGCGAACGTTCCATCAGCGCCTCGAGGAAGCGGGAACCCAGCTCGTCGTCCTTCAAGATGTACGTCTCGAGACAGATGGTGCCGCGCGCCGCGGCGATGGCGTTGAGCATCGCCGGGAACGCCTGGAGGCCGTCCCGCAGCAGGGCGACCCGGTTGGGGCCCACCTTGGTCTCGGCGTAGGGCGCCCGCTCGGGGTTCAAGATCGTCGCGGTGGTCACGCGCTCACCCCTGAAAAACGGCTTCCCCTCGCAGCCAGTTCGGCAGGGGTTCCCTCGTCGAACACCTTACCGCCCTCCATCACCACGATGTGATCGGCGTGGCGAATGGTGGAGAGCCGGTGCGCGATCACCAGCGTGGTGCGGCCCTTCATCAACTCAGCCAGGCCCGCCTGCACCTCTGCTTCGGTCTCGGAGTCGAGGGCGCTGGTGGGCTCGTCGAGCAGCAGCAGCGAGGGCTCTTTGAGGAACGCGCGGGCGATGGCGAGGCGTTGACGCTGACCTCCAGACAAGCGGGCCCCGCGTTCGCCCACGTCTTCTTCGAGGCCTCCCGCGAAGCCCTTCACGAATTGGGTGGCGTGCGCGCGCTCGAGCGCCGCCCAGAGCTGCGCGTCGCTCGCGTCAGGTTTGCCGATGCGCAGGTTGTCTCTGATCGATCCCGAGAGGAGCACCGGTTCCTGCGGCACCCACGCCAGCTGCGCGCGCACGCTGCGCCTCGAGAGGGAAGAGAGGGGCGCGCCATTCCACTTCACCTCGCCGCCCGAGGCCAGCACGTGGCCGAGCAGCACCGAGAACACACTCGACTTGCCAGCGCCCGAGGCCCCCACCAGCGCCACGTGTGCCCCCGGAGCGACCGTGAAGCTCACGCCTTTGAGCGCCTCGCGCCCGTCTGGATACGAGAGCGTCACCCCCTCGAGCCGCAGCCCGCCCGTCAGCGGCCCCGCTTCGCCCCCCGCGTCGGAGTCTTCCACCGCGTCGAGCACTTCGAACAACCGCGTCGCTGCGCCTGCGCCGATCGAGATCTGCGAGGCGGTGTTCGAGAGCGACTTCACCGGCTGGTAGAGCAACACCGCCGCGGCCAGAAACGAG
>JAYVNA010000557.1:0-12096 GCA_043758715.1 Archangium sp.
TCAAGTACCGGCACCGCGGCGTGCTGGGCATCGATCTCGCCGGCACCGAGGCCAACGCCCTCGAGCTCAAGCCTGAAGTCGTCACGCAATACGAAGAGCTCTTCGCGCGCGCTCGCAAAGGCGGCCTGCGCACCACCGTGCACACCGGAGAGACGCGCGGGACCGGCGCCGAGGGCGTGATCGCGGTGGTCGAGAAGCTCAAGCCCAACCGCATCGGCCACGGCATTCGCGCCGCCTACGACGAGCACGCGATGAAGCTGCTCAAGGAACGCGACGTGGTGCTCGAGCTGTGCCCCACCTCGAACCTCCAGACCAAGGCGGTCGAAGGCTTGAAAGAGTTCGAGCACATCGTGCGCACCTTCTGGGATCGCGGCGTGAAGATCACCTTCAACACCGACGGCCCGTACCTGCTCGACACCGACATGCGGCGCGAGATCGAGCTCATCGAGACCAATCGCATTCTCACCAGTGAGCAGGTCGATCAGACGCTGGCGTGGGCGCGCGAGTACTCGTTCATTCAGAAGGCCTGACGATGTACCGGCTGCTGCGTCCCCTGCTCTTCCGCCTCGACGCGGAGGTCGCTCACCACGTGGGCATGTGGGGGTTGTCGTTGGCCGAGTTGTCGCCCGCCGTCGCCGGGGCGATGCGCAGAAACACCAACCCCGATCGCTCCAGCCTCAAGGTGCGGGTGGCCGGGCTCGATTTTCCCAACCCCGTGGGGCTGGCGGCCGGCCTCGATAAGAACGCAGAGGCGATCACCGGCTTGTTCGCGCTGGGCTTCGGCTCGGTCGAGGTGGGCACGGTGACTCCGCGCGCCCAGCCGGGAAACCCCAAGCCGCGGATCTTCCGCCTCAAGGAACACCAGGCGCTGATCAACCGCATGGGCTTCAACAACGAGGGCATGGCCGCGATGGCCGGCCGGCTGCGCGAGCTCGAGTGGAGACCCGCGCCCATCGGCGTGAACATCGGCAAGAACAAGGACACGCCGCTGGAGTCCGCGGCCGATGACTACGTCGCCTGCGCAGAGAAGCTCTCGCCGCTGGCGGATTACGTGGCGGTGAACTTGAGCTCACCCAACACGCCGGGCCTGCGCCAGCTGCAGGAACCCGAGGCGCTGGCGAAGTTGCTCGCCGCGGTGCGCACGAAGGTGGTGGGGCGGCCGCTGTTCTTGAAGATCGCTCCGGATCTCGGCGACGAGGCGATCGACGCGGCGGTCGACGTGGCGATTTCCTGCGGCACCGATGGGCTCATCTGCACCAACACCACCATCACCCGGCCGGTCGAACACCCTCTCGCGGCGGAAGCCGGCGGGTTTTCGGGGAAGCCGCTTTTCGAGCGCAGCACCGAGGTCGTGCGGCGGGCGTTCAAGCGCGGCGACGGCAAGCTGCCCATCGTTGGCGTGGGCGGCATCTTCAGCGGCGAGGATGCGTGGAAGAAGATCAGCGCGGGCGCGTCGCTGGTGCAGGTGTACTCGGGGTTCATCTACGAAGGCCCGGCGCTGGTGCGGGAGATCTTGAACACGCTCGAGGAGAAGTTGAGCGAGCTTGGGATCGATTCGATCTCGAAGGTCGTCGGCAGGGATGCGAGCTGAGCCCGAAGGGTACGTGCAGTTTCAGGTGCGGCCGGCGTGCTCAATTCGAGCTGGCGTCTCTCTTCGCCTCAGGGCCGGACGCCGGTCGCTGATGACGTAATCGTACGATTACGTTGTGCGAAGTCGCGTCCGGAAGGAGGGCTCGGCGGTCAGTTCTTCCCCGAACCGGAGCCGGTTCCGGTTTGAGGAGAGAGATGACTTCGTCACGAGAGGATCCCCGCCCGAGGCCGAGAGGCCTCCATGGGTAAGCAACGAAGTGAACCCGCAGCTCACCGCGTCCTTCAAGGTGCTGCTCCGTCTTGCCCTCTCCCCGACCCCTCTCCCCCGCGCGGGCAGAGGGACATGGAGTTGGCGACAAATCAGGTGACGAGCTGACCGGTGATCGGCAACGCGACGATCTTGTCATGCACCACGCGGCCGTCCTTCACCCACGCCGCGCCGAAGTCATCCACGAACGTCGTCAGCACGCGCTGGATCATCGTCTCGAGCTCACCGCCCTCGAGCGCGAGCTTCGACTGCAGCGTCGCCTTCGCGCGCCGGCCAGCTGACGCTCGCAGCTTCGCGACCGGGCCGTCATCGAAGATGCGCGAACACAGCTCGGTCAGCTTCAGCTCGGGGAACGGGGCGACGTCGACCAGCTCGTCCACTTCCGCGCGGGCCACGGCCGCGGCGAACAGGCGCTGCGGGGTCAGGTCGCCGAGGGTGGAACCGAAGCGCGCGATGATCTCGGCGGGCGATGGCGAGAGCAGCGACTGGAACACCGCCCGCTGCGCCCGCACCCGCGCGAGGCCGGCTTCGGCATCGGCAATCTCGCGGCGCGACCGGAACGGCACCGGCTCTGCGCCCGGAACCTTGAGCGCCTTCAACGGGCGGCGGCGCAGCAGGGCCGACATGCTCGCGGTCTCTTCTTCCAGCGCGAGCCAGGTCTCCCCGAAACGCGAGCCCTCTTCGTGCGCCAGCTTCTCTGCCTGCCGCTTGAGCCGCAGCGTCAACGAGAACCCGCACTGGAACAGCGCCCGCAGGGTGGTCTCGCGCACCACGTCGGTCGCCAGCGTGGGGTCGCCCGCGGTGTAGTGCTCGAGCCCGAGGTCGAGATAGTCGCGCGCGTGCTCGGACATTCGCTTGATCGCGAGCGGATCGCCCGGTTCAGCCCCGTCGGCGACCAGCACGCAGTTCACCAGGTAGCGCACCTCTCCCTCGAGGTTCTGCCGTTCGACTGAGTCCAGGCCCTGGAAGGCGGCGGCGACGTAGTCCACCCGGCCCTGCGGCGGCGCCAGCCCCGAGCGGGGCGTCGACTTCACGCCGACCTTCTGCGGGTCGACCCAGGCGAACACCTTGAGCGATTCTTCGAGCGGGGGGAACCCGAGGTCTTCCAGGCGCGCGCGGCGGAACTGGTACGCGGCTTCTTCCAACTCGGTGACCGCTTCCCACCGCACCGCTTCGAGAAACCGGCCCAGCTCGAAGGGGTTGTGCGTGACCAGATCGTAGGTGAGCCGGCGCAGCGCCGCTTCGTCGACGCCGTCGATGAGGAACTCGAGGAGGTACTTGCCCTCGGGCATCTCCATCGTCGGCCCCTCGGTGTTCACGTCGGGGTTCTCTTCGAGGTCGTGAATGGTGACGAGCTTCTTGAAGATGAGCTCGAGCACTTCCATGTCGAGCGAACCCAGCTTCTTGACGAAGTCTTCGTCATCGTCGCCTCGGGCGGCGCGCAGCCAGTGCAGCACCTCGAGCGGATCCATTCGATCGCGTTGCCAGGCCGCGAGATCGACGAAGGTGCGGAACTGCTCGGGCGTCGCCAACTGCACGATCTCGGTCGAGTCGGGCAGGCCCACGTCGATGATGGTCGAGTAGACGTCTTCGGCCGGGAGCGAGCGCACCAGCGCCTTCCCATCGACCTCTTCCATCATCGCGTCGAGGCGGTGGCGCGGGGCCAAATCAGTGAGCCTTCGTACGAGTTCGGCCCTGCGCAGCAGTCGCTTTTCCTGACTCGTGCTCACGCGCTGCCCCTATTCCGTTCGAGGAAGCGAATCAAACCTAGTTGATGCCTCCGCACGCCCACTTCACGTTGAACCCGCGCAACACCGGAGTGCTCATGCCATCGACCGAGCGCAGCGTGAACTCGACCCGCAGGAAGCGGGTGTGCGGCACGCCCGCCTGCACCAGGTCGACCGGCTGGGTCAGGAAGGGCCCGTAACGCACCAGGGTGGCCGCGTTGAGCTCGGCCAGGGTGTTGGCGGCTTTCACGAAGACCTGGAGCGAAGTGTTCGGCGGAGTCAGTGCGTCCCACGTGAGCGTGCGCCACTCGTTGTCGGCGTCGCAGGCCTCGAAGTCGCGGCGGTAGGTGCCGCGCGGCGCGGTGAAGTTGCGCAGCTGATAGCCGGTGAAGTCGGAGTACGTGTAGAGACCCGGCGGCTGCTGCGGCGTTCGGGTGACAGCGCCAGTGGCGTTGTCGACCTTGCTCACGTTGCCCGAGCCGTTGTTCACCCACGGGTTGCCGTCGGCGTCGAGCCCCACGCCGATGCTCTGCGCGGTGTTGCCGTCGCTCATGTCGATGAACTGACCGGTGCCGTAGGGAATGATGGCGCCCGTCTCTGCATCGAAGCGAATGAGCTGCGCGGTGGCGCCGCCGTAACCCGACATGAAGACCCGGTTGCTGGTGTCGACCGCGATGCCCCGGCCCCACTCGAAGGCCGTGTTCTTGTCGCTGCGTGCGGCGCTGAAGTCGAACTTCGTCCACGTGCCGGTGGTGTGATCGTAGCGGCAGGCGATCGCTCCCTTGACCCAGCCCGGCAGCCACACCCGGTTCTTTCCGTCGATCCCGATGCCGTAGGCGGCGCATTCAGAGGTGTTGCTGATGGCCTCGGTGACCAGGGTACCTGCCAGGGTGTCGATGAGCGCGAGCCGCGCGACCCCGGGCTCGACCACCCACAGCCGCTGCAGCCGATCGACGATCGCCCCGTAGGGCCCGAAGCTGAGCTGAATGAAGTTCGGCCCGCCGGGTGAGATCGGGAGCAGCTCGCCGTTGGCGGTGCTCATCTTGTACATGCGCCGCTCCATCCAGTTGCCGGCCCAGAGATCGCCCGAGGAACCCTCGATGCCCGCGGAGACCGCCAGCGCACGCCCGGTGACCTCGCCCCCCATCGGCACGGCGCCGAACGGCTTGGTGAAGAGCACGCACTCGTCGTAGGTGTTGGGGTTGGCCAGGTTCGACGGAATGATCATCTCGCCGTCTGCCGGCGCAATGCTGATCTGCCCGTCGCCGTTGAGGTCTCGGCTGGTCTCGATGGTGCCGTTGCCGTTGCGATCGATGCAGCCCGAAGGGTTGTTCGCGATCTTCGTCACCGAGCCCTGCAGCCCCACGCCGCGGTTGGCGACGAACATGTCTCCGTTAAGATCGAGCGCGGTGCGGCTGGGGTGCCAGGTCTGGTTGGCCTGCATGTTGTGAACCTGGCCGCCTGCGCACGGCGGGCCGGCGCTGTTCGAACAGTCTTTCGGAATCACCGAGTAGTAGCGGCCCACCTCGCGGCCGGTGCGGGTGTCGTACTTCGAGACCCAGCCCTGCGCGTCGTTGGCGATCCACATGAAATAGAACTCGGTGGAGCCCTGGTTGAGCACCACGAAGCCGTTGGGGTCGAGCTTCACGCCGTCGCCCTGCCCGCCCACGCCCCCGTCGAGGGTGAAGGGATTGCCGGCGTCAGGCCCGAAGCCGACCGCGGTGGTGCCGTCACCCGCGTCGAAGGTGAAGCCGCCGCCTGCTCCGCCGGTGCCTCCCCCCGTGCCGCCGCCGCCGCCTGCGCCGCCGCCCAGGCCGCCGTCGGAGCTGGCGCCGCCACCGCCGGTGCCGCCGTCCTTCTTGATCACGATCGTGTTGCCGCACTGGCACTGGCAACCAGTCACCGACATCACCAGCCCGAGCACGACCCACCGATGGAGCTTCATGCGCATGAGTGTCTGCGCGCACCCGGCGTCAGGTCAACCGATGATGCCCAGCAAGGTGCGCCAAACGTCTTCATGCCCGATGTCCTCACGGGATGAGAAACCGAGCAACGAGTTCGCCGGCAGCTCGAGTTGCTTCTGAATTGCGAGCAGCTTGGGCTTGCGCGCCGACTTGCTGATGCGATCGAGCTTGGTGGCCACCACCAGGATGCGAGGCGGCTTGTCCTGGAGGAAGTCGAGCATCTCGATGTCGTCGGGCGTGGGCCCAATCTCCCCGTCGATGATCGTCACCACCACCTTGAGGGTGTGGCGGTTGGCCAGGTAGGTGTCGATCATGCGATCCCAGAGCACGCGCTCCGACTTGGGCACTTTCGCAAAGCCGTAGCCGGGCAGATCGCACAGCCGAATGGTGCGCTTCTTCGCCCGGTGCTCGAGCATCACGTCGAAGAAGTTGAGCGTCTTGGTGCGGCCCGGCGTGTTCGAGACCCGCACCAGCTTCTTGCGGTGCGCCAGGGCGTTGATCATCGACGACTTGCCCACGTTCGAGCGGCCCACGAAGGCCACCTCGGGAATGTCGTGACGAGGGTAGGCCTCGAGCTGCGTGGCGGTGGTGACGAACTCGGCTGAAAGGACTTTGATCATTTTGGACGAGGCTTATTTCGACTGCGCGAGTTCCGCAGTCTTCGGAGCGACGAGTTGGGCGCTCTTGCGCTTCTCCCGCTCGACCGTCCAGTGATCGATCGCCTTGAGCTTGGCGGCGAAGTCGAAAGGCTTGAGCGAAGGGCTGGCCCCGTCGTGGCAGCCGCGGCACGACTTCTCGCCCGGGTCGACCAGGCCCACCAGCCGCGCTAATTCAGGGTCCTTCATCACGTAGTTGGCCGAATAGTACTGGCCCCCGCCATGGCAGCTCTCGCAGGCGACGTGGGCCGACTTCTGATCGACCTGGTTGGGCGAGTGGCACGACAGGCAGCGCATGTCTTTCTGCTGCTGCGGCGAGAGCACGTCCCGGCTGCGGGCATGGGCACTGGTCTGCCAGGCGGCATAGGCGTCGGGGTGGCAGCCCTGGCAGCTCTCCGACCCCAAAAAATCGTGGGCCAGGGCGGCGAGGCTCGTGCACGCGATCGACAGCGCGAAGACTCGAGAAAGCAGCGAACGCATCGGCAGTTGCGTAGCATCGGACTTCGCCCATGTCGCGCCTCGCCTTGCTGCTCGCCCTCACCCCACTGCTGGCTCTCGCCAAGCCCTGGCAGGGCATCAACCCCGGCGGCGGGTCGAGCGAGCTCGACGTGGTGGCCAGGTTCGGAGAGCCCAGCCGCAAGCTGACCGCGCGCGGCCAGTTAGTGCTCGTCTATTCCGGCGCCCAGGCGATCAAGGGCACGGTGCAGGCGCAGTTCAAGTGCGACCTCGCCACCAAAGAAGTGCAGCGCATCGACGTCTACCCCGAGCCGCTGATCGACATCGCGGCGATCGAGAAGAGCTACGGCCGATCGTGCGAGTCCACCGGTGGCACCGAGCCCTGTTACTGGCGCAAGGAGACCGCGCAGAAGCACCCGTACTTTCTCTACCCGAAGCTCGGCCTGGCGATCTTCTTCAAGGAAGACGACAAGACCGTGCTCTCGTTCGCGTTCCTGCCCCCGACCCCGTGAAGCTCTTTGGACTGACCGGCGGCATCGCCACGGGGAAGTCCACGGTGTCGGCGATGTTCCGCGAGGCCGGCATTGCGGTGATCGACGCCGACGAACTGGCGCGCGAAGTGGTCGAGCCGGGCCAGCCTGCCCTGGCCGAGATCGCCGCCCGCTTTCCCGGCGTGCTCACGCCTGAGGGGCGGCTCGATCGCCCCAGGCTGGGCGCGGTGATCTTCGCTGACCCGGCGGCGCGCGCGGCCCTGGGCGCCATCACTCACCCCAGAATTCAGGCGCTGGCGATCGAACGCACCACGGCGCTGGCCGAGGCGGGCGCCAAGGTGGCGATCTACGACGCGGCCCTGTTGATCGAGAACAAGCTGCACGAAGCGATGGACGGCGTGATCCTGATCGCCTGTCCCCCCGAGGTGCAGCTGGCGCGCTTGATCTCGAGAAACGCGCTCACCGGGGCGCAGGCCCACGAGCGCATCGCTTCTCAGATGTCGCTGGAACAGAAGCGGCCCTTCGCCACCTGGGTCATCGACAATGGGGGCACGCTCGAGGCCACTCGCGCGCAGGTGCAGCAGGTGATCGCGCAATGGCTGGGCTACGGTGTCGCGCCGTGAGCCCTCTCCCCGCCGCCGGCCTTCACGCCTTCGTCACCGGGTACCCCGGCTTCATCGGCAAGCGGCTGGTCAAGTACCTCGCGAAGGTCAACCCCGGCGGGCACATCACCCTGCTGGTGCAGCCCAAGTTCATGACCGAAGCGCAGACCTACGCGCGCGAGCTCGAGGGCGCGAAGGTCGAGGTGATCTCAGGCGACATCGTCGACATGCACCTGGGCCTGGCCGGGCCCGAGTACCAACGCCTGGTCGAGGAAACGACGCACATCTTTCACCTGGCGGCCATCAGCTACCTGGGCATGCCGCGTGACGTCGCCCGCAAGGTGAACGTCGATGGCACGCGCGCGGTGCTGGAGCTGGCGCGGGAATGCACCCGGCTGCAGCGCATGGTGCACTTCAGCACCTGCTACGTCTCGGGCGATCGCGTGGGCGTGATCGCCGAAGACGAGCTCGAGCTCGGCCAACGCTTTCGCAACGCCTACGAAGAGACCAAGTACGAGGCCGAGCGGCTGGTGCAGCGCGCCAAGGCCCGCCTGCCGATCACGATCATCCGCCCGTCGACCGTGGTGGGCGACTCCGAGACGGGGGAGATCGACCGTTTCGAGGGCCCCTACTACCTCGGCATGTTGCTGGTGCTCTCACCGCTCGTCTTACCCCTGCCGCTACCGGGCAACGGGGTCGCGCCGCTCAACGTGGTGCCGGTCGACTTCGTGGTGCAGGCCACCTGGGTGCTCGCGCAGAAGCCCGAAGCGGCGGGCAAGACGGTGCACCTGGTCGACCCCAACCCGATGAGCGCGCGGCGCGTGTACGAGCTGATCGCCGAGCGCGCCAACAGGAAGCTGCCGCGCTTCACCCTCTCCGCGCGCGCGACCGATCTCTTCTTGCGAATTCCCGGGGTGGAAAAACTGGCGCGGCCGCAGCGCGCGGCGATTCACTACGTGAACCACCTGGTGCTCTACAATTGCCACACGGCCCTCGAGCTGCTCGACGGCACCGGCGTGCGTTGCCCCCCCTTGCAGACGTACCTCGACAAGCTGATCGACTTCGCCATGCACAGCTGGAACGCGCGCAAGAGCTCGGCCCAGCAAGACGTCGACGACCCTCTCGATCGACCCGAACGCTGAAGCCCCCCATGAAGACCTACAACGTCGGTGACACCTTCACGCTCGTGCGCACCTGCGACCCGTACCGCCCGATCTATTACGCGGCCGCTTCCGGCGACTTCAACCCCATTCACATCGACCCCGAGGTCGGCAAGGAAGCAGGCCTGGGCGGCGCGATCCTCCAGGGGTTGTGCACCCTGGGCTGGGCGGTCGATGCCTTCATCGCCTACCTCGGCGATCCCGGGCGGGTCAGTGGCATCAAGGTGCGCTTCAGCCGGCCGGTGGCGCCCGGTGACGTGGTGACCTTCAAGGGCACCGTGACCTCGATGGAAAACGGCAAGCTGGTCGCCCAGATCGAAGCGATGAACCAGCGCGAAGAGACCATTTTCAAAGGCGCGACGGTCGAAGGGAGAATCTGATGGCGCTCGACAAGCGTTTCATCGGCCGCGAGTACGGACCCTTCCTCTACGAAGCGGGCCTCGAAAAGATGCGCGAGTTCGCCTTCGCGGTGGCGGGCGGCGTGCCCTCGACCGGCTATTCGGCGAAGGGGCCGCCCGAGGGCCTGCACCCGTACCTGCATGACGAAGCCGCGGCGAAGGCGTCGGGTTACGGCGCGGTCATCGCCCTGCCCAGCTTCGCCGTCACCTTCGCGATCGCCCCGTTCGGCCGCGCCTGCGCAGACCCTGAGCTCGCGCTCAACCTGCTACGCTTGGTGCACGGCGAGCAGTCCTTCGAGTTCTTCGACGTGGTGCGCCCCGGCGACCGCCTCACCACCAGCGGGAAGATCACCGACATCATCACCAAGCGCAGCCTCGACTTCCTCGAGGTCACCACCGAATCGAAGAACCAGCACGGCACCCTGGTGGTGCGCGCGAAGTGGACCGCGATCATCCGCGGCTGATCACGCCCTCTTCCACCAGCTGAGAGAGGATGCGCGCCGTGTCGATGCGCGACATGCCCGAGACCGAGAAGAGATCGTCGAAGTTCACGGTGCCATCGATCTGAGCGAGCACGAAGCCCGCGCGGTGATCGAGGTTGAGCCAGATGATCTCGTCGTCCTTGAGCAGCACCCGGGGAATGGTCTCCATCTTCCCCAGCTTCGACTCGAACATGGCCAGCAGCGTCTTCTCGCTGCGCTCCCGCATCGAGAGCACGTCGGGATCGTCGGGGGCGATGTGCTGCGCCTTGAGGATCAGCTCCATCGCGCCGCTGTGATCGTCGAGGTCGAGCAGGTCGCGAGCGCCTCGAAGGATCGTCGCGATCTCTTCTTTGGGCGAGGCCGGCGCGCGGGTGATCTTCGAGTCAGACGACAACAGGTCGAGCGCGCGATCGGGCCCCACCACCGCCTCGAGCTTGATGCCGGGGTTGCTGCGCTGGTCCCAGGCCGAGGTGGCGCGGGGGGCCAGCGAGGGCGAGGGGCGCGGCTCTGGCGTGGGCTCGAACTCGGCCGCGGGCGCCGGCGCAGCGGCGGGCAACTGCGCGTTCGACCAACTCCAGGCGGGCGCGCTCTCGCCTGGGCTGCGCGGCGCAGGGGCCGCCACCGGAATGCTGGCGAACAGGGGCGGCGTGGAAGGCGACGGCGTGGGCACGTGGCCGCCGAGCCCAGACGACGCGTCTTGGCCGTAGCCGAACAACGGAGGCGTCGAGGGGGGCGGCACCTCAGGCCCCGGGTCGCCCCCCAATTCGATGGTTCGGGACGGCGGCGGCCCGGCATCGAACGACTGCGGCGGGCCGAAGAGCTGCAGCGGGCCTGAGGCAAAGCGGCTGTCTTCGGGCAGCCCGGAGGGCGTGGCGGCGGGCAGCGGGACCGGCTCTGCGCCGAAGTCGAAGGTCTCGGGCTGAATCGGCGCTGAACGCGGCGCGGAGAGGGGCGGCGAAGGGACGAACATCATCGTCTTCGCGCTTCGAATGGCAGGCTTGGCGGGCTCCTGCGCAGGCGCCACCGGCTGCACCGAGAAATCGAACGTCTCCGATTCCATGGTGGGCGGCGCAGGCGTGCCGCCGAACTGCTGAGTGGCCTTCGAGCCGGCGCGCGGCGCTTCGAGACCCGGCGCCGCGAGCGAGACGGGCTCGAGCGGGCCGGGGCTGAAGTCGAAGGTCTCGGTCTCTACCGAACGAACGGCGGCGAACTCCATCGTCTTCGAGACGCGGCCCTGATCGGCGGGGCCCGAAGGGGCCGCTTCGGCGCTGGGGGTTGCGGTGAACTGCATCGTGCTCTTCACCCGCTCCCCACCGGCGGGGCCCGAAGGCGCGGCCTCGGCGCCGTGGGAGACGGTGAACTGCATCGTCTTCGCCGACGCCCGCTCCTCGTTGGCAGGGCCCGAAGGCGCGGCCTCGGCGCTGGGCGAGACGGTGAACTGCATCGTCTTCGCCACCCGCTCCCCGCCCACCGGGCCCGAAGGAGGCGCCGGATCTTCGAGCAACTGCGAGCGCAGCCCGCCGGGGGGCATCACGAACTGCATCGTTCTCTTCGCGCTGCGCGCGCCTGGCTCGGGAGCCCCTGAGGGAGCGACCTGTTCACCCGCGATGGGCAGCAGCGGCGCTTCGGTGGGCGCGAACTGCATGGCCGTCTTCTTGGGAGCGCGCCCGGCCTCGGGCATGCCCGAAGGCGACACCGGGCCTGCATCGACCGCCTCTTCGCGCGGCGCGGTGAAGAGCTGCAGAGTGGTCTTCGGGGCCGGATTGACGAACTGCATCGTCCTCGGGGGCACGCGCGGGGGCGGGGCCATCGCGGGAGGCACGGCCGGCACCGGCGTGTTGCCCAGCACCACGTTCGAGGGCGACGACGCCACCGGCGCACTGGCAACGCCGGGCGGATATTGGGGCACCGGAGTGGCAGCACCGGTCATCCGGCCCCAGTCGGAGTCGAGGCTCACGGCCGAAGGATCAGAGGCCTGCGCGCCCCAATCGGTGGCCGAACGATCGGAAGGCCGTTCGAAGGGGTTGCTCGCGCCCGCGCTGGGCACCGGGGGCACCACCGGCGCCACGGGCACGTTCACCGGCGGGGCAGGCTCTTCACCGGGGGCGGGCGCGCCGGCGAGCAGCTGCGCGGCCTTGGTGTTTCCGGGGTCGAGCTTGAGCGCGCGCTCGAACAACTTGCGCGCCCCTTCGCGGTCACCCGAGAGCTTGAGCCAGATGCCCGCTTCCACCAGCTGGGCTGCGCGATCGACGCTCATCTCAACGACCGATCCGCTGGAGCACGCCCTTGAAGAGGCTGATCG
>JAYVNA010000558.1:0-31961 GCA_043758715.1 Archangium sp.
AAGCCTGTGCGGTGGGCGAATACTGGGGGTTCCTGGTGAAACGTGGCTACGCGAAGAAGCGGCTGGGAGCTCTCGACGAGGCGCTGGCAGATCTCGATCACGCGTTGGTGCTGCGCCCGGGCGCCGTCGACGCGCTCGTCGGGCGCGCTCACGTCTATCTCGCGCGAGAAGACGGCGAACACGCGGGCCGCGACCTGCTCGCCGCCATGCGGGTGCGCCCCACCGACGCCATGGCCGAGCAGCTCTACGGGGCGACCGTGCAGACGCTCATTCACGACGCCTGGGCGTTTCGCAACGCAGGCAAGCGCGAGGACGCGCTTCGGCTGCTCGACCTGGCCTCGGATCTCGCTCCACTCGATGGAGAGGTGCTCGGCAGACGCGTCATCGCGCTCACCGACGGAGATGCGGGCATCGAGGATCTCCGCGCCCAGGCCGACGCGGCGCCTGACGATTTCCGCAGCCATCAGGTGCTCGATTACGCGCTCTCGAAGGAGAACCGCTTCGAGGAGATCGCGCAGATGTGGACGGTCTTCCTGGCGCGTCAACCCACTGAAGGGCGCGCGTTTTCCGAGCGCGCTGGCACGTTCGTGCACCTGGGCCGGCAGCGCGAGGCCCTGGAGGACCTGGAGAAGGCGTGCGAGCTTGGCGTGACGGAAGGCTGTGCGCGGCTCAAGCGCTGACGAGCAGCCCTCAGAAGCTGCGCAGGAGGGCGTCGAGCGGCTGATAGCCACTGACCACCCGCTCGTAGTGTTGCGGTCCGCAGGCGGCGCCAGGTGAGGCCGACAGCACCTGGGTGCCGGTGGTGACCACCACTTCGCTCATCGCTCCGTCGAGAAACTCGATGGTGGCTGGCTGGGTCTGCAGCCCCGCGACCGCCTGGCGAACCTGCGTCAGCTGCGCCGCCGAGAGGGTCTTCGATTCGACCGAGTCACCGCGGAACGGCCCCCACGCCGCCGAGCCGCCGTCCACACCCTCGATGCAGGTGTGCCGCTCGAACAGGCCGCCGTCGAAGTCGACCACCTGGGTCTCGAGGTGACTGCAGCTCGTCTGCGCGGCGCCGCAGAACTCGTCTCGCAGCTCGACCCGTTGCAGGCCGGTCGACACGTCGACGGCAGCAGTACAGGCACCGAGCACCACGAGACCGAACACCGTGAGGTTTTTCATTCGCATCGGCTTTGGACACCCCGGCTCGACGTCAAGAGACATCGCCGTTCAACGGAGCGGCAGCACGATCGCGAACGACGAAGCCACCAGCCCGAACTTGGAAAACCCAAATCAACACGGTGGCACTGATCGGCGGGTCGGCGCCGCTCATCAGTCCGGGAGCGTACCGCCGTCGAGCTCGAGCAGCTTCTTCGCCTTCTCTTTCTCGGGCAGCAGGTCCTCGAACGGCCCGTCATCCATGCTCTCGAGCAGCCAGACGCCGCCCTTCCAGACGAACACGTTGGTGACGGTGGCGGTCTTCTCGGTGCTCGAGGGCAGCCGGTACCAGCTGATGCGGGTGACGGCCTTGGCGATCAACATGTCACCCGACAGCTTGGCGTCTTCGAGCTCGAAGTTCGTGATGAAGAGGTCGTTGTCGTCTTTGAGCTTCTTGCGCTCTTTGATGAAGGCTTCCTGGCGCTCGGGGACCATCAAGTCGGCGGCGCCCCGAAAGTCCTTCCAGCGAAAGCTCTGCATCAGGGCCCGAACGGCCGGTTTGAGGTCTTCGACCTCGCCCTTGGGCACGGTTACGCAGCTCCCCAGAACGAGCGAGAGTGAGGCCAGCGACACCCGGGCAAGACGCGAGTTCATGACGCGGGACGGTAGCACTCGCGTTCGGTATGGTCGCGCCCGCAATGTCCAAGCCGATGGTCGAGAAATACGAGCAGATGCTCGCGCAGGATCCGTCGAGCACCGTGTTCGTCGAACTCGCACGCGCGTACCTCGATCGCGGTGAGAACGACCGCGCCATTCAGACGTGCCAGCAGGGCGTCACCCACCACCCGAACTCCGTGGTCGGCCGCGTGTTGTGGGGCAAGGCCCTGATCAACACCGGCAAGGCCGCCGACGCGATGAAGCAGTTCGACCTCGCGGTGAACATCGATCGGGAGAACCCGCACGCGTACAACCTGATCGGCGAGGCACTGCTTCGCAAGGGCCTGTATCGCTCGGCGCTGCCCATCTTGCGGCGCGCCGCCACCCTGCAGCCCAACGACGGCCGCATCAGCCAGTGGCTCGAGCAGACCAAGCAGGCGCTCGCCGGCGGCCCCGCGCCGGTGCTCTACGACAGCACTTCGGTCGACACCCAGGCGCTCGCCAGTGCCGCGGCCGCTGCGCCGGCCCCGCAACAAGCCGCCCCTCAGCCCGCGGGCCCCACGCCCGCGCGCGGTTCTGCTGCCGCTCCTGCGCGCGGGCCTGTGGTCGCGCCGCTGTCCGACGAACCCGACGTCTTCGCCGGCTTCACGCCCGCGAAGGCCGACCCCGACGCGCAGCCGACCGTGTTGATGAGCGCGTACACCCCCGGTGCGCCGCTCGCGCCTCCGGTGCCGACGGGCGACTTCGAGCTGCCGATGATCACCGGCACCGTCGAAGAGACCGGCCGCCAGACGCAGGAACTCCCTGCCGCGCAGCAGGGCTACCTCGAGCCGCCCGATCCGTTCGCGGCGATGAGCGCGGGGGCCGACGAGCCCGACACCTTCCGCGGTCTCACCAGCACCTTCGACGCGCTCTCTCAGGGCGCTCTGCCCGAGGCGCCCGCAGCGCCCGTGCGCCCTTCGAGCCCGAGCACCGAGCCTTCGGTGGTGGTCTCGAACCCCGAGCTGTCACCCCCCGTGCCGGGAGCCCCGGTGTTGCAGCAAGCGCCCTCGCCGGGCGGCATGTTGGAAGACGTGGTCTCGGCGCAGTCGGAGCTCCCGACTTCCGAGTTCGCCATGCCGGGCATGAACCCGCAGCGAGGCGGGCTCAGGCCGGTCGCGCCGCCCAAGCCGCGCAGCACGGGCGGTCTGCTCGACGAGATCCCCGACGACTCGCTCGAGCCGCCCTCGTCGCCGAACGTGCCCAACGTGCAGTTCAACACCCAGGCGACCGAAGCGATCGCCAAGGAATATGAGCGCGAGCTGCGGGCCAAGCTCGAGGTCACCAAGCAGAAGAAGACGTTCTTCCAGGCGCACGGGCTCAAGATCGCCGCCGTCGCCGTGTTGTTGGTGGTCGGCGGCGGGTTGGGCGGTTCGTTCATCTGGACCCGGGTGAAGAACCAGGGCGAGACGCTCGACACCTCGATCGCCAAGGGTCTGTCGGCCATCAACGCCGACACCAGGGAACAGTACGGCGCCGCGGTGCGATCGCTCGAGCACGCGCTGAAGATGGACGACGGCAACGCCGAGGCGCTCTCGCTGTTCGGCTTCGCGCACGCGCTGCTCTACGCGGAGCACGGCGGTTTGCCGGCCGATCGCGACGCCGCGGTGCAGGCGTTCGCAAACCCCGCCGCGCGCAACCTGAGGCCTGATCTCGCGTTGGTGGTCGACTTCTTCACTGCCGACGAGGCCAGCAAGGCCGCCGCCCGCCAGCAGCTGCTGGGTTCCGATCTCGAGAAGGCCACCGTGAAGTCGCAGGCGGGCCGGCTGCTCCTGGCCGACAAGAAATACGACGAGGCGCTCGCGCAGCTGAAGAAGGCGACCGAGCTCGACCCCCGCAACACCCGCGCGCTGGTGTCGCTGGGCGACTACTACCTGGCCTTCGAAGACTGGGACAACGCGCTCGAGATGTTGTCGCGCGCCGAATCGCTCTCGAAGTATCACCCCGCGCGCGTCATCGGTCACGCCGAGGCGCGGTTGGAGCTGGGCCGCGAGCTGCCTGAAGCCCTCTCCGATCTGGAAGGGCTGCCGAAGTCGGCCGAGATCCCCACTGCGCTGCAGGGCCGCTACGCCCTCATGCTCGGCCGGGCCCAGTCGGCCAACGGCAAGCACGACGACGCACTCAAGACGCTCGGTGACGGTGCGCCCCTCTACGCGCAGTACGGGCTCGAGTTCGCGATGGCGCTCGGAAACGCGCAGCGCTCGGCGGGCCTGATGGCCCAGGCGCAGAAGTCGTTCGAAGACGCGCTCAAGCAGGCGCCCCGCAGCGAAGCCGCGAAGGAAGGCCTGGGCCGGGTCTTTCTCGCCCGCTCGCGCGAGAAGGAACTGATCGATCGCATCAAGCCCGAGAAGGACGGGCGCCGAATCGCCCTGCTGCGCGGCATCGCGTTCTTCCGGCTCAACGACTTGAAGAAGGCGCGGCAGGAACTCTCGTCGACCCAGGTCAACGGCAAGTTCCCCGCCGAAGCGGCCGTCTACCTCGCGCTGACTGACGCGGCGGAAGAAGGCTCGAGCGACAAGGCGCTGGAGACGCTGGAAAAGTTCGGCGCCACCCTGCGCAAGAACAAGGCGACCGTGCAGGTCGCGCTGGCGCGCGTGTACATGCAGAAGGGCGCGCTCGACAAAGCCCGCACCCAGCTCGAAGAGGCCGCGAAAGATCCCCAGGACTACGAAGGCAACGCGCTGCTGGGCGAGCTGCTGCTCAAGGCCGGCGTGCCCCCCGAAGTCGCGATGGATCCGCTCACCCGCGCCGTCGATCGCAACGGCAGCCACGCGCCTTCCCGTCACCTGCTCACCCGCACCCTGCTCGCGCTCGGAAAAATCCCCGAGGCGCTCAAGCAGATCGAGGCGTGGACTTCGGACAACCCGGCCCTCGAGCTGGCGTGGCGTGACGCGGCGCTGGTGTACCTGCAGGCCGGCAAGCTGAAGGAAGCCGAAGCCGCCCTGACGAAGGTCTCGCAGACCGCCGAAGAGCTCGAGGTGTGGCGCACCCGCGCGCTCATTCTCTTCGCCCGGGGCGACGGCAAGAACGCTATGTCGGCGCTGGAGAAGGCCAACAAGCTCAACCCGAAGGACGCCGAGACTTTCTGTGAGATCGGCAACGCCTTCGTGCGCCAGGGCAACAACGACACCGCGGTCAAGGCCTTCGAGGCCGCGCTGCGCGAAGATCCCAAGTCGGTGTGTGGCCTCGCGGGGCCGCTGCACGCCCGCCCGGTGGGCAAGGGCAAGCCTTCGCCCAAGGACATTTTGGGTCAGCTGATCGCGCGTTCCACCAACGCCTGGGAAAAGGGTTTTCTCGAGGCCACCCTGGCCCGGGTGCACCTCGCCAACAACGACGTGAAGGGCGCGCGCGACGCGGTCGACGACGCTCTGGTGAGCGCGCCGTTCAACGCCGCCGTGTGGTTCGCCGCCGGCGAAGTCGCTCGCCGCGAGAAGGACGAGGCCAAGGCGGTGGAGAACTTCGGCAAGGCCGCCGAGCTCGACGGCTCGTGGAGCCAGGCGCGGCTCGCCTACGCGGACGGGCTGGCGAAGCAGGGTGGTGATGCACTCCCGAAGGCGGTGGTGCAATACGAGGCCGTGATGTTGATCGATCAGAACGAAAACGATCTGGCCCGGGTGAAGAAGACGGTCACCGCGCTCAAGAAGCAGCTCTCGCAGTGACCGAGATGGCCAAAGTTCCTGTCTTCAAGATCAGCCTTACCAACGCCACGATCCTCTCGGGGACCTACCTGGTGATCGCGGTCGCGGTGGAGTTGGTGCGCCGCGCCTGGAACCCGCGGTGGATCGAGCGGGTCTCTCTCTCGCTGGAAGCTTTTCCCGCGCGCACCCTCGAGCTGTTCGGGTTGTTCGAGCCCCTGCGGCGGGCCTGGGTGGAAGAGCGGCTCAGTCAGCTGGGCGTGCGCTTCATCTACGGCTTCACCACGGTGGCGGTGATCTTCAGCCTGGGCCTCGCGGTCGGGCTGGTGATGTGGCTCATCTCGAAGGTTGCAGGGGGGTCACCGCAGAAGGAGGAGTGACCTTGCCGTGCAGCGCGATCCACGCGCCGCCCAGCAACACGCCCACCGAGACCAGCGTCCACACCGCGGCCCAGACGACCGAGGGCACGATGGTGAGATCGGCGAGCAGTTGCGCGTCGCTCTGCGAGCGCACCGCCGAGTTCCAGAGATCGTCCTTGAGATCCATCACCGCGTAGAGCGCCGTGAAGCTCGCGATGAAGAGGTTCAAGCCGCCCACCAACGCGTCGGGCAACCACTTCGCGCCGGCCCCGAAGAGCGCCGCCATCCCGATCGCGAACACCAAAGTGAAGGCGTCTCGGGCGTAGATGAAGCCCATCAACGCGAGCCACACGCACGCGGCGGCCAACATCGCCCGGCGGGCGTCGAACCGAAACGAGAGCACCAGCAGCAGCACCGAGATGATCGCGCTGCCCACGTAGCCCGCCGAGAAGACGATCGCGCGGGCGAAGAACCCGTCGGGAATGCGCGAGAGACAGGCGCCCGACTCGTCGAGGCTCAAGGTGACCCGATCGACCGAGCCGCCCACCACCAGTGAGGCGAGGGCGTGGCCGGTCTCGTGACCCATCACCGAGAGCAGCTTGAAGGGCAGCAGCACGGGCGAGTTCCAGAACACCACGCCCGCCACGACGATCGCGACCAGCAGGGCAGCGCGACCGGGGTGGAGCTCGGAACGAGGCATCGTCACTTCAACGCCGGGCGTCGCTGGTTTGTTTCACAGCCCCGGGACGCCGGTGCTGCCGCAGAACACGTCACGGTCGAGCTGGCGGGCGAAGTTCGGCAGCCGCGCGGGCAAGGAGCGCAGGGCAGGGTAGTCGCGCATCAACTCGTTGAGGTCCTTGTGGGAGAGCACGGACAGGGTCGCGTATTCCGGCGCCACCACGCGCAGCCGCGAAGGCTGGCCCGAAATGGCGCAGGTGATGGTGAGGAACTGCCCTTGCGTCACTTCGAACTCGCGCGGCGACTGGCCGACCTTGCTGCGGTCTTCCAGGATGACGCGGCCGTGGGTGACGACGGCGATGAGGTTGGTCACTTCGCCGGGGTTCAAGAGCACCTGGCGGGGCTCGAGTTCCTTGTGGGTGAAGCGGCCAATCAGGCGCGCGCGCGCGATCGAATCGATGTCGCTGAACAGGCGCGAGGCCATGAAGCCCTCGACCAGGCGCTCCCGGTAGAACGAGAGCAGG
This sequence comes from Archangium sp., assembly GCA_043758715.1. GTDB lineage: Bacteria > Myxococcota > Myxococcia > Myxococcales > Myxococcaceae > Archangium_A. The sequence goes on from JAYVNA010000558.1 coordinate 7,033, forward strand.
CGCTGGTGAATCACCTCGTCGGAAGAGAGCAGGCGCTGCAGTTTTTCCGAGCTGAGTTCGAGAATGGTGCAGTCGCCGATGGCGCGCGCCGACGCGGCCCTGAGCTGCGCCGAGAACAGACCGAACAGCCCGAAGGCCTCGCCCTTCTTCGCGTGCCGCAGCGCGATGTCGCGGCCGTCCTTGTGGCGCAGCAGCTCGAGCGTGCCGTCGACCACCACGAAGAAGCTGGTCGCCTCGTCGCCTTCCTTGAAGAGGAACTCGCCGTCGGGCACTTCGAGCTGAATCGCGCCTTCTGCCAGCGCTTCAATCGAGGCCACCGGCAGGTCCTTGAACAGCGGCACCTGGGTGAGCGCGAAGTACGCGACCTCGAGATCGGCCGTCACGGTGCCGAGAATCGGGAAGTCACCGGTCAGCGGAATCGGCGCGGTGCGCGGCTCGCCGTCGAACGAATCATCGGCCGCTTCACGCGCCGCTTCGCGCGCCATGTCCTGCAGCACGTCGACGGGAATGAGCGAGGGCCTGAGCACCGGGGGCTCCATCGGCACCGCGACCCGGGTCCTCAGGTGGCGGGGAACGATGGGGGGCAAGTGGTGCTCAGGCATGAACAGCTCCAGGTCGAGAAGGTGTGGAGGTTGCCAAACGGTGGGAAACTGTAGGCAGCCGTGTACGAAGGTCGTCACACATCCGTCAAGTCGGGGGGGGGTCCCACCCTCGTGGTGCTCGCAGGCGGGCGCGGCACCCGGCTGGGCGGCGTCGCCAAGGGCCTGATTCGACTCAGAAATGGCGAAACGGTGGTCGAGCGGCTGCTCGGGCTCACCCGCGGCCTCGCCTTCGTCAGCACCAACCACCCGGAGTGGTACGAGCGGCTCGAGGTGCCCCTGGTCGCCGATTTGGTGCCCGACAAGGGCGCTCCGGGCGGGTTGGTGACGGGGCTGGCGGTGGCGCCGACCGAGTGGGTGACCATCGTCGCCTGCGACATGCCCTTCGTGACGCGGGCGATGATCGACCTGCTGCACGAGCGCGTGCACGCCGGCGCCGACGTCGTCTGCTTCACCCGCGAGGGCGAGCTCGAGCCGCTGGTGGGCGTCTATCGCCGCTCGTTGTGTTTCGACTGGGAGCCGCGGCTCGAAGGCAACCCTTCAGTGAGGGAATTGGCGAGCTCGGTGCGTCTGGACACCCTCGAGGCCGAGGAGCCCGCCCGGTTGATCAGTCTGAACTCGCCCGATGACTTCAGACGAGCGGCGGAAAGCTTCAGCGATTCAGGCGTTGCTGGTACGTTACCGCTCCAGGCCCCACCATGGTGAAGACGTTCGAAAAGGCAGTTACCGGCTTCAACCACAACATCAAACACAAGGGGAAGGTCTACCACGTGCAGACCGAGGACTCCGGAGCCTCGAACCCGCACATCATCACGCACCTCTTCGTGGGCGGGAACATCCTCGCCACCAAGAAGGCCTCGTACGCCGACATCGTCAAGACCGAGAACCTCGCCGAGCTCGTGCGCGACATGATGGAGGAGCAGCACAAGCAGATGCTGCGGAACCTCGTCAACGGCACCTACGACAACGTCGATCGCAGCGCGACCGCGTATCAGCCCGGTGAGCTGGCGAAGGAACCCCCCAAGGCCGTCGCTCCGCCGGTGCCGGTGCCGGTGCCGGTGGTGGCGCCCAAGCCCGTCGCCCCCTTGCCGCTCACGATGGTGGCCGCCGCCGCGGGCCCCAAGATTCTGCCCCCCGAAGTGGTTGCCGCGCGCGAGCTCAAGGAAGCGCCCCGCGAAAACAACATCGGTGTCGAGACCCTCTTTGGGGAGGATCTGATCAGTGAAAAGAGCCTCGACGAGGTGATTCTCAGCTACCTGGCGGGCGACGGTCAGTAGTTCCTGAAGGCCTGCACTCGCGTTAAGTCGCGAGTCATGACCGCTGCCGCCGACCTCGACACGCTCTGCATCAACACGATTCGCACGCTGGCGATCGACGTGATCCAGAAGGCCGATTCGGGCCACCCCGGACTGCCGCTGGGCGCCGCTCCCATGGCGTACGTGCTCTGGGACAAGCACCTCAAGCACTCGCCCACCGACCCGCACTGGGCTGATCGGGATCGTTTCGTGCTCTCGGCCGGCCACGGCTCGATGCTGCTGTACAGCCTGCTTCACCTCACCGGATATCCGCTCTCGAAGGACGAGCTGCTCAACTTCCGCCAGTGGGGTTCGAAGACGCCGGGCCACCCCGAATCGTTCCTCACGCCGGGCGTGGAGGCGACCACCGGCCCGCTGGGTCAGGGTCACGCGAACGCGATCGGCATGGCGCTGGCCGAGCGCTCGATGGCCGCGCGCTTCAACCAGCCGGGCCACACGGTGGTCGATCACCACACCTACTGCATCGTGGGCGATGGCGACGTGATGGAAGGCGTGGCGATGGAGTCGGCCTCGCTTGCGGGTCACCTCAAGCTGGGCAAGCTCATCTGCCTCTACGACAGCAACGACGTCACGCTCGACGGCCCGGCGAAGCTCTCGTTCACCGAAGACGTGGGCAAGCGTTACGAGTCGTGGGGCTGGCAGGTGCTGCACGTCGCCAACGGCAACACCGATCTGGCGGCGCTCGATGCGGCGATTGCAGCCGCGAAGGCTGAGACCGGCAAGCCCTCGCTCATCGTGGTGAAGACCACCATCGGCTACGGCTCACCCAACAAGAGCGGCAAGTCGTCGGCGCACGGCAGCCCGCTGGGCAACGACGAGATCGCGCTCACCAAGAAGGCCCTGGGGTGGACGCACGAAGAGAAGTTCTTCATTCCGCCCCAGGCGCTCGGTCACTTCCGCCTGGCGGTGGTGAAGGGCGACACCGCGAAGGCCGACTGGCGCAAGCGCTTCGAGGCCTACCGCGCGGCGCACCCGGCCCTGGCGGTGGAGTTCGAGCGCGTGCTCAACCGCGATCTGCCTGACGAATTGGCGGCGGCGCTGCCCACCTTCCCCGCGGGGACGGGCGTCGAGACGCGCACCGCCTCGGGCCTGGCGCTCAACGCGCTCGCGAAGAAGGTGCCGGAGTTGATCGGCGGCGACGCGGATCTCTCAGGCTCCACCAAGACTACGATCAAGGACGGTGGCGACTTCGACGGGCAGACCGGCGCCGGCCGCAACATTCACTTCGGGGTGCGCGAGCACGCGATGGCCTCGATCGCCAACGGGATGGCGTACCACGGGGGCGTGCGGCCCTTCACCGCCACCTTCTTCTGCTTCGTCGACTACATGCGGCCGGCGGTGCGGTTGGCGGCGATGAACCACCTGCCCGTGGTGCACGTGTGGACGCACGACTCGATTGGCCTTGGTGAAGACGGCCCCACGCATCAGCCGGTGGAGCAGTTGATGTCGGTGCGCGCGATTCCGTTCATGAACACCATGCGCCCGGCCGACGCGGCGGAATCGGCTGAGGCCTGGCTCTTCGCGCTCGAGCGCAAGAAGGGGCCCACGGGCCTGGTGCTCAGCCGGCAGAAGGTGCCCACGTTCGATCGCACGAAGTTCGGTTCGGCGAAGGGCCTGCACAAGGGCGCCTACGTGCTCGCTGAGTCGAGCGGCGCGCCGAAGGTGATTTTGATCGGCACCGGCAGCGAAGTGCAGCTGTGCGTGGCGGCCAGGGAGTTGCTCGAGAAGGATGGCGTGCCCACCCGGGTGGTGTCGATGCCCTGCATGGAGGTCTTCCACGCCCAGGACGCGGCCTACCAGGAGTCGGTGTTGCCGAAGGCCGTGAAGGCGCGGGTCTCGTGCGAGGCCGGCGTCACCTTCGGCTGGGAGCGCTTCATCGGCGATCACGGCGTGGCCGTGGGGGTCGACACCTTCGGCGCTTCCGCTCCCGACAAGATCTTGTTCGAGAAGTTCGGCCTGACCGCGGAGCACGTGGTGGCCGCCGCGAAGAAGTCACTCGCGTCGCTCTAACCCCGCCCTCAGTTCGGGCCGAACTCATTCGGCTCGACGGCAGCCCGCGGGTCGCCCGTCTACGGGCTGCACATGATGTTGCCGTTGCTCGCGACGCACCGGCCCCAGGGCGCGAGCGAACAAGCCGCCTTCCCGTTGGTGGTCTTGCAGTCGTAGCCGCACGCGCCAATGCCGTTGGTGGTGACGCAGCTGACCGGGCTCATCTGCCTGCGCATGCGCACGGCCCAGGGTGCGGGGTCGCCGCAGAAGATCTGCCCGTTGGTGGTGACGCAATCACCCCAGGGCGTCTGCGCGCAGGCCGCCTTGCCGTTGGTGGTCTTGCAGCCGTAGCCACACGCGCCGGTGCCGTTGGTGGTCACGCACTCGACGGGCGGCGGATCCTGCAGCGCGAGCACCGTCTCGTACGAAGGATCGGCGCAGAAGATCTTTCCGTTCGTCGCCACGCAGCGACCCCACGGCGTCACGGGACACGCGGTCTGGCCGTTGGAGGTGAGGCACTGCACCTGCGGCATTTGGGCGAGGAGAAGCGCGACCAGGATCGACATGAGACCCCGCAGACCGCCACCGCCCCGCGAAAATTCAGCCCGGTGCGCCGTTGCGGGATTGTGACAAACTCCGCACGTGGCAACGACGGGGGCAAAGCAGGTCAGCATCTGGTGGTGGGCCTTCGGGTACTTCGCGGCCTACGCGCCGTATTCCGCGCTCACCAAGGCGCTGTCTGACGGCAAGCTGGGCGCGAAGGTGCCGGGCAACACCATTCTTCCCCTGAGCACGCTCTCGTCGTTCCTGGCGATGGTGCTGTTTCTGTGGGGCACCGGTTGGTGGAAGAGCGCCGGCCGGCGGCAGTTCGCAGGCTACGCCGTGCCGTTTCCCACCCGGTGGACGACGCTCTCGGGCCTGTGCGGCGCCACGATCCTCACCACCACCACGCTCGCGTACACGATCAGCGGCGTGAGCATCGTGTTCATGATGCTGCTGCTGCGCGGCGGGGTGCTGATGATCGCGCCGGTCGTCGATGCCATCTCGCGGCGAAAGGTGAAGTGGCCTTCGTGGGTGGCGACCGCGCTGACCTTGAGCTCGCTGCTGGTGACGATGATCGGCCGTGACGAGAGCTTCACGCTGCCGATCATCGCGATCATCGACGTCACCGCGTACCTCGCGGCCTACTTCGTGCGGCTGCGTTTCATGTCGAAGCTCGCCAAGAGCGAAGACCTCGAGGTCACGCGCCGCTACTTCGTCGAAGAGCAGCTCGTCTCCACCCCGGCGGCGTTCCTGGGGCTCGCGATTCTCGCCATCATCGGCGGCGGCGCCTTCGACGACATTCGCCGCGGCTTCCTCGAGTTCCCCTTCACCGCGCAGGCCTTCATGGCGGTCACCATCGGGGTGCTCTCGCAGGGCACCGGCATCTTCGGGGCGCTGGTGCTGCTCGATAAAAGGGAGAACACCTTCTCGGTTCCGGTGAACCGCGCCTCGAGCATGCTGGCAGGGGTGGTGGCGACGTTGGGGTTGTGGGCGCTGGGCATCGGGAAGGTGCTCGATTGGCGCGAGGCGATCGGCGCCGGCCTGGTGATTTCGGCCATCGTGGTGCTCAGCGTGCCCTCGCTGTTCAAGCCCAAACCCGCCTGAACTGATCGTTCGGCCACTACAAGTCGCACTGGCGGGTGAACTTTGCTAACCCTCCCTGCGTTGATGTGGGCACTGGTCGGCCGACCACCCGCTGGAGACCTTTCGACATGCGCAAGATCCTGATCTCTCTCGTGTTCCTGATGTCGCTGGTGAGCCTCGCCGCCACCCCGTCGCCTGCTGCCAAGGCGGCCTTCGAGAAGGGCGAAGCCGGGCTGGCCGCTGGAAAGCTCGATGAGGCCGCCACGGCCTACCAGGACGCCATCAAGGCGACGCCGGGTTTCGCGCCCGCGCTCAACGGCCTTGGCAGCGTGCTCTTCAAGCAAAAGAAGGCAGGCGAGGCGATCGCGCAGTTCCGGGCGGCGACCGAAGCCGACCCCACCTTCAAGCTCGCGTGGTTCAACCTGGGCTACGCCGCGCGCAAGTCCTCTGACTTCCCGGTCGCCGCGCAGGCGTACGAAAAATACACCTCGCTCGACTCGAACGACCCCGACGGGTTCTACGGCCTGGCGGAGTCGTACAAGGGCGCCGGTCAAAACGACAAGGCGATCGCCGCGTACGAGACGTACCTGAAGAAGGAGACGCGCTCGACCGAGCAGAAGTGGATCGACAAGGCGAAGGAGTCGATCGCCACGCTCAAGGCCGCCGCTCCCGCGCCTGCTCCGGTGGCGACTGCTCCGGCGCCTGCGCCCACCCCGACGACCACCGCTCCAGCGCCGGCCCCTGCACCGGGCGCGAACCTGGGTTCGGTGGCGCAGAAGAAGGTCGCTGAAGGCGACAAGCTGTGGGCCGAGAAGAAGTACCGCGAGGCGTCCTTCGCGTATCAAGACGCGGTCAACGGCAACCCGAACGACGTCGAGGCGCTCTTCAAGCTCGGCAACAGCTACGCGGTGCTCGGCTACTACTCGCAGGCGATCGATCGCTGGAACACCGTGCAGCAGATCTCGCCCGATCCGACCGTGCGCAAGAGCGCGGCCGACAACATCATGCGGGCGCAGCAGAAGATGACGGCCACCGGGGGCGGCTCGCCGCAGGAAGCGAACAAGGCGCCCGGTACCGGCCCCGTGGCGGAGTCCACCCGCACCCAGGCGCGCCAATATTACGAAGGCGGCGTGCAGCTGATCACCCAGCGCCGTTACGGCGAGGCGCTCAACTACTTGAACGAGAGCCTCAAGCTCGAGCCTGCGTTGACGGTGGGCTACGTGGCGCGCGGTTCGACGTTGATCGGCCTGCGCCGCTTCGCCGAGGCGGCGGTCGATTATCAGTACGCGCTCAAGCTCGAGCCGACCCGTTCCGACGCGCTCTATGGGCTCGCCGAGGCGTACCGCGGCATGAATCGCATCGACGACGCGCGCGCGTACTACCAGCGCTACGTGGCCTCGAACGCGCCCGACGTGCGGCCCGAGCTGCAGAGTGACGCGCGCGCCAAACTCGACCAGCTCCGCTGAGATCTCATGAACACCGACATCAAAGCCATCACCGAGGCGGTCCAGAAAGAGTCGGCCTTCATCGAGCCGTTCTTCGTCGAGACGGCGAAGGTCATCGTCGGCCAGAAGCCGATGCTCGAGCGGTTGTTGATCGGCCTGCTCTGCAACGGCCACGTGTTGCTCGAGGGCGTGCCGGGTCTGGCCAAGACGCTCACGGTTCGCACCTTCGCGGACGCGATCGCGGCGCAGTTCCAGCGCATTCAGTTCACGCCTGACCTGCTGCCCGCCGACGTGGTGGGCACGGTCATCTACAACCAGCAGACCGCCAGCTTCGCGGTGCGCAAGGGCCCGATCTTCGCGAACGTGGTGCTCGCCGACGAAATCAACCGCGCGCCCGCGAAGGTGCAGTCGGCGCTGCTCGAGTCGATGCAGGAGCGCCAGGTCACCATCGGCAACACCACCTTCCCGCTGCCCTCGCCGTTCCTCGTGCTCGCCACGCAGAACCCCATCGAGCAGGAAGGCACGTACCCGCTGCCCGAGGCGCAGGTCGACCGCTTCATGCTGAAGATCAAGGTGGGGTACCCGACGCGTGAAGAGGAGAAGGAGATCCTCAACCGGATGACGGGTGACGCGCTGCCCAAGGCGCAGAAGGTGATCACCCCCGAGCAGATCGCCAGCGCGCGCAACGTGATGAACGCGATCTACGTGGACGAGAAGGTGAAGGACTACATCCTCTCGCTGGTGTTCGCGACGCGTGAGCCGCTCAAGTACGGGCTCAAAGATTTGCCGGACTTCATTCAGTACGGCGCCAGCCCGCGCGCGACCATCTCGCTCACCATGGCAGCCAAGGCACACGCTTTCCTGCGGCACCGCGGCTTCGTGACGCCGGAAGACGTGAAGGCGATCGGCCTCGACGTGCTGCGCCACCGCATCTCGTTGACCTACGAGGCCGAGGCCGAAGAGCTCACGACGGAGCGGATCATTCAGCGCATCTTCGAGCGAGTGGAAGTCCCTTAACCATGTCCTGGGTCGCTCCATGCTGCCGCGCGAGCTGATCAAGCGCATTCGAAGGCTCGAGATCACCACGCGCAAGGTGGTCTCGTCGGTGCTGTCAGGTCAGTACCACTCGGTCTTCAAGGGCCGGGGCATGGCGTTCTCCGAGGTGCGGCAGTACCAGCCCGGAGACGAAGTGCGCACCATCGACTGGAACGTGACGGCGCGCATGAACGACGCGTACGTGAAGGTCTTCACCGAAGAGCGCGAGCTGACGGTGATGTTGCTGGTCGACGTGTCGGCCTCGGGCAGCTTCGGCAGCGGCGAGCGGAGCAAGGCAGAGCTGTCGGCCGAGGTCGCGGCGCAGATCGCGTTTTCGGCGATCGCGAACAATGACCGGGTCGGGCTGGTGCTGTTCTCGGATCGCATCGAGAAAGTGGTGCCGCCGCGCAAGGGCAAGAGCCACGTGCTGCGGTTGATCACCGACATTCTCACCACCAAGCCGCTCGGCACGAAGACCAACGTGAACGAGGCGCTCACGTATCTGTCTCACGTGGCGAAGCGGAAGACCGTCACGTTCCTGATCTCCGACTTCTTCTCGCCGGAATACGAGAAGGGCCTGCGAATCGTCGGGCGCAAGCACGACCTGGTGCCGGTGGTGGTGAACGACCCCTTCGAGGAGAAGTTCCCGGCGTTGGGCGTGGTCGATCTCGAGGATCCCGAGACCGGCGAGCGGATGACGGTCGACACCTCAGACCCGCGGGTGCGCGGCCGCTTTCAGAAGTTCATGGCGGCCAAGCGCGACGAGCGGAACAAGATCTTCAAGCGGCTGCAGCTGGACTCAGTCGAGTTGAGAGCCCACGAAGAGTACGCGCTGGCGCTGCAGAAGTTCTTCGCTGCGCGCGCCGCGCGAATGGGCTGATTTACTTTCCCGTTCCGACGATCTCGATGATGGTGACCTCGGGCCGGGCAAAGAATCTGACCCTGGGCATGTGCGGCTCGAACCCGATTCCCCGGTTCACGTAGATGGTCGTCTTTCCCACCGTGGACAGGCCCGACTCGAACCGCTTGTCGTAGGCCGACATAGTCACCAGCGCGCCGTAGAACGGCAACGCGACCTGGCCCCCGTGCGTGTGCCCCGCCAGATACAGGTCAGGCGGCGGCGCGAGCTGCTCGACCAAATCCGGCGAGTGGTAGGCGAACAAGACGAACGACTCCCTGGGTGCGTTCGCGAGGCAGCTCTCGATCCCATCGAGCCCCCAGAACGGCGCGCCGCACACCGCCAGATGTCCTTCGTCGAACAGCACCGGCGCATCAGTCATCAACTCGGTCGCGATGCCGCCCCCGAAGAGATCGATCTTCGACCAGTACGCCACGTCGTGATTGCCGCGCACGGCGACCCGGCCCAGGCGCGCAGGCAACCCTCCGAGGATCGAACGAAACAGCGGCGCGGCCTCAGCGCGGTTGAGCGAGTCGCCGGTGAACACGATGAGGTCGACCTTTTCGTAAGCGACGATCTCGGTCACCCGGCTCAGCGCGCGGCTCTGGCGATCGACGTGGAAATCGCTCAGGTGCGCCAGCTTGAGCTTCTTCCCGGCGGGCCACTTGTCGGTCTGGACCGTGACGTGCGTGACCTCGACCCAGTCCGCTTCGATGAACAGCGCGTACCCGAAGCAGGCCCCGCCCAAGGCGAGCAGGGAAAGCGAGAGGCGCGGCAGCCACGTGTTCCCGAGCGGCCGCCCGGTGCTTCGGGCCCTCAGCAGCATCAGCCCGCTCAAGGCACTGGCCATGATCACCAGGAGCACGAAGCCGAGCAGCACGGCGACCCGGGTGATCTGCGCGTTCATCGCTCGTTCCGTCGCCGCGGCGGGAGGGGCAGGGCGGTGCGCGGATCATCGGGCCAGTGATGCCGCGGGTACTGCCGCATCAGCTCTTTTCGGACCGCGGGGTAGTGCCGATCCCAGAAGCCGGAGAGGTCGGTCGTCACCTGCACGGCGTTGTGGTTGGGCGCGAGCAGGTGAATGACGAGCGGCGTGCGGCCGACCATCGGGCCCTTCACCATTCCGAAGAAGTCCTGCAGGCGTGACTCGACCCAGGGCGGCTTGCCGGGCTCGTAGGTGATCTTGAGCGCGCGGCCGCCGGGCAGGGTGATCTTGTCGGGCGCCTCTTTGGCCAGCAGCTGGCTCTGCTGCGGCGTCAGGCGCGCCTGCAGCAGGTCGAGCAGGCTCGCTTCTTCGAGTTCTTTGAACGAGCGCAGGCCCTCGCACAGCCCGCGCAGGGCTTCCTTGATGAAGGCGTTGTCGGGCGTGGGGAAGTTCGCTTCGGGGTAGCCCGTGCGCAGGGTCTCGACCCGGCATTGCCAGTTCGTGAGCCGCTCGAGCTCGACGAAGGTCTGCGGCCCCGCGGAGATGGCCTGCTCCGCCAGCAGCGCGCTCGCTTCGGGGGAGGGCGGCGCGGGCTGGCGCGTTTCCTCGAGCGTGAGCGCGCCGTAGGTCAGCCGGGTGACGCGCTCGACGCGCTTGGCGCTGGCGTTCCACTCGAGGCGATCGACTTCTCCGAGTTGATCGGGAGCGACCTCGAGCAGCCACTCCGGGTCCACCTTGCTGGCGAGGCGCACCACCACGCCGCCCTTCTTTTCCTCGGCGTCGACGGCCACCATCAAGTCGTCGTCATGCACGACCGACGCGGGGTCGAGCGTGGCCGAACCACCGGCCGCGAGCACGAGCTCGGGCGCGCGGGGGCGGCGCCGTTTGGCCACCCGATCGGGATAGCCGGCGAGCACCGCGCGCAGCAGCGAAGACTCACGCTCGGCGTTGGTGCGCGGGGCGTTGGCCTTGTTGGTGTCGAGCACCCGGCCCAGCTGCTTCGTCACCCGATCGACCGAGCTCATCGCGCCCGCGTCGAGTCCCGCTTGACGGGCGCCGCCACGCTGGCCCTGTTCATAGCGTTCCAACAGCTCGAGCAAATCAGACGGGCCGCTCTGCGCATGCGCCGAAGCGCCGCCGGGCCCGAAGCGCGCGCGACTCTCGAGGCGAATGTCACGTTCACCGAGCAGCGCGGCGAGGGTGGCTCCGTCGCGGCCCACGCCCAGGTTCTCCGCCTCGACCACCAGGCGCGCGAGGCGCGGGTGCAGGGGAAACTGGAGCAGCCGTCTGCCAATCTTCGTCAGCTGCGCTTCGCGATCGATCGCACCCAGGGCGTGAAGCAGCGAATCAGCGGCTTCCAGTGAGGCGGCGGCCGGCGCTTCGAAGAACTTGAAGTCTTCGAGCCTGGTCACGCCCATGGCGCGCAGGGCGAGCGCGGATTCCGTGAAGTCCATCCGGCGGATCTCGGGCGCGTCGGTGGAGGGGCGGCCGTCGAAATCACCCTTGGTGTAGAGCCGCACGCAGGTGCCTGCGCGGGTGCGGCCGGCGCGGCCTGCTCGCTGCGTGGCCGAGGCCTTGGAGATCTTCGCGAGCTTGAGCGTGGGCATGCCCGTCCACGCCGAGTGAGAGGCCACGCGCGCGAGGCCCGAGTCGATCACCGCCGCGATGCCATCGATGGTGACGGAGGTCTCGGCCACGTTGGTCGAGAGGATGACTTTCCGCTTCGCGGACGGCTTGAGCGCGCGGTCCTGCTCAGCGGGCGCGAGATCTCCGTGGAGTACGTGCAGCTCGAGGCCCTGGCGCTGCGTGAAGTCCTGGCAGGTCTCCATCGCCCGGCGGATTTCGCCCGCACCCGGGAGAAACACCAGTACGTGCCCGTCGAGGTTTCCCTGCACCAGCCGCTTGAGCGCGGCCAAGACCTGCTGATCGAGGTGGCGATCGTCTTCGCGTTCGAGGTGTTCGAGCGCCACTTCGAAACGACGGCCTTCACTGCGGAGGCTGGGCGCCTCGTCGAGCCACTTCGCGATGGGCGCGGCGTCGAGCGTGGCCGACATCACGGCCAATTTCAGATCTGCGCGGGGGCCCGCCTGCAGCCGGCGCAACATCGCCAGCGCGAGATCTCCGGCCAGGTGCCGCTCGTGGAATTCGTCGAGCACCACCACGCCCACGTCGCGGAGCAGGGGGTCACCCACCAGCCGGCGCGTCAGAATTCCCTCGGTCACGAAACGAATGCGCGTGCGCTTGGACGAGACGTCTTCGAAACGCACCTGGTAGCCCACCGTCTCTCCGATGCGCTCCCCCATTTCTTCGGCGACCCGAATGGCAGCGAGCCGGGTGGCGAGGCGGCGCGGCTGGAGAACGATGATCTCCTTGTCACCGGCGAGCCCCGCCTTGAGCAGGGCAGGAGGAACCCGGGTGGTCTTGCCGGCCCCGGGGGGCGCCTCGAGCACGAGTGCCTCTCGGGTGCGCAGGGCACTGACGATGTCGGGCAACAGGGCGTCGATGGGTAACGGCGTCACTGAGATCGGATAGCCGGGGCCGTCTCTGGAGTCGAGCACTGGACGGTGACCCACTGATCGTCGCATTGCGAGCGGCCGCCCTCCTCGTGATGTTCGACGCGGGGGCTTTTCCGGTGAGGCGAGTGGCGGTGGTGGTGGCGGTGTCTTTCCTGGCATGCCTCGAGCCGGTGCCTCCGGGCGCCCCTGACGCGGGCGAAGGAGTGGATGGGGGAGCGTTCGTCTGCAGCCCGCTCACCTGCGCGGGGTGTTGCCTCGACAACGTGTGCAGAGGCGGTAACGAGTTCCTCGCGTGCGGTTACGACGGCCGGGTGTGCCGCGAGTGCAATGGCGACACTTCGTGCGTGGCGCCCGGTACCTGCGCGTCGAACCCGCATGATGGGGGAGCTCCAGTGCGCCCACTCCAGATGGATGGGGGCCTCACGGACCCCTTCACGGGAGGGATCCTTCAGCCGCCCACCACACAGTGCATCTTCATCTTCGACAAGTACGTCTGCAGCTGAAGCACCTGGTCGGCAGCGCTGAGCGGCCTCAGGGGGCGGCGGTTAGCCAATGGGTGCGACGCGTGAAGGGCGGCTCACTCCGGCTGCGGTGAGCGGGGGCCGCGGCGCCGCGCTGGAGTGCCTCACCGCGGGGGAAAATTCCATGATGTTCAACAGCTTCAAGACCCATACGAACTTCAGCGTCGACGACATCACCCGAGCCAGAGGGTTCTACGAGAAGACGCTGGGGCTCAAGGTGCAGACTGAAACGCCTGAAGGGCTGCTCTTCAAGACGGGCGGCGACACCTGCTTCAACGTCTACCGCAAGCCAGACCACAAGCCGGCAGACCACACCGTCATGAGCTTCGAGGTGGATCAGATCGAGCCCGTGATGAGCGAGCTCAAGCAAAAGGGCATTACCTTCGAAAAGTTGGAAATGACCAACGACAAGGGCATCGCGGTGCAAGGCGATCAGAAGGCCGCATGGTTCAAGGACCCCGCGGGCAACTGGTTGTGCCTCACGGAGCTGCACTGACTCCAAGGACAGCCGAGGGTCAGGCCTCAGCGCTCTTCTGCTTGCGCTTCTGAGGAGGCACGGCGCGCGGCTTTTCTTCCTCGGCGGCCGGCTCCTCGGCAGGCGTGGGCGCGACCTCAGCGGGGGCCGCCAACTCGGCGAGTTCTTCCGCGCTGGGGGTGTTGGGATCGATCGGCTCTTCATCGAGCATCGAAGCGTCGTCGTCAGGCGACTTCACCCGCTTCTTCGGCTTTTGCGAGACGCCCGAGTTCTCGAGCAATTCCTTGAGCGGCGTGAGCGCGGCTTCAGCGAGCAGGCGCGCCTGGCGGCAGGGCAACTCGAGGCGGCGGGCGACGGCGTCGAGTTCGTCACGCAGCGCCTGCGCGGCGGAATCGGACATCGGTTCGTTCGAGAAGATGCCCCGCCAGGTGACGAATGCTTGCTGCAGCTGCGAGAGGGCCGGCCCGACGATCTCGAAGGAGGGATCGGCGAACATGCGCTTGGCGTAGCTGGTGTTGAGGCGCTTCTCGAAGTCGATGCAGAACTTCTCGAAGTCTTCGCGATCGCAGCGGCGCAGCACCGGCAGCTTCAGCTTGCCGTAGAGCGCCTCGAGGATCGGCGCGCGGCTGCCGGCGGCGAAGGTGATGCCCGCGTGCAGTCGCTCGACCGCGTCGACGGCGGCGCCCTGCAGGGTGCGCGCGTGACCCTCTTTGACCGGCTCCAGCTCAGGCAGGCGCAGCACGCGGGTGAGCAGATCGCCCACGCCGTCACGCGCGGCGGCGACCCGAGCAATGGCCGTGTCCAGCCAGGCCTTCTCGTCCTTGAGGCCCTGCTTCTTCGAGAGCTCGGCGGTGGCCGACTCGAGGCGACGAAGGAGCTGCTCCGAGTGGGAAACCGTGTCGAACGCGTCGAGCAGGGGCATCGTCATGATCGGCTCGACTTAGCACGCAGGGCCTCGAGGGCGCTCTTGAAGTCGTCCGGCAGCGGGGCCTCGAGCGTGAGGGTGCGCTTGGTCAGTCCTTCCAGGGTGAGCCTGGCGGCGTGCAGGGCGAAGCGACCGAACCCGGCGGCCTTGGCAGCGGCGGTGCCGTAGAGCCAGTCGCCCAGCACCGGGTGGCCGAGGTCTGCGAACTGCGCGCGGATCTGGTGGGTGCGGCCGGTGTCGAGGTTGATCTCCACCAGGCCCGTTTCTTCGCCGAACTGCTCGAGGCGCTTCCACGAGAGGCGCGCGCGGCGGGCTGACTCGAAGCGGGTGGTGTAGCGGCGGGGATCTTCGGGGTGGCGGCCGTAGGGTTGATCGAGCTTGCCGCTCTCGGGCGGCACGCCCCAGACGAGCGCCCAGTAGGTCTTGGTGATGCGCTTGTCTTCAAAGGCCTGCTTGAGCTCGCCCAGCGCTTCGTCGGTCTTGGAGAGAATGAGGCAGCCGGTGGTGTCTTTGTCGAGGCGGTGCGCCACGCCGGGCTCCGCGATGCCTCCGACGCTGAAACCGCCGAACTGCGCGGCGGCGAGTTGCACCACGGATGCTTGATTCGCTTCGGGCTCGACCACCAGGCCCGAGGGCTTGTCGATCACCAGCCACCTGGCATCTTCGTAGAGCGGGCGCAGCTTCGGGCCGGCCACAGGCGATGTCGACGCCTTCTGCAGCTCAGGCAGGTCGAGTTCGATTTCTTCACCACCGACGATGCGGCGCAGTGGCTTGGCCTTCTTACCGTTGACCTTCACCTTGCCGTCGGCGAGCAGGCGCATCACCTGGCTCTTCGAGAAGCCGGGGACGGATTTCAAGATGAAGGCGTCGAGGCGCGGTCCAGCACCGGCAGGGACGGTCAGGCGGCGGACGGCCATGGGGGCCATTTACCCAAAGCGGCGATTCGTGCCGGTGGTATTTCGCCAAGACATGTCAGCCGTGGTGTTGCGTCAGGCCGAGCCGGGAGACGATGTCGCGATCGGCGAGCTGTTGGTCGAGGCGTTCGTCAGCACCTACGAGCGGAAGATGCCCGAGGTGACCGTCACCGCGCAGCGCAAGGCCGACCTGCGCGATGTGGCAGCCAAGCGAGCCTTGGGGGCGGAGATCTGGGTGGCCGAACGAGAGGGCAGGGTCGTGGGCACGGTCACCGTGTGGCGGCCGGGGGCGGCGCGATCGGAAGCGTGGGTGAAGGGCGCGGCCGATCTGCGGCAGCTGGCGGTGTCGGGGGCCGTTCGCGGCAGCGGAGTGTCGACGCTGTTGATGGACCACGCGGAGTCCTGGGTGCGCGCGCAGGGTTACCCGGGCGTGTGCCTTCATGTGCGGCGCGGGGCGGGTGGGGTGAGATCGGTTTACGAGAAGCGCGGGTATCAGCGGAGGCCCGAGGGCGATCTCGATCTCCTGCCCGACGTGTTCCTGGAGGCGTTCTATTTGCCGCTCGACTGATGCTGCAGCTCACGCGACGCCGAGCGTGGCCTCGAGCGCGCCCGCATCAGCGAGCGTCTCGAACACGTGCGTCGCACCGCTCTCACGCAGTTGCTGACTGGTGTACCCACCCGTCGCGACGCCGATGCTCTCTGCACCGATGGCCTGAGCCGCCGAGACGTCTTTCGGAGTGTCACCGATCACCACCACGCGCGCGGCACTGAGCGGAACACCGAGTTGCTGCGCACCACGCTCCGCGCCCTTGCGAATCAGCTCGGGCCGGAGTTCGTGGTCGTCACCGAAGCCACCGAACGTGAACTTCTCGAACAGCCCCACCCGACTCAGCTTCACCCTCGCACCGTCGCGAATGTTCCCGGTGCCCAGACCCACGGCCATGCGCGCTGAGTGACCCGCCTCGATCGCCGCCCGCATGCCGGCGTGCACGATGTATCGATCGTCCGGCACCGAGCCCACCGACGCTTCGAGACAATCCACGTACCGCGCGAGCAACTGATCGATCGACTCGTCGCTGATCGGCACCCCGATCGCTTGAAGCCCCAGGCGCACGATCGCGCGATCCGTCATGCCATCGAAGCTGAAGCTGCGGCACGCATCAGGTCGGCCATGCATCGACTCGAACGCGCCTTCGACCGCCTTGCGCCCCGCGCCGCCGGTGTCCAACAAGGTTCCATCGATGTCGAAGAGGAGAACGGTCGGGCGCATGCCCTCCATCAGCTACTGAAAGTAGGGCGAGCGCGCCACGTCGATGCGGCGAACCAGATAAACTGGCGAGATGAATCGAATGGGGTGGCTCTGCGCAGCGGTCCTGACGGTCTCCTGCGGGTCTTCCATGGCGACGATCGGCAAGGACGGTGGGGCGGCCGATGCATCGGTGGGCGGTGGCGGAGGCTCGACCGGCGGCGGAACTGCGGCAGGTGGCGGAGCCGCGACGGGCGGCGGCGGAGGAACTGCGACGGGCGGAGGAACTGCGACGGGTGGTGGGTCCGCGATGGGTGGAGGCGGCGGCACCACCGCGCTCAACGGCGGCGACACCTGCGCGCTCGCGACCGATGTCACCGCGGGAGGCGTGTTCACCGGCACCACCGACGCCACCGGCATCGTCGACGACTACGGGCCTTCGGTCGGAACCTGTCCTGCGGGCGGAAACGCGTCAGGGCGCGACGTCGTCTACGCCCTGAGCCCCGCGACCACGACGAGCTACACGGTCACCGTCAGGCCGTTGAACAGCACCTTCGATCCGCTCTTGTACGCGCAGCTCGCGTGCGGAACGAATACCTGCCTCGCCGGCACCACACTCAACGGACCCGGACAACCCGAGTCGATCACCTTCTCCGCGCCCGGTGGCCAGACGGTCTACGTGATCGTCGATGGCGAACTCGTGAGCAAAGGGCCGTTCGAGATTTCGATTCAGCCCTGAGCGGCGAGGCGCTGGGTGACGCGCTCAGCCCACTCCGGCTCGAGCTCGATGCACGCGATCTCGCGGCCGAGTCGAACGGCTGCCGCAGGAATCGACCCCGAGCCCGCGAAGGGATCGATCACGAGCTGGCCGGGTTTGCTCCACGTCCGCACCAGCGGCTCGAGCACGCCGAAGGGTTTGTGGTTGGGATGATTGCCCCACGCCGCCGCTTCGCCGTCATCGTCGTAGCCGGCCACCGCGGCCCAGGGGATCGCCGGTGAATCGAAGCTCTGGGTCGGCATCGGCGCGCGGGAAAACACGAGCGCGGTCTCCACCACACGC
The DNA here is from genome assembly GCA_043758715.1 of Archangium sp. Taxonomy (GTDB): domain Bacteria; phylum Myxococcota; class Myxococcia; order Myxococcales; family Myxococcaceae; genus Archangium_A. The sequence goes on from JAYVNA010000558.1 coordinate 24,523, forward strand.
AAGATCTCCTCGCCGCTGTTGCCCTCGCGGGTGCGCTTGCCCCAGGTGAACTCGCCGAGCACGAAGGGGTAGCCCAGCTCGCGGCAGACGGCGGTCATCGGCTCGCGGCCGAGCAGGTTCATCCACAACACCAAAGGCGCTTCGGGTGTCACGTGCTTGACCGCGAGCTCGAGCCACTGCCTGGTGAACTCGCGGAACTCGCGCACGTTCTCGAAGCGGCGCACCGGGCCGCGATCGATCTTCTTGTTCTTCGGATCGCGCAGGTCGCCGTCTTTCCGGCGTCGCGTGAGCAGGCAATACGGCGGGTCGCTCAAGAGCACGTCGGCCTGGCGGCCCGCGAGCGCGCGCTCCCAGATCCGGGGATCGGTGGAGTCTCCTTGCGTGCATGGCGTCGACTTGCGTTGCATTGGCTCGTCGAGGCTCCTACCACGCCCCTCATGACGGTCATCCGCGACATGAAGGCAGGCGATCTCGACGCGGTGTCGCTGCTCGCCGAGCAGTTGGTGCTGCTGCATCACTCGTGGGACACCACTCGCTTCTTCACCACCCCCGACATCGCCAAGGGCTACCACCGCTACTTCGCCTCCCAGTTGCACGAGAAGAGCACGGTGCTGCTGACCGCCGAGGTCGAGGGCGTGGTGGCGGGGTACCTGTTTGGCACGCTGGAATCGCGCGACTGGGCGAAGCTGCTCGACGCGCACGGAGCGGTGCACGACCTCTTCGTGGCCTCCACGCATCGAAGGCAGGGCGTCGCGCAGGCATTGATGGCCGAGGCCAAGGCGCGGTTCGCGAAGCTCGGCGCCAAGCAGGTGGTGCTGTATTCGGCCGCTTCGAACCTCGAGAGCCAGACGCTCTTCAAGCGCCTGGGATACCGGCCCACGATGGTGGAGATGACGCTCGACCTCTGAGCCGCCAGCGGTCGAGGCTGCAGCGCTAGCTGCGTTTCTCCGGTCGCGCAGTGGTGGTGCGAGGCGGCTGGCCCATCGCCTTCTCAGCCGCGCCCAACTGACGAAGGAGTCCAAGCGCGTCGTACTCGTTGAACTCGGCGACGATTTTGCCATCGCGGAACTCGTCGAGGGCGTTTCCGGTGACGACGGTCTTCTTGTTCGTCGGCTCGATGCCCATGAACGTGCCCAGGTGGGTGCCGCGGGCGATCCATCGGATCGCGACGAAGCGGTCGTCAGCCACCAGGTGGACGATCTCCAGTTTCAAATCAGGGAACGCCCTCCGGTAGCCCTCGATGGTCTGCTTCAGGGCGTCGCGTTTGTACGTGCCCACCACGGGGTCGCGTCCCTCGTAGGCGGGGTCTACTAACTCGTCCACCAACGCGAGGTTTCCGGTGTTCCACACTTCTTCGATGAACCGTCTCGTGATCTGTTTGTTGTCGAATGCCATGACGGTCTCCTTTCAGCCTCTCGGGCTGAACAAGATCTAACCGTCGCTCGGCGCCCAGCCGCGGGTCTCCGGGGCGTTCGCCCTGAGCATGATGGATGAAGCGATGGGGCAGCGAGCCGTTCAGCCCCGCGCTTCCGCTCAGCAGCCGCCGCAGCCGAAGCTGGGCTGAACGCAGAAGTCGAGGCCGTTGCGCGGGCATTTGCAGCAGGTGCCGTTGCCGCCACAGCCGCCTTGCTGGCAGCAACCATCGCCCTGATTGGCGCAGCAGTAATAGGCAGTGTTGCCGCCAGAGCCGCTCGAGCGACCGCAAGCGAGGGAGGTGCCTCCGTCACCGCAGAAGAAGAGGCCTTGCGCGAAGTCGACGCAGCAGGGCTGGTTGGCGCCGCCACAGGCGACGCAGCAGCCGCGCGAGGTGTCACAGCCTTGACCCGGGGTGGTGCAGCCCGTCCAGCTCGTACAGGCCACGCCGCAGACGGCACCGCCACCACCGCCAGGGGCGCTTCCTCCGCCGGTCCCGCTGCCGCCGCCTGTCGCGTTGCCGCCGCCTGTTGCGCTTCCTCCGCCTGTTGCGCTGCCGCCGCCTGTCGCGCTGCCGCCGCCTGTTGCGTTGCCGCCGCCTGTTGCGTTGCCGCCGCCTGTTCCTCTTCCTCCGCCCGTCGCACTGCCGCCGCCCGTCGCACTGCCGCCACCCTCGCCGCCGTTGCCAGCGACCGTCGCGACCAAAAACACCTCCTCGGTGTCGGCTCCACTGCGCAGCCACAGCCGCGCAGACCTCGGTCCTCCCATCGCGCCAACCGCGGGCGCGAAGGCCCAGCTCACCGCGACACTCTTGCCTTCAGGAATCGCGACCGTCCCCGACGTCGCCTGGGAGAACTCCGCCGAGGACCCGAAATTTGGATCGAACTCGAAGGTGACCGAGAGCGCGCGGCCGTGATTCGTGAGCCTGAGCGTGCGAAGCGCGATCTGCCCACCCGCGACCTGTCCGAAGTCGAGCGTGCGCGGATTCACCTCGAGCGCAGAGTCACTGCACCGGCAACCCACGAGGCTCGCAACCACCACCGTCGTCAGCAGGCTTCGAGCGTTCAAGCCGCAAGCATTCCGCGCCGCCCGATCGCGAACAAGCAGATCAGCTCGGCACGTTGAGCGAGCATCGCCACGTTTCGTACCGGTTGGCCAGCGCCAGTGAGTTCAACGCGGCTTGAGCAGCGTGCGGTTCAGCAGCTGCCGCACCGCGAACCAGGCTGCGAGAGCGATGAGCCATGCCACCCATTCATCGACGCCGCGTTCGCGCAGCACCCGGTCTGCCACCAGGAAGGTTCCGAGTGCCACGGGAACCGAGGCCAGGCCCCAGAGCGCGCGCCGGCCCGGTGCGCCGGGCTTTTCGAGCTTCAGGCCCGCGACGTCAGCGGGTCGCAGCAGCAGCCACCGCGGCGCCGGTTCCCGCTGAAGGAAGAGCTGGCGCGGATCGCCCTCAGCCGCGAGTGACTTGTTTGCCGTCGTCATGAGCTGATGTTCGAAGAGCTCGCGGGGTGAAAAGCGGGGCGACCCCTTCGAGGTGCGCAGCGTCCCCAACAGCTTGAGCAGCTCAGGCGAGGGCGTGAACTTCGCGCCTGCTGCATTGAGAAAGGCCGTAAAGCTGGCGAGGCCGCGCTCAGCTTGATCCAGCTCCCAGTCGACCACGTAGGCAGGTGCGTTCTCCATGCGCCTTCCTCAAGCACGCTCGATGCGCGCAGGCACGAACTTGTGCCAGGGCGTGCCGACGAAGGCATCGCGATCACCTTCCGAGGTGAGCTCGTTGGGCGCAACGCCGGAGCCGATTCCATGGCCATTGGGCAGCGAGACGTGGCCGCGCTGCATCGATTCCGAGACCTCGACGGTGACGATCGCCGAGCCGCGTTTGGTGGTGACCTTCGCGGTGGCTCCGGTGGTGAGCCCGAGGGCCTGCGCGTCGGCAGGGCTGATGCGCAGGGCACCTTCAGCGCCCTTCTTCCTCCAGGCCGGATCGCGAATGATGGTGTTCGCGGTGAACGAGCGCCGTTCACCTGCGGAGAGCACGAAGGGGAACGCCGGATCGTCTCGCGTCGGCGCTTCACTCAACACGCGCGTCAACTCCGAGAGCAAGTCGGGCAGGGCGAGCTGAATCTTTCCATCGGGCGTCGAGATGCGGCCGAGCACCTCGCTCCATTCGTCGATCGCGAAGACGAGCCCCGAGGCGCTGGAGAGCATCGCGGTGAAGAGTTTGTCAGCGGCCTCGAGCGGTCCTCCTCCGAAGCCGGCGCGCGCGAGCGGGGCAGGGTCCTTCATCGCGGCTTTCAGGGCGAGGCCGAGCAGCACCGCGCCTTCCTTGAGCTGCGGCGCGAGCTCGAGGGTCCGATAGAGGATCACCGGCGCCATCGGCGCGAGGCGGGGATCTCCCATCACCTTCTCCATGAACACCCCGGCCCACGCTTCGCGGCCGAGCTTCGCCGCCTCACGCAGGGGCGCGAGATCTTCCTCCGTCACCGCGCCGAGGGCTTCCACCAGGCGAGCGTGAATTTCAGCTTCGGGCAACGCGCCCTCGGGTGGTGCGAACAGCCGGGCGCGCAGGTGGAACACATTCTGCGGGAACTCGAAGTTGAAGAAGGTCGCTTCGGCCTTCTCGAACTGCGTCGCCGCGGGGAGCACGTAATGCGCGAGCTTCGCGGTCTCGGTCATCGCGACGTCGATCACCACGAGCGTGTCGAGCGAAGACAGCGCCTCGCGGAAGCGCACGGAGTCGGCCAGCGAGTGCGCCGGGTTTGCCGCTTCGACGAGCATCGCGCGGTACCGCTTGGGGTGGTCGGTGAGGATCTCTTCGGCGATGACGTTGCACGGCACCATGCCCGCGATGATGCGCGCGCCTGCGACCGGGCTGGGCTTGCTCGACGCGCCGCCGGTGATGTTCACCAACGTGGTGGGAATGAAGTGCGTGCCCTGCTTGCCGAGGTTGCCGGTGAGCGCGACGAGCAGGTGGTGCAGGTAGCTCACCAACGTCGAGTCGCGGTTCATCTGCACGCCGAGGTCTTCGAAGCTCGACATCGCGCGGGACCTTGCGATCACGCGCGTCGCCTTGCAAACGAGGGCCTCATCGACGCCAGTTCGCTCGCAGCACTTCGCCACGTCGATCGCGCTGAGCTGGGCGACCACCTCACTGAGCCCGGACGCGTGCGCGGCGACGAAGGCGTGGTTTACGAGGTCTTCCTGCACGAGCGTTCCCAGCATCGCGGAGAGCAGCCAGGCATCGGTGCCGGGGCGGACCTGCAGGTGAATGTCGGCGAGGTCCGCGGTCTCGGTGCGGCGCGGGTCGACCACGATCAACGTGCGCGCGGGGTCCTTCGAGATCTCCTTGAGGGTCACGCGCGCCCGCGGAATCGAGTGCGAATGCCACGGGTTCTTTCCGAGGAAGAAGGCGACCTCGCAGTGTTCGAAGTCGGCGCGGGTGACGGTGCCCATCATGCGATCGCCGACCCAGAACTCGCCGGTCTTCTCCTGCGCCAACGCGCTGGAGCGATAGCGGGAACCGAGCGCACGCCGGGTGCTGGTGGCGTAGGCGCCGGGCAGGTGGTTCCCCTGGCCGCCGCCGCCGTAATAGAAAATCGCCTCGCCGCCGAAACGATCGCGCACCGACGCCAGCCGCTCCGCGACTTCGCGAATGGCCGTTGCCCAATCGATCTCTTCGTACGTGCCGTCGGCGCGGCGGCGCATCGGTGAGCGCAGGCGGTCGGGTGCGTTCTGATAGTGATCGAGCCGGTGCGCTTTTTCGCAGGCGTAGCCGCGCGAAGCCGGGTGGCGATCGTCACCGCGGAACAGCGCGAGGCGCGTGCCTTCGACTTTGACTTCGAGACCGCAGTTGCACTCGCAGAGGATGCAGGCCGTCGGCTTCCAGTCGGTGGTCATGAGCTCGCAGCCTAACCGGACCCGCTACGGCTTTTCTTGAAGGAGCAGGGCCTTCACCCGCTCGACATCGCCGCGCGGAGCACCTCGTCGCAGGAGCACGAGGCCGGGTCTGGCGACCACCACGCCCAGGCCTTCGTCCTCGAGCAACTGCAGCACCGCGGAATCGTATTCCTGGTCGGTCAACGGCCAGGGGAACGCGCTCGGCCTCAGGGCCACGAACTCGAGTGCGGTACCGGGGAAGAGGTCGATGGCCGGTGAGATCGGCAAGTGCGGAATGATGGCGCTCTGGGCCAGGACGCTCGCCCCCGGCGGAATGGTCGCGCTCAGCACGCGATCGTCCTCGAGGTCTTCGCTTGAAACCGCCGTCAGAATCGGAGGCCGCGGGTGCCACGCGAGCGGCGCTGCGACGACCAGAAGCGCTGCGGTGAACCCCAGCCAGCGCTCGACCCAACGGGTCACGCGCAGCAGTGAGAGCAGCCACACGGTTACCGCCCCGATGCCGTAATAGAGTTCGAGGTTTTGCTGCGTGACGTAGTTCGAAAGTGTCTGCTCCAAAATTGCGGGCGCCGATGCGATCAAGCTGACCGGATCGAGCAACGGCATCCAGGCCAGCTCTCCGATTTGATGGCGCACCGGTGCGCTACCGAGGGACTGCAGCACCTCCAGCGGTCTGCCGAGCATCGATACGAGCGCGGAGCCAGGGGTGGGCCCCCACTCGCCATATCGAACCTCGAACATTCCCCAGGCCGTGCCTGGAGGGCTCGCGAGCGGCAGCGCGACCTTGAGCGCGAAGATGAGCCAGGCGGCACTGATGAGACTGACGAAGACCGGCCAGCGCCAGTTGCGGCGCTCATCGAGGCCGACGATCAGCACCACCGGAATCAGAATGATCGCGACGTCTTCTTTGATCGAGAGGGTCGCCAGCAGGGTGACGATGAGCCAGCCCCGTCGCTTCTCTCTCATCGCCCACGCCACCGCGAACACTCCGGCGGGGATCATCGCCTCGGGGTGAAAGTCGAACGAGAGCGCTCTCCAGCACAGGACGTTGGTCGCGTAGGTGATCGCGGCCACCTGCGCCAACAGCGGCCTGACTCCGAGCGCGCGTGCGAGGCCTGCCAGGGTGAATGCTCCCAACCCGAAGACGAGCCCCTCGGTGACGAGCATCGCCAGCGGGCTGCGAAAGGCGATGTCCAGGGGCACGAACGCCAGCAGCACTGGCGAGAAGTGCTCCGAGAGGAAGTTTCGTTCGATGCCGAAGGCCCACATGAACGCCGGGCCGTCGCTCCACGCGTGGCGAACAGCCGAGTGATACATCGACAGATCGTACGCGCCGGTACCGAAGGCCAGATGCTGGCTGACCTTCGCCCAGACCGCGATCGCCGCCAGCGCCAGCGGGAACAGCCACTGACCGCGCCCCCGAATCAGCCGCTCGAGCCGCTCTCGCCAGATTGAGGGTGCGGGGTGAAGGACTGCCGCGCCGAGCAAGAGCCACGCGACCAGCCGGAAGTTCGTCCAGTGCCCCAGATGCACGTTGGGTGAGAGCTCCGGTTCACGACCGGCGAGGGCAGGCAGCAACCACGCGAGGAACATCCCCGCGGCCCCGATCGTCAGCACACGCGCTGTGATGAGGCGCACTCGATACAAGGCGCGTTCTCCTAGCAGGTCCGAGCTTCGGCGCCGGAGAAGGCTTCATCCGCTCGACTCCGCCACCTCCCGGTGAGAAGAGCGAGTGATGCTTCTGTTTCTTCTTCTGGCTGCCGCACCGTTGACCACCGTCGCTGAGGACTCGGCCTGGACCAAAACCGGCCGCTACGACGAGGTCGAGCGCCTTTGCGCCGCGTTCCCCAAGGCGTACCCCGGCAAGGTGAAGTGCGAGCGTTTCGGCACCACGCCGCTCGGCCGCCCGATGCTCAGCCTGATCGCTTCGGCCGACGGCACCTTCACTCCGGAGCAGACGCGCGCGAAGAACCGGCCCGTGGTGCTGTTGCAGGGCGGAATTCACGCAGGCGAAATCGACGGCAAGGACGCGGGCTTCTGGCTCTTGCGCGATCTGCTCGATGGCAAGACCGCGCCGAAGTCGCTCGCCGCCGTCACCCTCGTCTTCGTGCCCGTCTTCAACATCGATGGCC
>JAYVNA010000559.1:0-12083 GCA_043758715.1 Archangium sp.
CCGGAACAACACCTGCTCTTCGCCACCATTCGCCGCCCGTGGACGATGCCCTTCGCGCCGTTCGCGACCGAGGTGAGCGACTATCTGGCCAACGACTACTTCGCGGTCTCGCCCTTCTCCGCCCCGCGGTTGCCCAGGCTGTGGCTGCGCCTCCACCCCGAAACGCGCCCGCGCCGAGGTGAGCCCAGCCCCCGGCGCGAAAGGCTGTCCCTCGCTACGCAGCATCAGCGCACCCTGTTGCTCGAGGCGGGCGACAGCCCCTGGGGCCCCTGGACGCCATTTGTCAGAGTGACGTTGCTCGAGGTGCTCGAGGGAGATCCACCCGGCTTCGAATTCGACCCATTCCTCGATGCGCGCGGGCTGGTGCCGCACGGTTTCATTCACGCGCTGCGCCGGGGCGCCTACCAGGGAAGCCGCTCGGGCCGGGAACCCTCGGTGCCCGCCGGGCTGCCGCGCTCGAACTGAAAAGCGTCACTCGCCTGCATTGCCCCACACCAGCTCAAAGCACGCGCGTGCCCCCTGCTGGGCCATACTCGCGCAGCCGTGGATCACAACAGGACGACGCAACGAAAGCTCGTAGGCCTTCTCGTGAAGTTGACCCATCAAGGGGTCGACGAGTTCGCCGCGAAGTACGCCACCAATCTCTCTGATGGCGGCATGTTCATTCGCACCCGCGACCCCAAGCCGCGCGGCACCGAGCTCTCCTTCAAGGTGGAGCTCGCTGACGGGCAACGCGTGTTGCAGGGCATTGCCGTGGTGCGGTGGACGCGCGCCGACGGCGACCCGAACGGGCCCCCGGGCATGGGCCTCGAGTTCCTCGAGCTCGATCCCGCGTCGCGCGCGTTGGTCGATCGCATGCTCGGAAAAGTGGCAACCCCGCCGGCGCCCGTCATTCCACCGCCCCCGATCATCGCGCCCTCGGGGCCCGAAGGGTTCGACGCGCTCGGCGAGAGCGCACACCCCGAGAACGAGATCGACGTGCCGTTCGACTCGCTGGTGGCGCAGACGCCCCCCCCCCCGCCCGGTCAGCTCTTCGAGTCGTCGGGGCCCAGCCTGGCCATCGACATCGAAGTCGAGCTGCCGCCCGAACCCGTACCGGTGCTCGAAGAGAAGGCGGCCAACCCTGAGCCGGTGCAGCGCGTCGACGCCGGCCCGGTTTTCCTCAAGGACATCGCGCCCAGCGATGGCACCGGCCCGGTGATCGGCATCGATCTCGGCACCACGAACTCGGCCTGCGCGGTGCTCACCAAGGGGCGGCCGGTCATGCTCACCTCGAAGGACGGGTACAACACCATCCCTTCCGTGGTGGGCCTCTCGAAAGACGGGCGCCTGCAGGTGGGCCATCGGGCGCGGGCGCAGATGGTGCTCCACCCGACCCAGTTCGTCTTCGGAGCCAAGCGCCTGGTGGGCCGTGACTTCGACAGCCCGACGGTGAAGCAGGTCAAAGATCGAGCTCACTTCGAAATCGTCGCCGGCGCCGATCGCCGCGCCGCCGTGAAGCTGGGCGCCGACGTCATCTCGCTCGACGAGATCCAGGGGCTGGTGCTGCGCGAGTGCAAGCAGATGGCGGAGCAGGCCCTCGGCGTGCCGGTCTCGCGCGCCGTCGTCACCTGTCCTGCGTACTATTCCGAGCCGCAGCGTGAAGCGGTGCGCCGCGCCGGCGCGATGGCCGGGCTCAAGGTCGAGCGCGTTCTCAACGAGCCCACCGCCGCCGCGCTCGCGTTCGGCATGAACCGCGAGCTGAAGAAGACCGTGCTGGTCTACGACCTCGGCGGCGGCACCTTCGACGCCACCGTGCTCAAGCTCGATCAGAACGTGTTCGAGGTGCTCGCCACCGGCGGCGACGTGTTCCTCGGCGGCGTCGACTTCGACAACCAGCTCGCTGACCTGCTGCTCGAGCGTTACGCCAGCTGGCACAAGCGGCCCTTCGCGGGCGACCGGGTGGCGATGTCCCGCATCAGCGAGGTCGCCGAGAAGTTGAAGATGGCGCTCTCGGAGCGGAACAGCTTCGACGTGCACCTGCCGATGCTCGAGATGGACTCGAGGGGAAAGCCGCTCGACCTGCGCACCACCGTCACCCGCGCGGAAATGGAAGCGGTCTGCGAGGAACTGGTCGACCGCACCATTCAGGCCGTGCAGGACGTGCTGCTCGACGCCCAGCTCAAGGCGAGCCAGATCGACGACATCGTGCTCGTGGGCGGCATGAGCCGCATGCCGTTGGTGCGCGAAAAGCTCAAGGCGGTGTTCAAGAAACCGCCCCACGCCTCGGTCAACGCCGACGAAGCCGTCGCGCTCGGGGCCGCCCTCTATTCAGGCACCGTCGACAAGGTCTCGAGCCTGGTGTTGATCGACGTGGTGCCGATGACGCTGGGCCTCGCAAAGCCGGGCGGCGCGTTTCACCGGCTGATCGAACGCAACACCCCGCTGCCGGCCATCAAGTCGTTCGGCATCTCGACGCAGAAACATGATCAGACCGAGCTCGAGGTGATGGTCTTTCAGGGCGAAGACTCCAACGTCGCCGGCAACGAGTTCCTGGGGGCGGTGACGCTCACGGGTCTGCCCAGGGGGCCGGCGGGTGCGGTGCAGGTGGCCATCACCCTCGCCCTCGACGCGGAGTGCGTGCTGCGGGTCGAGGCCCGCGAGTTCCAAACCCGGAAGGTGGTGCGCGCGACGCTCGCCACCCGCTACACCACCGAGGAGATCGCCAAAAAGCTCGGCATCAGCCTCGAGAAGCGCGAGGCGGTGAACAAGTCACGCGGCGAAGAGTTGATGAAACGCGCGGGTCACTTCTGGGGAAAGGTGAAGAGCCTGTTCATCCGCTAGCCGTTCGCGGCCTGGTTCCTGACCTGCAACGCTACCGCGGCAGCGAGCACTGCAAGACAGAGCAGCCCGAGCCCGAGGTAGCTGCGCACCAACGCGGTCTCGCTCCAACCCGACACATCGACCAGCCGCAGCGCATCTGACAACCCGCTCGCTTCGCTGCGCCCAAAGGGAAGGTCGGCGACGTCGCGCCACGCCTTCACCCAGGTGATGAACGCGTCCATGAAGCTGGCGGCGCCGATGACGACGTAGCCCCAGCGCAGCGCCCCGCGGGCGAGCGGCGACGCATCGGGCAGCAGCACAGCGCCGAGCATCAACCCCGTGCCCAACACCAGTGAGCCGCCGTCACCCGAGAACACGATGAAGGTGGTCACGTGCCTGAAGGGAACGAGCAGCCCCACCAGCAGGATCGCCGCGGGCACGGCCAGCACCCGCCAGCGAAAGCGGAAATACAGGCCGCCCAGCACCCCGAAGAGCAGCACCACGAAGAGGGGCGAGCGGCTTTCGCCGCCCAGGGTCAACCACGGCAGCGGCACCGCGAACACGCCACAACACCACGACGCCAGGGCATGACCGAGCTCGTGCAGCCACATGCCGAAGAAGATGCGCAGCACGAAGCTCCCCGGCCCCGTGAAGGCGAGCACTGCCGCGAGGGTCAGCGCGATGGGCACCGCGAGAGCGCGGGCCCGGCGGGTGTCAGGCTCGGCCAGGTCGGGCACCGGGGCCGCGGGGGCGAGGGTGATGGTGCCCAGCGCACAGCCGAGCAGGTGCCCGCGATCAGCTCCGCATGAGGCGCACGGCGTCACGCACACAGCTTCCCCGTTCGCCCCGGGCGAAGTCGAGCGGTTCGCAGCTGCCCACCTGCTCGCAGAGGGACAGCGACCCTGCCGCCTGTTACACGCCGGGCGTTCATGCTCGCCGCCCGCCCCCAGATCGAACCACGCCGCGTCGCTTCAGCCGACTCCGTGATGGTGAAGGAGATCTACCTCTCGCTGCAGGGCGAGAGCGCTCACCAGGGCCTGCTCTGCGCCTTCGTGCGGCTCACCGGCTGTCACCTGCGCTGCAGCTACTGTGACTCCGAGTTTGCCTTTCGCGGAGGCTCGCGCCTGAAGAACGCCGAGGTGCTTCGCCAGGTGCTCGACCTGAAGACCCCGCGGGTCGAGGTCACCGGAGGCGAGCCGCTGCTGCAGCCCGGCGTCTACCCGTTGATGCAATCGATGGTCGATGCGGGGCTCATCGTGTTGCTCGAGACCTCAGGCGCGATCGACGTGCGCGAGGTGCCAGACGCCGTGCACGCGATCGTCGACATGAAGACGCCGTCGTCGGGTGAGTCGTCGCGAAACGACCTGCGCAACTTCGACTCGATGGACTCGCGCGACGAGCTCAAGTTCGTCATCGGCTCGCGCGAAGATTACGACTGGAGCGTGCGGCTCATTCGCGAACATGGGCTCGACGCGCGCCCGTTCGGGCTCTTGTTTTCGACGGTGTTCAGCAAGCTGAGCCCCACGCAGCTCGCGGAATGGATCATCGCCGACCGGCTGCCCGTGCGCTTTCAGCTGCAGCAGCACAAGTATCTGTGGGAACCCAACGCTCGCGGCGTGTGACTTGCGCTGAGAACTGCGCAGTCTGCTCCAGCAAGTTCGAGGCTGATTCACCGGGGGAATACGCAACCCCGCGCACCCATTCTTGAGCGCATGAGCAAACGAGTCCGTACGGTGCAGTTCGCGCTGGCCGAGCGCATCAGTCACCTCGACGCCGCCGCCTGGAATGCGCTCACGAAAGACAGCAGCGTCTTCCTGAAGACCCCGTTCCTCACCGCCCTCGAGCGCGCGCTGCCCGACAACGTCTCGCCCCGCTATGCATTGATGTACCAGGGCGACGAAGCGATCGCGGCGCTGTGCATGCAGGTGGTGCAGCTCGATGGGCGCTCGGTCTCTTCGACCACGCCGCTAGGCGGGCTCTCGCAGTTGTTGAACCAACGCGCGCTGGTGCTCGGCAACTTCGCGGGCTGGGGCGACACCGGCCTGGTGATGAAGGAAGGCGCCGACGCTTCCCTGGTGTGGAACGAGACGCTCCGTTTGATGGATCGCCTCCGCCGCTTCGAAAAGCTCGAAGGTCACGTGAACGTCTCCTTCGTGAAGGATGCGGGCCGCGAAGATGACGAGCCCGCGCTGCGCAAGCACGGCTACCAACGCGCACCCTCGGGTCCCGACATGCTGCTCGAGCTCGACCCGAAGTGGGGCTCGCTCGACGATTACCTCGCCTGCCTCGCCTCGAAGCGCCGGCGCGCGGTGAAGAAGACCATCGAAGATCTCTCGGGCTACGAGCTGCGCCGCCTCACGCTCACCGAACTGCGCCACCACGAGTCACGCCTCGACGAACTCTACGGCCAGGTGTGGGCGAGCGCCGACGTGCACCCGCTGCGGTTGTCGGGAAGGTTCTTCGTCGAGCTCCAGGAACAACTCGGCGAAGACTGCGTGGTGATGGGCCTGCTGCGAGAAGGAAAGCTCGATGGCTTCGGCGTCTCGCTGCGCAGCGGCGCCACCTGCACCGGCTACTACCTGGGCTACGAGAAGTCGGTCGAGGCGCCTCTCTACTTCCGGCTGCTGGTGTCGATCCTCGAGCAGGGTCTCGCGTGGAAATGCGTGCGCGTGTCGATGGGCAGAACGGCCGAAGAACCGAAAGCCCGCCTCGGGGCGGCGCCTGGTGGAACGGCGCTCTGGGTGAAACACCGCACGCCTCCGCTCAACTGGGCGGTCGGTGCCGTGCTGGGCTCGATCGAGGTTCCCGAGATCGAGGCCTATCGGGTGTTCAAGCAGGAGCGCTGAGGCACACGTTCTGCCCCTCTCCCCCGCGGGAGAGGAACCAGTTACCTGCGCGCGCGCGCGGTGCGAGCCGAAGCCCGCGTGGGCGCCGAACGACGCGCCGTGGTGGTGGCCTTGCGAGCCGGAGCGGCGGCGGAGCGCTTCGTCGCAGGCGCAGCCTTCACCATCGGCTTCGAAGCGGCAGCCTCAGGCGCGAGGCGAACGACCGGCATCTGCGAGACCGACACGCGCTGCTTCATGCGCGCGGTGCGAGCGACCAGTTCGGTCTTCACCTGCTGAAAATAGTCGCGGCCACCGGGCACCACCGACTGTCCGTCGATGACCTCGGGCGCGGCCTGCACCACGATCGGCCACGCCGGCGTGCGGGTGTCGAGCTGCTTGAGCCGCTGCGTGAGCAGCTGGCGGAAGGTGGTGAGCGTCTCGAGCTCGGCGATCTTGCCCGGGGCGAGGAGCACCGCGGCGAAGAGACCGGGTCGCCCCGCCTCATCGATGCCCTTCATGGTGAACGCGTCAGCGATGCCGAACCCCGGCACGAGCGAGCGCATCATCAGTTCCCGTGACAACTCGAGGAGTTTTCCGTCCAGCCGGGTGTCATCCAACATGGCGCGGTGTGTACCTGAATTCGTGTCAGCGATGGAGGGACCCTCGGTGAAATAGTTGTAACTTCATGGTCTTATTGGTGAATTTGGGCACCGGCATTCTCAGGAATTGAGTGCGGGGCTCATTTCAAGGGGTTGAGGAGCTGCTCCAGCAGGGCTGATCCGGCCGGTCCCAACTTCCCCCGGGTCGAGACGCGCGGCTCGAAAATGTGCACCGCGCTCTGCGCCAACTTGAGCGGCTTGAGCTCGCCTTTCGAGAGCTCGCGCTCGATCAGCCACTCGGGCAACCAGCCAAAACCGATGCCCGCGATGATGGCGGCCTTCTTCGAATGAAAGTCCGGCAGGTGCACCGTCGACTGGGAATCGAGCTCGGCCGTGACCAATTGCAGACGTGGGTCGCTCCCGCGCACGGTGAGCAGCACGTGCTCCCTCAGCTCTTCGCGCGTGACCTTCTGCTGCTTGCCCAACGGGTGCGTGCGATGCGCGACCAGGCGGGCCTTGAGCTGGGGCAGCTTGTGCACCGTCAGCCCCTCGAGCTGCGAGTTCGGGAGCACCGAGACCATCAGCTGCGCCTGCTCCGCGCCGAACCGCGTTTCCACTCCGGCCAGGGAATCGACCGAGAGCATCACCTTGGTGGGTGCCTTTGCGGCGCGCACCCGCTTGACCACCTCGAGCACCGGGCTCAAGGGAACGATGGCGTCGAACACCACGCGCAGCACCGGTTCCCACCCCGAGTGCAGCACCGTGCAGGTCGCGATCAGCGCGCGCTCGGCCTCGAGCATCACCCGGCAATGTTTGAGCACCGCGTCACCCGCCGGCGTGAGGCGGGTGCGGTAGCCGCTGCGGTCGAACAGCTCGAGGCCGGTCTGCTGCTCGAGCTGCTTGAGCGCGTAGAGCACCGCGGGGTGGCCTTTGCTCAGCCGCTTCGCCGCGGCCTGCAGGGTGCCTTCACGGGCGAAGGCGTCGAGGGTGCGGGCCTGGTCGAGGGTGACGTTCACCTGGGCGATTGTTCACCAGTTCAACAATGTGCCTCAACGCTTTGTCACTTTTCTGAGTCCGAGAAGATCCTCTACGAACTCGCCCATGGACATTCCCTGGATCCGCGGTCGCGTCGCAGCTCAGGCCCACGTGGGCTTGCCCGAAGGCACGGTGGAAGAGGAGTACGCCCGCAACGGCTTCTTCGGCCGCTACGCGCACCTCTATCGCCAGCACGCGCCGGTGGGCTGGTCGCGCATCGAAGGTCCGCTCAGGCCGCGCGCGTATGATCTGCGCCGCCTCGAGGGCGCGCGCGGCGATGACTGGATTGAGGCTCGCAAGGGCATCCTCGGCAACGCCGACGTGAAGCTGTCACTGGCGACGCTCACGACCCCCATGCCGTATCTGTTTCGCAACGCGGACGCCGACGAGATCCTCTTCGTGCACGCGGGTGCGGGACGGTTGGAGACCGACTTCGGTCCGCTCCCGTACGAGCCCGGTGACTACCTGGTGCTGCCGCGCGGCACCGCGTATCGCCTCGCGCCCACCAGCCCCTCACGGCTGCTGGTGATCGAGGCGTACAGCGAAGTGAACTTCCCCGAGAAGGGCATGCTCGGTCAGCACGCCCTCTTCGATCCCGCGGTGCTGCAGGTGCCCACGCCCGAAGCGTCTTCCCTCGCGCCCCTCAACGGCGAATGGGAACTGCGCATCGTGCAGTGCGGCCAGGTGACGAAGGTCTTCTACCCGTTCAACCCGCACGACGTGGTCGGGTGGAAGGGCACGTTGTCGGCGCTCAAGTTGAACGTGAAAGACATTCGCCCGGTGCTCAGCGATCGCTACCACCTGCCGCCGTCGGCGCACTCGACCTTCGTGATGAAGAACGCGGTGGTCTGCAGCTTTCTGCCGCGGCCGCTCGAGAACGGTGATCCGGTGGCGCTGAAGGTGCCGTTTTATCACTCGAACATCGACTTCGACGAAGTGCTCTTCTACCACTCGGGCGACTTCTTCAGCCGCGCCGGCATCGCGCCCGGAATGCTCACCTTCCACCCGCAGGGCATTCACCACGGCCCGCAGCAAAAGGCGTTCGAGCGCAGCAAGGCCGCCACCCGCACCGAAGAGGTCGCGGTGATGCTCGACACCAAAAAAAACCTGAAGGTGCTCGACCCCGCCCTGCCCACGGAACTGCCTGAGTACTGGAAGAGCTGGAAGGAGAACGCATGAACCCGCAATTCCCCGTCGCGAAGCTCAACCCCTGCGGCCTCGACGGCCTCGACTTCGTGGAGTTCGTCTCCCCCGAGCCCGCGCGCCTCGACGCGTTGTTCAAGGCGTTCGGCTTCTCGAAGACGATGCGTCACCAGAGCAAGCCGGTCGATCTGTACCAGCAAGGCGACATCGCGTTCTTGATCAACCGCGAGCCGAACTCGTTCGCAGCGAGCTTCGCCAGGCTGCACGGGCCGAGCATCTGCTCGATGGGTTGGCGGGCGAAAGACGCGGTGATGGCGCGCGACGTGGCGGTGCAGCGCGGCGGCAAGAGCCGGCCCGAAGGTGACTTCCTCGTCGATGGCAAACCGCAGCCGGCGATCTTCGGCATCGGCGACAGCCTGATCTACTTCGTCGACAACTACGGCAAGACCGACACCTGGACCCGGCGCGGCTTCGTGAAGCTGGAGAACCCCGAGCTCGTTCCCGACAAGGGCTTTCTCGCGCTCGATCACCTCACGAACAACGTCGAGAAAGGCACCATGGGCACCTGGGCCGGCTTCTACAAGTCGGTGTTCGGGTTCGAAGAGGTGCGTTACTTCGACATCCGCGGCGCGAAGACGGGCCTGACCTCGTTCGCGCTGCGTTCACCCTGCGGCCGCTTCTGCATTCCCATCAACGAGGCCGACGAGAAGAAGTCGCAGATCAACGAGTACCTCGAGGAATACAAAGGCCCCGGCATTCAGCACCTGGCCTTCATCACCGATGATCTTCTGGGCTCGCTCAAGAAGCTCGAGGGTTCGCCCATCGAGATGCTCGACATGGACGACGCGTATTACGCCGAGGTCTTCGGCCGCGTGCCCAACGTGAGTGAAGACAAGGCCGAGCTTCGCAAGCGCAACGTGCTCGTCGACGGTGACGACGCGGGCTACCTGCTGCAGATCTTCACGAAGAACCTGGTCGGGCCGATCTTCATCGAGCTGATTCAGCGCAAGAATCACAGCTCGTTCGGCGAAGGGAACTTCGGTGCGTTGTTCCGCAGCATCGAGCGGGATCAGCAGAAGCGCGGCGTGTTCGACGTGCCTTAGCGGTCGCTCGCGCAGCCCAGCAGCCTGCTCTGCGCTTCGCTCGCCTGGTCCACCAGCGCCTCGAGCTTCGTGATCAGCGCGTTGTCCTTGCCGCCCATCTGCATTTGCAGCTCGGTGCCCGCACCGCGGTGATCGATCACCGTTCGCTGCTTGCCGATGTTCACCTCGAGCGTCGCGGTCGGCAGATCGGAAATGTTGCCGAGCAGCTCGGCCTTGCGCGCGAACACCTCGACGCGCACGAACTCGCTGAGCACCCGCCGGGCCAACTCAGGCTCGATGGTCCACGACTGTGTGCCTTGCTGCGCGACGTTCCGCTCGCCCACCGCGGTCACCCGTCCATCGCCGAAGAGCGTGACCGAATACACCGGGCACCTGCCAAAACACGCCCCCCGCCGCAGCATCACCTGGTCCGTGGGAGCGATCGACGCGAGCGCCTTCGCAGGCAGCGCATCGAGCTCGGAATGCGTGGCCGCGCACGGACGTTCGGCTTCCACTGTCTTCACGGGCTCGACCACCACCGGCGCTTTCTCGGCCACCACAGGCGCAGGAGTCACCGGACGCGCGGCCGCACAACCCCACAAACACAGCGCCCAGAGCACTCTCATGGGCCGCGACCTTGTCAGAGTGCAGGCTCGACCAACACTTAAAGTCGTATTGACTCTATAGTCAGACACAGTGACACTCTGCGTCTCTCCCCCATGACCACGCCCTTCGTCGCCTTCATTCCCCTCTCGAACTGGCTGCGCGGTTTCGATCGCTACGCGATGCGCTACTCGAAGGCGTTGATCCACGAGTCGAGCTTCCCCGACGCGTTCTACCTGCTGCGCGAAGACGAGCCGTGGGGTCCGGGCCTGGAGAAGGCGCGGCGCCTGGTGCGCAAGCTCGGGCGAACGAACGACCGGGTGATCGCGTTGCGCGCGCAGCTCCCCATCGGTCCCACAGGCATGCAGCCCAACGACGTCACCGGAACCGGCATCGGCTGGCGCTGGCCGAGCAACGAGATCGCGCTCTCGGGAGTCGCGTGGGTCGACGACACCGGCGCCCTGGTGCCCAGCCGGCACGAAGAGCTCACCGCGCACGCGTATCGGGTCGACGATTCCAGCCTGCGGCCGTGGAGCGAGTGCCGGCCGCGCAGCTTCTCGGTGCTCCCCATCGCCCGCGCGTGTCAGGCGAACTGCGCGTTCTGCTTTTCCAAGGCGAGTGTGTCCGACGTGGTGCGCCAGCGGCACGCGCCGCTCGAGGAACAGTTGGCCTGGGCGGATCTCGCGAGGGCGCGAGGGGCCGAACGCGCCGTGATCACCGGCGGCGGAGAGCCCACCCTGCTCTCGACACCGCGCCTGCTCGCGCTGGTCGCCGGGCTCAGCCAGCGGTTCCCGTCGACTTTGCTGATCACCAACGGCTCGGCACTCGATCAACCCCTGCTCGAGGCGCTCGCAGCGGCGGGCCTCACCACGCTCGCGATCAGCCGCCATGGGCTCGACCTCGAACACGACGCGCGCATCATGAGGCTTCGGGTCGACTCGGGCGCGGCGGCCACCCGCTCATCGGCGCTGGGCCTGCGCACCCGCGCCATCTGCGTGCTGCAACGCGGCGGCGTCGATTGTTCGGCGAAGGTGCGCGCCTACCTCGAGCGAAGCGCGCGCGAGGGCTTCCACGAGGTCTGCTTCAAGGAACTCTACGTCTCCAGCCTCGAGGAAAATTCGTGGGCGCCCGGCGCGGTGAACCGTCACTGTGAAACCAATCAGGTGCCGCTGCGCGAGGTGCTCGACGCGTTGCACGAGCTCGAGTTCGTCAAATGCGCCGAGCTCCCGTGGGGCAGCCCGGTCTTCGAAGGGAGGGCGGAAGGCAAACGCCCTCATGGAGCAGGTGAGCTCGAGGGCCACCGGCTCAAGGTCGCCGCGTACACCGAGCCCTCCGTCGGCTGGGAGCGAACCCATGGCGTGGTGCGCTCGTGGAACCTGTTGGCCGATGGCCAGTGCCTGGCCTCGCTCGAAGATCCCTCCAGTGCCGTTCACCCCGAGCGAAGCCGCGCAACCCGCGTGCTCGAGGCGCCGCGCCCGTGATGAAGCTCGATGAATTCCTGGCGACCCGCGCCCGCCTCCGCACCGAGCGGCCGGAGCTGCTCGATCTCTCCGAGCTCAACCTCTACCGCTCGCTCGCCCTGCGCTTCGGCCCCATCGCGCCGTCGACGCACGTCGAAGCGCCGTATCGCTGCCACCTCGCCGAGCGGTACCTCGCCCACCTCGGCTTCTCGCAAGACCTCAAGCCGCGCACGCTGGTGAGCCACGGTGTACGCCGCTCGCTGGGCGCCCTCTTTCGCCTGCTCGCCACGCGCGGCACCACCGTCGGAATTCCCAGCGACGTCTACCCGGTCTACGGCCAGCTGGCGGCCGACGCGGGCGCGAAGGTCTTCACCTGGCCCGCACAGGGCGCACTGCCCGAGCTGGAAACACTGGGGGCGGTGCTGGTGTGCGAGCCGCTCAAGCCCTGGGGTACCCGTCTCACCGAAGCCGACGCGGCCACCCTCGCCAGCTGGGCGCGCCGGGATGACTCGCGCATGCTCATCATCGACAGCG
>JAYVNA010000560.1:0-12083 GCA_043758715.1 Archangium sp.
TGGGGAGTTGAGCCATGGACGTCTATCTCTCAGGCAAGCGGGCGAGGGTGAGCGACACCGACCTCCTGGGAGAAGGCGGGGAGGCGCGCGTCTACCGGCTCGGAACTGTGGCGCTGAAGCTGTTTCACCCCGCGCAAGACAGGCTCGCGCAGCAGTTGCTCGATCAGAAGCTGCGGAAGCTCGCGCAGTTTCCGAAGGGGCTGCCCGGGGCGGTGATGAGCCCGATGGAGCTGGCGACGGACAAGGCGGGGCGGGTGGTTGGCTACACGATGCCGCTCGTGCCTGGGGCGGAGGACTTCGGGCGGCTGGCGCAGCGGAAGTGGCGGGTGGGGGTGGTGTCGAACGCGGGGCTCACGGCGGTGTTCCGGGAACTGCATTCGCTCGTTGAGGCGCTGCACGCCTCGCGTGTGGTGATCGGAGATTTCAACGATGGGAACGTCTTGTTTACGCCCTCTCCCCCGCAGGGGAGAGGGGGACACGTTCACCTGATCGACGCCGACTCGATGCAGTTCGGCGGCTTCCCATGTCCCGTCGGTCACGAGCGCTTTCTCGACCCCCGGCTCTATGGCGTCGATCTCTCGATCGCACCGCGCTTCGACGACGGCAGCGACTGGTACGCCTTCGCGGTCTTGCTCTTCCAGAGCCTGCTCTCAGTGCATCCCTTCGGGGGCACGCACGCGAAGCTGCCGACGTTGCTCCGGCGCGCGGAAGCCCGGCACTCGCTGATGAAGAGCGACGTGGTGGTGCCCCGGCTGGCGGTGCCGCCGAAGGTGTTGCCTGACGATCTGCTGCACTGGTTTCTCGCGGTCTTCGAGAAGGACGCACGCCAGACCTTCCCTTCCTCGCTGCTGCAGCTCGGGTGGACCACTTGCACCTGCGGTCTTGAACACGCACGCGCCGTCTGTCCTGAATGCCGCACGCTCGGGCCCCTGGTGACGCGTCAGGTGCTCCGTTCGAAAGGGCGCTGCACGGCTCGCACCGCCTTCGAAACGAACGGCCGGGTGTTGCACGCGGTGATGCAAGGCGGCTTGCGCTACCTCGCTGAAGAAAACGGCACCTTGCGGCGCGAAGACGGCACGGTCATCTCGACCCAACTCGCCGGCGCGCATCGCAGCTACGGCATCGCAGGCCCCGTTACCTGGATCGCCGACGGTGAAGGCCACGTGGAGAAGTGGCAGGCAGACCGCCTCGTCGAACGCACCCAGACTTCCCTGCGCCATCACTGGCCAGTGCTCGCGAGCGCCACCACCGTGACCTACCGGCAGGAACAGGCATGGCTCATCGAGCAGCACAGCGGCGCCCGGGTGGGCCAGGTGCTCGAAGGCCAGACCTGGCTGTGGACCGGTGAGCGTCTCGGCCTGGGGTTTTACCGAGCGGGCGGGCTGACCGTTTCCTTCCTCACGCGCGTGGGGAAGGCGGGCCTCAAGCAACTCGACGGCATCACCTGGTCTGGCCGCATCATCGATGCCGACGCGGTGTTCGACGCGAAGCACGCGCTGCTCACGGTCGTCTGTGCGGACGGAGGTAGAGACCTGGTGCACCGGTGGCTCATCGATGAGTCCGGCGTGGTGCTCGCGAAGTCGAGTGGTGGGGCCGGGGGTCACGCGGCGCTGCTGTCCGGCCGGGTGGTGCTCGCCACCGATGGTGGGCTGGTCGCGATGAAGAACGATTCCGGTGTGTTGATTGAAGCGATGCAGTTCCCAGACACGCAACCCTTCGTCTCCGCGGGCGACGAGCTGCTCCCCAATGCCGACGGTTCGCTGTTCGTCGTCGGTGCCCGCGACATCACGCAGTTAACGCTGAACTGAAGGAGGTCCCATGTTGCCGCTCCCCGACTTCTACGATCCCAAGCAGGTCTCCCAGCTCTACCTCGAGCGCGCAGGTCTGGTGACCGAGGCAGGTGAGGCGTACGCGACGAAGCACGGCATCAAGCCCGCGGGCCAGGACAAGTTCCGCGTGGGGGCGTTCGGCATCGACGTGCAGGTCGGCTTCTGCACTCCGGGCGCGAGTCTGTTCGTGCCGGGTGCCGTCGAAGACACCACCCGCACCACCGAGTGGATTTATCGGAACCTCGACAAGCTCACCGGACTCTTCTTTTCGATGGACACGCACCGCGTGTTCCAGATCTTCCACCCCGCCTGGTGGGTCGACGCGCAAGGCCGTCACCCGGCGCCGCTCACGCCGGTCTTCCACGAAGACGTGCGCTCGGGAAAATGGACCCCGATCGCGCACCCCAAAGAGAGCCTCGAGTACGTGAAGAAGCTCGAGAGCACCGGCAAGTACGTGCTGACGGTGTGGCCGTACCACACGCTGCTCGGCGGCCTCTCGCACGCGCTGGTGCCGACCGTGATGGAAGCGGCGCTCTTTCACGCGGCGGCGCGCAAGCACCAGACGCACTTCGAGACCAAGGGCACGCACGCGATGACCGAGAACTATTCGGTGCTCTCGCCCGAGGTGACCGAGCTCTCGGGCAACGTGGTCGGCGCCTTCAACGCGCCGTTCTTCAAGATGCTGATGGAATACGACCGGGTGTACGTGTTCGGCCAGGCGAAGAGCCACTGCGTGCTCTCGACGGTCAACGACATCAGCAAGCACGTCGCCGCGACTGATCCGAAGCTGGCGGAGAAGATCTGGATCCTCGAAGACGCGATGAGCCCGGTGCCGGCGCCGCCGCTTTCGCCGCTGCCGGATCACCTGAACTTCCCCAAGCTCGCCGATGAAGCGATCGCGCAGTGGAAGCAGTCCGGCATGAAGGTCGTTCGCACCACCGACGCCGTCACCATCTGACGAATTGAACCTCTGTTTCCCTCTCTCCGCGGGGGAGAGGGTCAGGGAGAGGGCAAAGAACCCTCCTGGCGGAGCCACACCTCAAAACCGGAGCAAGCCATGACGACGAAGCCAATGACCCCCGACGAAGCGACTTCCCTCTTCACCTCAGCCACCACCAAAGGAATCATTTCCCCGCAGACCTCGAGCCTGATCACCGGCAACCTGGGCAACCTGGTACTCGCCGGCGCCGCGGGAAAAGATCTCGAAGACATCACCGCCTCCGACGTGACGTTGGTGACGGTCCTCATCGACTCGAGCTCCTCGATCGCCGATCGCGGCCTCGAGAAGGCGGTGCGTGAGGGCCAGAACGCGCTGCTTGACGCCTTCGCGGGAGCGAAAGATCAAGACGCCGTGCTGCTCGCCTGCTGGACCTTCAGCGGCACGATGGACGTGATCCACAGCTACGTGCCGGTGCCCGACGCGACCCGGCTCGACACCCAGAACTACCGGGCGAGCGGGTCGACGGCGCTCTACGACGCCTGGTGCAGCGCGCTGGCCGCGAACGTCGCCTACGCCCAACGCCTGCGTGATGGGGGCACGCCCACCCGCAGCGTGGTGGTGGTCGTCACCGATGGGGAAGACGTCGGCAGCAAGCGCACCACCGCCGAGTGCGCGCGCCTCAGCCGCGATCTGCTCGCCTCGGAACTGTTCACGCTCGCGCTCGTTGGCGTGGGCAACGACGTGAACTTCGAGCACGTCGCCAAATCGATGGGGATTCCAGCCGGGTGCATTCTGTGGGAACGCGACGCCACGCCCTCTGGGCTGCGCCGGGCCTTCCAGCTCGTCAGTCGAAGTGCGGTGCGCGCCAGCCAGGGGAAAATCCAACCTGGTCACGCGGCCGGCTTCTTCGTCCCCTGAAGAGGCCGTGGCTGCGCGTGACCCGCTGACGTATTGAGGTTGGGTGAAGTCGCCTCGCCGAGCGGAGATGACGGAGGTCCAGCGGGAGACGATCGCGGGCCTGCTCCAAAAGGCGAACGGGCGGCGCACCACGCGACTGCTGGCGATGCCCGAGATCGAGCGGTGCATCGAGTCGGCGCTGAGCAGCGAGCTCGGCTTCGCGTGGGCTAGCGCGGGTGATGCACCTGACGCACGCGCGGTGACTTCGGTGTGCCTGGCGGTCATCGCGGGCGACCAGCTCACCGTCGGCGTGGCCCCCGCGCACGGTGCTGCGACGCCCGCGAGCGCCTGGGCAGATCTGCCCGCGTGGGATCGGTACCGCGATTCAGCGAACGCGGCCGCCTGCCGGGCGTGGGCGGGCAGACCCCGCGCCGATCGCGTCTCGTTGCCCCTGGGGATTCCGGCGATCCCCACCGCCGCCACTTCAGAAGAACTGCTCGCGGCGGTGATGGCCCGCCCCGACGACGATGGACCCCGGCTGGTCTACGCCGACTGGCTCAGTGAGCGCGGTGACCCGCGAGGGGAGTTCATTTCGATTCAGTGCGCTCCCCCCCGTGAGGACCTCGAGGCGCGGGAAGCGGAGTTGCTCAGCGCTCATTCACGCCATTGGCTCGGTGGCCTCGGCGACGACGTGCTGCAAGCGACCTTTCGCCGCGGCTTCGTGGAGCAGGTGACGATGCGTGACGCGCGCGCGCTGCTCGAGGCCCAGGCGCTCTTCGAACGTGAACCCGTCACCGAGGTCGTGTTCGCTTCTGCGCGCCTGCTCGACGTCGAGCGCCTCGCATCCCTCGAGTGGCTCGAGCGGCTTCGTGCACTTTCGTTCCAGGGCGCCGCCTCGCTGGGTTTGCACGGGCTCACGCCGCTGCTGAAATCACGCCGGCTGCGAAAGCTGGCCGCCCTCGCGTTCGAGTCTCAGCGCCTGGGTGACGAGGGAGCGCGAATGCTGGCGTCTGAGGGCGGCACGACCTTTCCGGCGCTCGAGCGGCTCTCGCTCGATGACGACTCGATCACGGAACGGGGTGCATCGCCGCTGGCCGCGAGCCGATGGGCCACCCGCTTCACTGCGCTCTCGCTGACGGACAATCAGCTGGGGGCCGAGGGCGTCGAAGTCTTGGCCGAAGTGCGCAGCCCCGGCCGGCTCGTGCACCTGGCGCTCGGTGGAAATCAGCTGCGCGACAGCGGCGCGATCGTGATCGCTCAGTCCCGGCGCTTTCAGACCCTTCGAACCCTGTCGTTGCCGCGAGACCGCATCGGGCCCATCGGCGCCGAAGCGCTGGTCGAGTCGCCGTGGCTCAGCCAGCTCACCTCGCTCGATCTCTCGGGAAATCCCGTCGGGGCCGCGGGCCGCAAGCGGCTGCAGGCCCGTTTCGCGCGCTGAGAAAACCAGCGGAGCGGCTCCGCTCCATGCGAGTCCTGACCGCGTTGAAAAATGGAACCGCTCGATATTCGCGGGGAGGGCACCCGGCACGCCGCCCGCTCCAGGGGGTGGCGCTGTCCACTCTCTTCCTGGAGCGCTCATGTCTCGAAGCACCTGGCTGTTCGCGTTTTTTCTCTTCCTCAGCGGCTGTGGCGACGCCGTGCTGACCTGTCACACCGATTCCGACTGTGAGCCCGTCGATATCTGCCAGGCGTCGGCCTGTGTTCCGCACGTGCGTCCGCCGGACGCCGGCAGACCTGACGCGGGCGTGGACGCGGGAATCGACGCCGGGTTCGAGCTCACCTTCGAGATCGATGCCGGCTTCAGCTGCGTACCGCGCCGTTGCTCGGATGTCGGCGCGACCTGCGGAAACGCCCCCGACGGTTGTGGCGGGGTGTTGTCGTGCGGCAGCTGCAGTGCGCCTCAGACCTGCGGTGCGCTCGTGGCGAACCGATGCGGTTGCCAACCGAAGTCCTGCGCGAGCCTGGGCGCGACCTGCGGCGTGAATCTGCCCGATGGCTGCGGCGGCACGATCGCTTCCTGCGGGGCCGAGCCTGATTGTGGCGGCGGCCAGCGTTCCTGCGATCCCGTCAGTCATGCGTGCCGCTGCGCGCCGCAGACCTGCGCGACGCTCGGCGCCACCTGCGGGCGAAATCTTCCCGATGGCTGCGGAGGTACGATCGCCACCTGCGGCGACTGCGGCGGCGGGCAGATGTACTGCGATCAGACGGTCAATCACTGCGCCTGCAGGCCCAACACCTGCGCCTCGCTGCACGCGACCTGCGGCTCGAACCTCGCCGACGGTTGTGGCGGCATCATCGCTTCCTGCGGATCGTGCGGCGCATTTCACGTCTGCGGTGCGCAGCTGAGTTGCGTGTGCGCGAGCACGATCGATTCTCCTGACGATGCCTTCGAAGACACCAACTGCGACGGCATCGATGGCGACGCGAGCAAGGCGGTGTTCGTCGCGATGTTCGGCACGGACTCCGCGCCAGGCACGCTCACGGATCCAGTGCAGACGCTCATGCGTGCGTTGCAGCTGGCCACCTCTAGCGGCCGGCGGGAGATCTTCATCGCCACGGGCCGGTATGTCGCGCCTCCGGGTTGGAGCTCCGGCATCAGCCTGTACGGCGGTTACGACGCCACCTGGGTGCGCTCGGCGAGCCCCGCGGCGCGCGCGATCATCCTCGCGCCTTCGAGTGGCCTGTTGATTGACCGCCTCACCGCGCAGACCACGCTCGAGCGGGTGGTCATTCAGGGATCCGATGCTTCACGCGGCACGGCCGCTCAGGCGCTGCGGGTGGTGAACAGTGGCCGGCTGCTGAGCCTGCGCTTCGTGCACCTCTCGTCGGGCTCTGGGAGCGCGGGCAGTGACGGTCTTCGCGGCGCGCCGGGCGTGAAAGGCAACGCAGGCTTCCCCGGTGAAAGCGCGACGCGCGGGCTGTCGAACGTTCACCCCAATGGCGGCAGCGGCGGGCTGAGCGCGGGGCAGGGCAGCGGCTTGACCGGTGGGCCAGGCGGCGCGGGGTCGAGCCCCGATGGTGCCGCGGGAAGTGGGGCGTTGGCCGGTGCCGGAGGCAGGGCGGGCTGTGCGGTCGCCAGCAATGGGCTCAACGGGGGCGCCGGTTCGACACCCGCACCGGGAGCGGCCGGAAGCAGCGCAAAGAGCCCGGGCTCTCTGGACGCATGGGGTCAGTGGGTCGCCCCGGTGCCTGCGAGCGCCGGTGCGTCAGGCGGTGAAGGCAGCGGCGGCTCGAGTGGCGGGGGCGGCGGCATGCTCACCTGTCTTGCCTTTCACGAAGCGGGCGGCGGTGGAGGGGGCGGCGGCGCGGGGGGCACCGGCGGCTCCGGGGGCGCGCCGGGGAGCTCGGGCGGGCCTTCGATCGCGCTCTCGCTGATCGCCTCGAACCCCTCGCTCACCTCGGTCTCGCTGCAGACCGGCAACGCGGGTGACGGGGGGCGTGGCGGCCTCGGTGGCACGGGCGGGCCCGGAGGCGCCGGAGGGCTCGGCGGCAATGGCATCTCGTGGATCGACCTCTTCGACACGCTCTACCAATCAGGTCTCGGCGGCCGCGGTGGGAGCGGTGGAGCGGGCAGCGCAGGCGGGCGGGGCGGCGATGGCGCGCCCGGCGCGAGCGTCGGAATCTGGTGCAGCGGGGTGAGCGGCTTCAGCAGCGGTAACGGGACTTCGTTCACGCTCGGTGCACCCGGCGCGACGGGGGCTCCGCGGCTCAACTCGTTGGGTTGCTGATCACCGGCAACCAGGCGACGCGGAGAATGGCGATGTTGCCCACGTCGTCGGCGACGTGAAGTTCGCCGCGGCGGACGTGGAGCAACCGCGGACCCGGCGCGAAGGCAGCAGCGCCGTTCGGTCAGAGCTCGCGTACCTCGCCCAGGTGCCGGACGCAGGCACCGTCGTGATGGTGAGTGATGGGACCGCTGCGGGAACCCGGATGCTCGCCGATCCCGCGCGGACGATTCAGCTCGGCGGCGCTACCAACCCCAGGAGCTTCGGGGCCCAGCTCTCCGTGGCCGCGCAGACCGCGGCGGGGGCGGGGTGAGCACCGGAGGTTCAGGTGGGGCGAGTGGCGGCGGTGGTGGCTTTGGTGAAACGGGTGGCGGTGCAGGTGGTGACGGCGGCGGCGGAGGCACTCCCCCCGCGGGTTGCGGCTGCACGAACGGTGGTGAATGGGGACTCATCGCCCAGGCGCTGGTCCTCCCGCGCAAGCGGCGCGACTAAGCTTGCCGGTGTGAAGCAGCTGCTGCTGATCAATCCACGCGAAGGCGAAGCGTCCGAGCTCGCGGGCGTGCTCGCCGTGCGGCAAGACGGCCTGAGTCATCGCGTCATGGAGTCCCTCGACTCGGCGCGCCGCGAGCTGAAGGATCGCTCGTGGGACGCGGTGTTGATGATGCCCGGGCTCAAGCGATTGAGCCTCGCGTCGTTCGTACAGTTCGCGTCCACGGTCCGAAATGCACCGAAGCTGATGTTGCTGGGCGAAGAAGCAGCGGGCGTCATCACGGTCGCGCCGGGCAGTCCGGAGCGGGTGGCTGATCAGGTGCTCTCGATTCTCGGCTTGCCGCGCTCAGCCACTTTCGATTCGCGCGTGGTCGAAGAGCTCGGCTTCGCGGGCGCCGTCGAGTTCGCGCGTGTCGAATGGCCGGGTGCCCGGGAGCCCCTGCTGCGCGCGCTGGTGCGGCGAGGTGACTTCGAGGCCGAGGCGCTCGGCGCGGCTCAACGCGCAGGTCAGCTCTCAGGCCCGGGGTTGGCACAGACCCTCGAAGTCTTCTGGGATGATCCCCGGCCGCACCTGCTCCAGGTGCTCCCCGAGGGCGTCTCGCTGCAGCGGCTGCTCCGGCAGCGGCCCATCTGGGGCACCGAGCTGGCGGTCTCGGTCGCGCGCGGCGCCGCCGATGGAATGGCCACGCTGCACGCCGCCGAATTTTCCGCCGGTACGTTGCGCGCTCCTTCGGTGTGGCTGACCGTCGAGGGTGAAGTGCTGCTGCTCGGTCACGGACTCACCCAACTGCCGTACACGCGGCAGACGTATTACGGCCTGCCCAGCGAAGCGCCGCCGGAGGAATACGGCACCCAGATGCCGCCCTGCATTCCCGGCGATCCGTTCCGGCTTGGGATTTTGCTGATGCAGCTCGCAGTCAACGACAGTCCGGTGAAGCAGCTCTCGCCGATCGTTTATCTGCAACGCACCTGGCGCCCCGAGCTCAGCGCTCATTTCACCGCGCTCGGCCCCCGGGTCGCGCGGGTGGTCGAGCTGCTCGTTCAAGCTGACTCGTTCGACCGCCCCCGGGGAGAGCTGCTGCGCGAAGTGCTCGACGAGGTCGCGCCCAAGGATCGCGCGCGTGCGATCGCCGACGCGGTGAAGTGGTCGATGATGGCGCCCGATGCCAGTTGGTGATCGTTCAGGCCGCGCGTTTTCCTGACGTCGGTGTAGGGTGCCCCGCCTCGGAGGCTTCACCCCATGAGCGAACCCACGCTCAATTTCATCGAAGAGATCGTCGAAGCAGATAACGCGAGCGGCAAGTGGAACGGCCGCGTGCAGACCCGCTTCCCCCCTGAACCCAACGGCTACCTCCACGTCGGTCACGCGAAGAGCATCTTGCTCAACGCGGGCCTGGCGCAAAGGTACAAGGGCCAGTTCAACCTGCGCTTCGACGACACCAACCCTGCGAAGGAAGAGCAGGAATACGTCGACTCGATCATCGACGACGTGAAGTGGCTGGGCGGTGATTTCGAAGGCCGCCTCTTCTACGCGTCTGACTATTTCGAGCAGATGTACACCTGGGCCGAGAAGCTGATCGAGAAGGGCACGGCCTTCGTCTGCGATCTCAGCGGCGATCAGATGCGCGAGTACCGCGGCACGCTCGAGCAGCCCGGCCGCAACAGCCCGTTCCGTGATCGCACCGTCGCCGAGAACCTCGACCTCTTCCGCCGCATGAAGAAGGGCGAGTTCGAGGCTGGCGCGAAGACGCTGCGCGCGAAGATCGACATGTCGTCGGGCAACATCAACCTGCGCGACCCCGTGATGTACCGCATCGTGAAGGCGCACCATCATCGCCAGGGCGACAAGTGGTGCATCTACCCTTCGTATGACTGGGCGCACGGCAACGAGGACAGTCTCGAGGGCATCACGCATTCGATCTGCACGCTCGAGTTCGAGAACCACCGCCCGCTGTACGACTGGTTCTTGAACGAGCTGGGCGTGCACCACCCGCAGCAGATCGAGTTCGCGAAGCTGCAGCTCACGTACACCGTGCTCAGCAAGCGCAACCTGCTCAAGCTGGTGAAGGAGAACTACGTCAGCGGGTGGGACGACCCCCGAATGCCGACGATCTCCGGCATGCGCCGCCGCGGCTTCACCTCGGAAGCGCTGCGCGCGTTCTGTGAAGAGGTCGGGGTCACCAAGAACGAGAGCGTGATCGATCTGGGGCGCCTCGAGAACTCGGTGCGCAATCACCTCAACGCCACCGCGCATCGCCGCATGGCGGTGGTGAACCCGCTCAAGGTGATCATCACCAATTATCCCGAGGGCCAGGTCGAGCCGATGGAGGTGCAGAACAACCCCGAAGATCCCGCCGCGGGAGTTCGCACCGTGCCGTTCTCGCGTGAGCTGTTCATCGAGCGCGATGACTTCATGGAAGAGCCGTCGAAGAAGTTCTTCCGCCTCTCGCCGGGGCGCGAGGTGCGCTTGCGGGGCGCGTACTTCGTCACCTGCACCAGCGTGGTGAAAGCCGCCGATGGCGAGGTGAGCGAGCTGCACTGCACCTATGATCCGGCGACCAGGGGCGGCAACGCGCCCGACGGCCGCAAGGTGAAGGGCACCATGCACTGGGTGTCTGCGAGCCACGCCGTCAACGCAGAGGTGCGCTTGTTCGATCGGCTCTTCGCTGCCGAGGCGCCCGGCAAGGCGCACGAGGGCGCGGAGTTTCCCTTCCTTCTCGATCTGAACCCCAAATCGCTCGAGGTGGTGAAGCACGCGAAGCTCGAGCCTTCATTGGCTGAGGCCAGGCCCGGTGAGCGGTTTCAGTTCGAGCGGCTCGGCTACTTCACCGTCGATCTCGACGCGAAGCCGGGCGCGCAGGTGTTCAATCGCACCGTCCCGCTCAAGGACACGTGGGTGAAGGAGCAGGAGGACGCGCCCGCGCCAGCGCCTGCTGCTCCGAAGGTTGCCAAGGAGAAGAAGGTCGAGGTCGCGGCTCCGCCTTCGGAGATCGAGTTCGGTGACTTCACCAAGGTGCAAATGAAGGCGGGCAGGGTGCTCGCGGCCGAGAAAGTCGAGAAGGCCGACAAGCTGCTCAAGCTCAGCGTCGATCTCGGCGAAGGCACGCCGCGCACGATCGTCTCGGGCATCGCCGAGGCGTTCCTTCCGGAACAGCTCGTCGGGCGCAACGTGGTGGTGGTGGTGAACCTGAAACCGCGCGCGCTCAAGGGCATCGAATCGCGCGGAATGATTCTGGCGGCAGGCAGCGGAAAGTCGCTCTCGCTCATCAACCCCGGGGATGTGGTTCCCGGCAGTGACGTGAAATAGCGGCGGGCTGGCCCTCACCCCGACCCTGTGGATTTCGAAAGGACTCTCGCGATGAACCAGCGCCGCACCTACTACCCACCCATCGAGCCGTTCCGCGCGGGCATGCTCCGCGTCGCTCACGGGCACATCCTCTATTACGAAGAGAGCGGTAACCCGAAAGGCAAGCCGGTGGTCTTCGTGCACGGCGGCCCGGGCGGCGGCACCGAGGCCAAGCAGCGCCGGTTCTTCGACCCTGCCGTCTACCGCATCGTGCTCTTCGATCAGCGCGGCTGCGGCAAGTCGACGCCCTTCGCCTCGCTCGAGCACAACACCACCTGGGATCTCGTCGCCGACATGGAAGTGCTGCGCACGCACCTGGGCATCGAGAAGTGGCAGGTCTTCGGTGGCTCGTGGGGCAGCACGCTCGCGCTCGCCTACGCGCAGACGCACCCGGAGCGCTGCACCGAGCTCGTGCTGCGCGGGATCTTCCTGTTGCGGAAATGGGAGATCGACTGGTTCTACCAGGACGGCACCAGCCACCTCTTCCCCGACGCCTGGGAGAAGTACCTTGCGCCCATTCCCGAAAACGAGCGGGGTGATCTGGTCGCGGCGTACTACCGGCGGCTCACCAGCAATGATCCGAAGGAGCGCTCGGCAGCCGGCAAGGCGTGGAGCATGTGGGAAGGCCGCACCAGCTACCTGCTGCCCAACGAGTCGTACCTCGCGCGCACTGGTGAAGACTCGTTCGCCGACGCGTTCGCGCGCATCGAGTGTCACTACTTCGTCAACGGCGGCTGGCTCAACGACGAGAAGGCGCTGCTCGCCAGGCCCAACATCGACAAGATGCGGAAGATCCCCGGTACGATCGTGAACGGCCGTTACGACGTGGTGTGCCCGATGGAATCAGCGTGGGCGTT
>JAYVNA010000561.1:0-31884 GCA_043758715.1 Archangium sp.
GGGTGGCAGCCGCTGAGCGCCGTGATGAACCCCATGATCAAAGGCAAGCCGGAGAGGCCAGGGGCGTGCGACTTCTTCATTCGATGCATGCGATGTGGCTCCAACGACGCGGGCGAATTCGCGTCCGAACGAGGTAACCTTTTACACAGCGACCGAGCGGTTCCAAGGGAATTGCTGGCCGCCCGGTGAGCCAATCTGATGCGTGATGGCAGTCATCACCCAGAGTCACACGCACTGTTTGCACCCATCAGCCCCACTTGGGTTGACTCAGCGGGTCTCGGCACAGTTGGCGCTGCTCTCCCACACGTCGACGTCGTCGATCAGCAGGGTTTGCCCCACCACGCCGTTCTGCCCATCTGTTCGGCCGGTCTGAATCTCGAAGACGAGCTGCAGCTTGGCGGCGCCGTCGGTGGTGACCGAGAACGGGCGCAAGGGCACCTTGGTCCAGTCGGCGGCGATCTGATCGGACTGCTCGACGGCGGTGTTCATGGGCGAGCGCAGCACCCGCATGCGCAGGAAGGGCGCGGTGCCTTTGGCCCAGGCCTGAACGCAGAAGGTCTTCATACCGGCGTCGACCGCGAACTCCTTCGCATAGGAAAAGCGGCCGCCCAGCGCGTCTTTGACGGTCAGCTGCCCGGCCCGGCCCGAGTGGCCCCCCGCGACCAGCTCGAAGGCGCCGTAGATGCCGCCGCTCCAGGTGGCGGGCGAGGTGTCGCACTCGAAGTGGGGGTTCTCGATCACGTTCGAGGGCGTCTTCGAGCTATCGAGGCAGTTGCCCGAGCCGGCGTCGGGCGTGCCATTCATCGGGCCGCAAGCGGAGAGGAGCGCGAGGGTGAGCAGGGAGAAGCGCATGGGGGTGCGCCTTCTACGCGATTGTCAGCGGCAGGTCGCGGTGAGCTCGAGCACCTGGCCCGTCTGGGTTCCGACGAAGAGGCGCTCGACGTCGTCGGTGGTCTCGTAGAACCGCAGCGCCCGGGTGGAATCGAGGGCGATGGGCAAGGTGAGGTGCTCCCACGCCGGCAGTCCCCCGTCTGAGACCGCGGCCGCGCGGAAGAGGCCCTCCGAGGTGGCGGCGAGCACGTCGTTGCACCTGTGCCCGAAGTCCGCAGCGAGGAGCGCGCCGCCATCGGCCGCCACCAGGGGCCGGGTGAGCGGCACCATGATCGGCAGCGACCACACCACGCCGTCGCTGAAGCCGGTGCGCCCTGCCCCGCCATCGGCGTCCGTCCACACCTCGAGGGGCAAGGCGCCGAACGCCGAAGAAGTGGCGACGTCGTTGAGCTTCCACACCACCAGGTCGGTGGTCCTGAAGCTGAGGTTCTTGGTGGTGGTGGTGAGGTAGCCACTGAGCTCGGTGCTTGAAGGAAGAATGGTGAGCGAACGCAGCGGGACGCCGGGCACGGGCACCAGCGAGCGCACGAACAGGGCGGGTTGGGCGAACGGGCCGCTCTGGGCGTCGGTGACGTCGGCGGTCCACATGGTGTCGGCCGACGCGACGACGATCACCTTGCGCAGTAAACCCGAGAGCTCAATCGTGAGCGACGCCCCGGGCGAGGGCGCCACGAAGGCGGCGCCGGCGGGCAGGCTGGCCAGAAGCCGCGGTTTGTCATTGCTGATGTCGTAGACGCCGTCTGTCGTGACGATCCACTTCCGTTCGCCGCTCACGACCGACAAAGGCACCACGTCGTCGACCCCCAGCTCAGAGACCAGGCCGCCGTTGGAATCGGCGACGAAGATCGACCCGCTCGCTTCGGCGAAGACGCGAATGCGCTGGTTCGAGGGGTCGCGAAAGCTGAGCATTGTTTCGGGCTGGCGATCGAGAAGGAGCGCCTTCAAGGGCCGGCCCCCGAGCACGGCCTTCCCTTCAGGGTCGTCTGCGTACCAGGCGCGGCCATCGCCACCGGCGTGAGCGCGCACCAACGCCGAGGCCCGCTGCGGCACCAGGCCGCTCTGAAAGGGCACCTGATCTTCCACCACGCTCTCGTAAACGACTTGCGACCCCCCGTTGCCGAGGCTCACCCGCACCGGAAAGCTTGCGGGCTGGGTACCGCAACGGCTGAGCAACTGGGCCCGGCCACTGCGATCTGCCGCGAGCGAGATCTGCAAGGGGCGCTCGCCGTCGGGGCAGCCCGCGAGGGGTGGGAGCGAGCCCCAACCCATCGGATCCGAAAACCAGGCCGCCACCCCAAAGCCGCCGTCGACGCTGGTATCGACGTAGAGCGCCGGCTGGTTGTTGAACAGCGCCGCGACCGCCCCGCGAGAGGTGACGAAGGGCAACGCGCCAGAGGTGCGCTGTATGAAGGCCCCGTCGTACTCGTGCAGCCCATCGTCAGTCACGGCGAGGTACTTCGTGCCCAGCAAGACGACCTCACGCACCGGGCTGCCGAAGTCGAGAGACGCGGCGCCCTCGCGCTCGACGCTGTTGCCGCTCACGCGCAGCAGCTGAGTGGCCTCGTTGGGATCGAACGGATCGGCCTGCCTCAGGAAGTCGCTGGGGCCCAACGGTTGCCAACCCGTGCCTGAGAAGTTGGCCCGAAACGTTCCTCCGTCGCTGGCGCGCACCACCACCCCTTCAGCCGAGAGCGCGAGATCGGTGACGTCGGTGGCGGGGAACTCGAGCCCGAACCGCTGGTCGTAGAGCACCTGGGTCGCACCACCGTCGATCCTTCGCTCTGCGCGGAACTCGGCCGTGACGCGCAGGCCTCCGTCTTCGAAGAGAGACGCGAGGAAGACGCCCTGGCGGTTGTTCGAGTCGGCTGACCCGAAGCCGTCAGGCACGCGCGAGAACCGGCTCATCGCGAACAGCAGCGGCGCCGCTTCGTGCACGCGCGGATTGAGCTCGCGGGCTCCGAAGGAAGAAGTCGAACCGGTGGCCAGCACATCGGTCACGCTGACGCAGCGCTGCGCGAAGGTGTCGCAGCGGTTGGTGCCCTCGCAGCCGTGGTCGTTCAAACACGGCGACGGCGCGTTGACGCCGCGCTGAACGCACAGCTGCAGCAGGCCGACCTTCTGACCGCAGCGAAAGCCGTTGGGACACTGGGTGCCGCGGGTGCAGTCGCGCGTGGTGCCGCCGTCGAGTTCGCTGGGATCAAAGCAGCGATCGTCGGCGCCACAGAGCCAGCCCGCGACGCATTGAACGCCGCCATCACCGCCGTTGCGATCGCACGCGAAGGGCCGGGGAAAGTTCTCGAGCTTGACGTCGGTGAAGCCGCACGCAGCGAAGACGCACGCGGTGAGTCCGAGGGCAACACGCCTCATGGGAACACCCCCGCGAACATCACGCCGTTGCCGGTCAGCACCAACGCCACCCCGCTGCCCGAAGGATCTTTGGGAAACAGAAAGATGCCGACCCCGATGAGCGCGGCGCCCGTCGCAGCCACCAAGAGGCCGGCGGTCTTGTTGCGCGCGATCACCTCGACCTCTTCTCTGTACACGTCGAGGGGCTTGAACACGCCGGTCGTTTCCTTGAGGTCAGCTCGAAGCGCGCGCTCCCGGGAAAAGCCGTCGATGGCCACGATGCCCCCGCCCGCGAACGCGACGGCGCCCAGGCCGATGAAGGTCCACGGGAGCACCTTGCTGGGGGCTGGCGGCAACGGCGTGGCGGTGGCCTCGGCCAGCGCCCAGGGCAACACGGCGGCGAGCTGCTGCACGTCGTGCGCGAGCCGCACGCTGCGGGCGACCGTCTGCGCCTTGGCGGAATCGAGCATCTGCACGGAGAGCTGCAGCGAGTCACCCAGCCGGGTGAGCGAGCTCTGCAGCACGAAGCGCGCGCCGATCGCGCCCGACAGCTCGGCGGTGCAGTTGGTGTCACCGCACCCGAGCAGCTGCTTCTGCCGCTCGACCCCCAGGAGGGTGCGAATGTCGTTCGACGAGATGACCTCGAAGAAGCCGCGACGGCTCAGTTCCTGGGTGATCGCGTCGCCCAGGGCCACCGCCTTCTCGGGCTCAACGCCGACTGCCTGCACGTCGAGCACCGCGAGCTTCGGCTTGTCGGCCGCTAAAACGGCAGTAAGGACCATCACGGAAAGCCACATGGGACCCCTCCAGAGTCCCAAAACCTAGGGCATTTCGGCGCTTTGCGGGTGGCGCAAACAGTCCTTTCACCTGTCGGGATGGATCAGGGGTCAAGCCGACAACCCCGCATGTCTTCCACCGAACTCGTCAACCTCTACCGTCGCTTTGGTCCGGTCCTCTTTTCCTACTTCCTGCGGAAGCTGGGAGACGAGAACCGCGCGATGAAGGCGACGCGCTACGCGTTCCAGGAACTGCTCGACGCCGGCAAGTCGACCGAGCGCGAGATCGTGCAGTGGATTCGTGAGCTCGAGACCCCGGAGCAGGTCGGCCTCACGGACTCGATCTACTGAGCGCGCTGATCAGCAGCCCCAGCTGGAACAAGACCTGCGGCACGTTGAACGCCGTGGTGATGCGATTGATCCGTCTGAAGCGCGCCTCATCTTCGCTCGCGAACCAGATGCCCTTCTCGCCCGTCGTCTTCCCCTCGACGGCCTTGAAGAAGAGCGCGGCGTAGAGCACCTCGACCCCGAGACTGAAGAGCAACATCGCCACCACCGCCGGCGCCCACAGCCCCCAACTCGAGTCGAGCGGCAGGGGCAACGCGAGGCAGAGGCCGAGCACCGTGACGATGCACCCCACGTCGTGCGTGATGCCGATCGGCGGCCGCCAGTTGCGGGTGACGTAGAGCATCACCATCTCCGCGACTCCGCGCAGCCACATGGAGGCCGCGTGCACGCCGAAGATGATGCGGTACCCCGAGGGCAGCGAGGGCTCGAAGGCCAGCACCGCGCACTCGAACAACCAGAACCAGATCGCGAAGAAGAGCCACAACAACTTGGGGTTGCTGATGCGCCCGCCCATTGCTGTGTCCTTGCCTCCGGCTGAACCTCCGTCGGCGGACGCGCGGTTCTGCTTCGCGCGAAACCAGAACGCGGCCAGCACGCAGCCCCCGAGCGAGGCGAAGAGCGCCACCCGGGAGCTGAGGGTCAACACGGACTGACTTACTTACCCGGGGCCGGAGCCGGCGCGGGCGTCTTGTTCGGAGTCGCCGCGGCGCCGCCGGCCTTGTACGTCGAGTTGTACATGCGGATGAGCTCGTTGGTCAGATCGAGCGACGCGGGCGCCCACGCGAGGCCCGAGCTCGAACGATCGAACACCATCGTCAGGCCTTCACGCTGAGCGATCTGGCCGAGCAGGGTCTCGAGCTTGGGGAAGATGGTGCCGAGCTCCTTGCGCTCGAGGTCAGCCAGTTCCTTCTGCAGCGCCTGCGCGCGGTTCTGGAAGTCGAACATCTTCTTCTGCAGCTCACCTTCCTTCGCCGAGGCCACCTTGTCGTCCATGGTGGCCTTCTGCTTGGTGTACGCCTCGACCTCGGCCTTGAGCGCGTTCTGCTCCTTCTCGAAGGCCTTCTGCTTCACGTCGGCCATGCCCTGGAGCTTGGCCTTGGCAATCTTGCCTTCTTCGACTTCCTGCACCGCGCGCTGGATGTCGACGTAGGCGGCCTTGAACTCG
Source organism: Archangium sp. (assembly GCA_043758715.1). Classification (GTDB taxonomy): domain Bacteria; phylum Myxococcota; class Myxococcia; order Myxococcales; family Myxococcaceae; genus Archangium_A. The sequence continues at coordinate 5,527 of JAYVNA010000561.1, forward strand.
GCGTGAGCGACGCTGCTGAAAAGCGCGAGCGCAGCGATGGCATTGCGGAACGACATGATGACCTCCGAAAAAGGGAACCTTCGAAAAACTCGCGAGCCCTATAGCTGCCTTCCAACGGAAGCACGACGTTCATGTTCACGGCGTCATCGGGCGTGGGTGGGGCTGGAATATCTGCTCGCGCGCGATTGTTTCGCACGCCCCGCTGGAGGGAAGGGTGGCGCGTGTGGCCTTATTCGCGCTGCTGAGGGGGTTCCCATCGTGACGCCGGCCAACAGCTGGTTCGAACGCCAACTTCCCGCGCTTCTCATTTCGCGCTTCGACGACTCCTCGCCGTACACGGCGACATCTCTATTCAGGTGGGCGACGCCGCCTGGACGCTCACGTTCGGAGACGTCGAAGAACCGGTGAAGAAGGGACCCACCCCGAAGGCAGCGCTGCGGCTGCGCTTCACCCCGCCCGCCTTCGAGGCCTTCATCGACGGCTCGCTCGACCCCGTCGCGGCCATTCGAAAAGGCGACGTGAAGGCCTCGGGTGAGCTCGAGCTGTCGATTCTCGCCACCTTCATGATGCCCCTTCAACGAGATCTGGGCTGGGACGCGCGGTAGGCGCTCCCACCTCGGCGCAGTCCGTGCGCTGGACTACGTCGCGAAGCGGTTGGTCGTTGCTGGTGGAAGCGATGGGCGCATCTCGCGCGCTGACGTGCAGAAGGCCCTGCCCACGCTGACCAGGGCCGAGAAAAGCTCGCCGACATCTTCTTCAAGTTCGTCGATCACCGGGACTTCAAGGCCAGCGCGCGGTCGATCTCGTCAAGGCGCTCAAGGCCGAGGGCGCTGCTGCTTCGGCTGGCTGAGCCGGCCTTTTTTGCTAGCAGCAACCAGGAGCTGTCTGCCCGAAGGGAGGCGGCTCTTATCGTGTCTGGTCGCAGCGACGCTCCCGGACGTGCCCGCCAAGCCAGTGTTACGTTCGAGCGCATGATTCGGAAGATCCTGATGCAGAACTACCGAGGGCACGAAAGGACCGAGGTCCCCCTCGAGCAGTTCACGTTGCTGGTTGGTGACAACGGTGTCGGGAAGACCTCGACGCTCGGGGCTCCCCAATTCGTCGACGGCGTCCTGCGAAGAGAAATAACGGACCTGCTCGAGATCGTGCCGGGCCTGGTCCGATCAGGCGCGACTCCGCCGATGGCTCTTCGTCTCGAGGGCGACTCACGTGAAGGCGATTGGTGGCTGGAGGTCCGCACCGACGACCTCACGAAGAACGATGCGATCGAGGTGCGCTGGTGGGTCGCGAACGGCGGCGAGTACTCCGTAAAGGTCCGCGACCTCGGCGAGAACAAAGGCCTCTACAAGGACTTCCCTCCTCCGTTGATTCTCGAGCAGTTCTCCCCGGCGACTCCGATCGAGCTCGAATTCGACAAACTTGAGGCCGCCTCGACGAGCGAGGAAGTTCAGCCGCGAATCGCAGCTAACGGTGGGGGACTGGCGACGGCACTGCTGTACCTCAAGGTGACCGATTACGAGCGTTTCCTTCGGTTTCAGGTCGCGTGCCGGAACGTCGTGCTCAACCTCGAGGAAATCCTCTTCGAGCGCGTAAAGCAGAATCGAAAACGAATAGAGCACGTCCGCGTCGAGAACGAGCTTATTGAGATACCCCGAACCGAGCCCTTCATCGCAGATGGGCTGATGCTCCGCTTCAAGGGGACAGAACCGCTTCCGGCTTATTGTGCGAGCGAGGGGACTCTGCTGACGATTGGCCTTTTAGCCCACCTCTACATGCCCCACGGACCGCGGCTCATTCTGATCGACGATCTCGACAAGGGACTGCACCCGAGGGCCCAAGCCGAACTGGCCAAGGCGATTCGTCTGGTCCTCAAGGACCGACCGGACGCTCAAGTAGTCGCCACAACGCACTCGCCCTACCTAGTGGATGCTTTCAGCTCGGACGAGGTGGTGGTTCTCAGCCGGCAGGAGGGCAATGGCGGAGTGACCGCAAGGTGCTTGAGCAGCCACCCAGATCGGAAGCTGACGAAGACGCTGACCACGGGCGAGTTCTTGAACTCCTCTGGGACTGATTGGTTCGGGTTGTGAGCCTGACTGTCTTCGTCTTCGCTGAAGATGCGCTGGCCGGCGCTTGCGCCACCCAGTTGCTCGATCGAGTTGTCAGCGAGCGGCTCACGACAGAGTGGCTCCGCGAACATTGGTCGGCCGAAACACGCGCCAGTGCGCGAACATTCGTCCCCTTGAAGCGGCGCTTTCAGACACGTGTGCCCAGCACGTTGCGTGGCAGAGAGAAGGACGCGTACGTGGCCGTCCACGCGGCTGAGGCGAACCGAGAGCTGCTCGAGGGCCAGTCAGTGCTCTTAATGGCTTTCGATTCTGACAACCTCGCGGAAGAGAGCCGGATGCGCGCTGCCATCGGCCGCGTGCTCGAAGAAACGTCAGCGCTGATTGCGATCGTCGCCGAGGCGACTCCTGAGTTCGACGCTTGGGTTCTGATGGGTCACGAACCCCGACAGACCCATGAAGAAGCAGAGCTCAGAGCAGTGTGCGCCGAACTCCAGTTCGACCCCCGCGAGCGGCCGCACGACCTGAACAGCACCACCAACAACCAGCGCGATGCGAAGCGGTTGTGCCAACGTCTTCTGTTCCTGAATCATCAGGCTGATCCGAATCATCCACGGGTGATGCAGGCGCTTGACGCTCCGCTCGAGCTGATGCTCCGGAGGGGGAAGTTGGCCGGATTTCCAGAGTTCGTAGACGACATCGTCAAGAAGCTGCTGCCTTATCTCGGGGACCACACGAGCTGACGACGGGCGAAGGAATCTGAGTTCCTTCCGAACGAACTCGATCAGCTCGGTGCGCCGCGCGTCACCGGTGAGTTGGCTGGGTTCAGAGATGTTTGTTGGTGGCGAGGTGCGCGACCAGGGAAAGCAGCAGCTGCGCCTCCTGCGCGTCGGTGACGCTCTCGAACTCGCGGTTCACCAACCCGAAAATGGCGGCGATCAACACCCACAGCCGCTCCGGCCGCTGCTGCACCTCGGTGAGCGCGCGCTTGATGTCGGGGTGCTCAGGGTCGAGCAGCACCAGCTTGCGCTTGCGCTCGTACCGCATCGGCGTGCCGCCACCGGCGCGACTGAGCTTCACGTCTTCAAGTTCATCGGGCGTGAGCGAGCCGAGCGCACCCGAACGAAGCAGCCGCACTTCCCGGCGAAGGAACCGCAACCCCAGCAGCTCCGCGGTGCCCTCGGGAGGATCGGCCTCGCGCACCTGCTGCCGCCAGGCGTCGAGCTCGGTGACTTTCCAGATCTTCGTTTTCCCGAAGAGGGCCTCGAGGGAACTCAGCCACGGCGCTTCCCACGAGGTGGTCGCGAGCACGCAATGGGTCGCCCCCTCGGGAACGCCCCAGCCCTTCATCAACACCGCGACCTTCTCGCGCGAGAGCACCTCGGCGGCGACCGCCTTCAAGTCGATGCGCTCGCCTTCCACCGTGAGGAACAACGGAGCCTCGGCCAGCGCGAGCCAGACGCCCGTGAGCCGGTCGAGGTGCGCGGGATGCTCGACGCCTTGCTCAGCGAGGGAGCGCAGCGCCCAGTGCGCGCCGAGCTCACGTTCGCGATCACCGAGCTCATGCGCGGTCTGGGCGAGCGAGCCATACAAGAGCTCGACCTGCGCCTTGATGAGCGTGCGGTGCGCGCGGGTGGGCTGCGCGTCGGTCCAGTCGTCGTTGACCACCAGGTCTTTGATGTCGATGACGCCGCCCACGCCAGGCCATCTGTCTTCGAGGGCACCGACCGCGATGCCGTCGCGCGCGAGCATCACCTGCGGCTTCTCGAGGCTCAGGCTCAACGCGAGCTCGCCCGTGAGCGGCCCGGCCGCGACCTCTCGCTTGAGCAGCGCATCGCCCTTCCAGGTCAGTGACGCGAGCCTGCGGGCGGTGAGGTCTTGCTCGAGGTTCTTCGCGCGGGAAAGCTCGGCGGTGACGTCTTCGCTCTGCAGCTCGAGCGTCGACAACATCTCGCGCGTGTCTTTCGAGTCGAGCAGCACGCCGCTCACCGCCTTCCCCGAAATGAGCTGGGCCACCCGAACGCGGCCCTTGCGCGCGGAAAGATCGAGCACCGCGCCCACGGTGACGGAGTTGCCCTCGAGATCCACGAAGAGCGGCAGCGACGGCAACATCGCCGCGAGCGGACCACCGCTGCCCGCGCGCCACTTCAACGCCGCGGCCGCCCATTGCCGGCACTCGGGGCCGGTAAGCCGCTCGAGCCTGCGCGCGACCAGCTTTTCCAGAGCGCTTTCGGTCGAAGTGACGAGCGCCTTGAACGAGGCGTCTCGCTTCGCGCCCGACCACTTCGCATCGGGCACCAGGTCTGCTGAATCGACGCGCGCCACCCCGCCCACTTCGTGTTTCGTCGACCAGGTCTCGAGCAACATGCGCTGGTGCAGCACCTCGATGGTCAACACGCCGCTGGGCACGAGGGGCAGCGCGACCTCGCCCTCGATCGAAGGTCCCTGCACTGGCTCGCGCCACGGGCTCTCGAGCGGCGCCTCGATGCGCTCGAACCGCGGCCTCTGGCGAATCGAGTCAGCGAGCGCGAGCGCACCGGTGACGTCGTCGAGCTCGAAGCCGAGTGGCTCGACCCAGCGTTCCTCGTCGACCCGCGGCCACCACGCCACCCGGCCCGCCTCGAGGAACGTTCCACTCTTCTGGGTGAATTCGACGCAGCCGTCATCGCGCTGCATCGTCACCAACGCCTGCAACGAAAGCGGGCGCCCATCGCTGGCGCGCAGCAGCGGAGCCGCCATCAGCGGGTGTTCGGTCGCAGTCGCTTCGACCTTCTTCTTCCCCTTCTTCAGCTTCTTGCCCTTCCACTGCCAGGCCAGGGTGGACGCGAGCCAGCAGGCCAGCTGCACCAGTTCCGGCGTGGTCGCTTCGTGGGCGAGGCGCGCGGCGAGTCGTTCGGCGGCACCTTTGAGGGCGTCGATGGCCTCGGTCAGGTGTTCGTCTTCCACCACGCCGGTGAAGCCGGGCTTCGCGGTCAGCCGCGGCGAGTCGATCGCGCCTGCGAGCGGCGCCGGCAACGCGCCTTCGAGCACACACAGCCGCTTCTTGCCCAGGAAGAGTTCGACGCGGCCGGCGGCCGGCCCGGTGATCACCAGCTCGCCCGTCAGATCTCGCTCAGAGACGCGCTCGCGCCACGGCGAGGGCAGGCTGCTGACGACTTCAGCGACCTGCTGCTGGGCCTCGCGCTTCTTGAGCGCAGTCAGCTGGCGAAGAAGCGGGCCGCTGACGTCTTCGGCGTTGCGCCAGCGCACCAGCGCCTGCTTCACCACGGGGTCTTCCGCGATGATGATCGGCCGGCGGTTGGGCAGCTCACCTTCGAGCGCCTTGCTCACGTACTGCGGCGAGTCTTCATCGAGTTCAGAGAAGCTGCGCAGGTGGCCGTCGGTGCAGGGGAAGAGCGGAAGACTCGCGAGCTGCGCGGCTTCGGCTTTCGGCAACTCGAACCTTCGGCCCAACGCGCACGCCAGCGCTCTGCGCGACGGTTCCGCTTCGGGCGTCTCGAGGGCGAGGCGAACCAGGTGCAGGGCCGCGAGATCCACCAGGCGCGCCAACTCTGATTGCTGCGCGGCGGTCAGGGTGCGCGTGAGGTTGGGCTCGAAGACCGGCGCGTCGATGACCAGCGACATCGGCAAGGCGTGACGAAGGGAAAAGCTCGCGTAGATGCAGCCTTCGAAGAACACCTGCACCAACGATTGCTCGACGAAGGAGCCGGGCTGCAAACCCGCAAGCACCGTGCAACCCGCGTCGGTGAAACGGCCTTCGAGCTCGACACCCTCGGGCAACTTGAAGTCAGCGCGAGGTAACGACGCGAGTTGGCGACGCGCTTCACGCACGGTCAACGCAGACGTCGGATCTTCGACAGGCCGGCCGAGCACTGCGCTGAGCGCAGACGTGAGCCAGGGCGGCTCGAGCAGCAGTCCGAAATCGGGAGGTACCGGGAGTTCGACTTTTTCGATCGCGAAGAAGCGCCCATCGCGCTTCACCTGCTCATGAAGTTGGAGCAACGAGCGCTTTGCGTGCCCGCCTTCAAAAAGGGGCGCGCTGGCGACGGCACGGGTGATCTCATCGAGCGTGGAAGGATCGAACGAGGTCAGTTCCTTCTGCAGGAAGGCGCTGAAGAACAGGTTGGCGCTCTCGGTCCAGTTGGAACGGGGCACCGCGAGCAGCGCCAGGACCAGCCGCCGCTGCGCTTCATTGACGGCGGTGGTGACGCGCTTGAACGCCGAATCGCGCGTCACCGCCGTCCAACGGGCATTGGGTGAGAGCTCCTCGCAGTCGACCGTAGCGACCGCGTGTTGGTAGCGCGCGGTGAGTTCGGTGGTCTCGAGCCTCAGTCCCTTTTTGAGCAGCGTGAGTTCGAGGCGCGCGGTTGCCTCGACGGGAATTCCGACCTCGCCCTTCATGCCTTCGTCCTCAACTGCGACCTTCGCGATCACCCCGTCGATCGTCGGTTCCATGCGCGGGCCGGCGAGGCGCCTGCGCACGCCTTCTTCGTGACGGAGCTGATTGCTGACGTCATCGATCTTCTTCGGCGCGAGCTTCTTGAGGACGTCGAACTGAGCCGGAGAGAGCAGCAGCACGCGCGAGCGATCGAGCGGGCCCGTGGCGAAGCGGCTGTTGACGAACTGCCAGCGCGGTTCCGAGAGAAGTTCGGCGAGTGAGGCCGGTGGACCTTCGAGGCAGGGAAAGAGCGGCGCGGTGCGAAGAGGCTCAGGCAGCTCGGAGGCCGGCGTGTTTCGCAACACCACCAGGCGCGTCAGCAGATCGAGCGCGTGCGGGAGCACCTCGGGTTTGGGCAGCGCGCTGCAGATCGCCTGGGTCGCCGCGGTCTCGACGTACTTCGAGACCAGGCTGATCAGTTTCTGCGGCTCGTCATCGGTGAAGAAGCTGTCGGCGAGCGACCGGTTCCAATCGATCACGCTGCGCAACCGCAAGGGCGCGAGCGCGGGCAACTCGCCTGACTCCATCAACCGGCCCCTGTGAAGAATGCGCACGAAGGCGCCGTTGCCGCTGGGCTCGAAGCCGACCTCACCCACCACCGCGGTGGCGTCGATGCGCGCGGTGGCGACCCAGTCGCGGGCTGGCAGGTTGGGCGACTCCGGGGCCATGCGCTCGAGGCGGGCGCGGTTGAGGGCGATGACTTCCTTCTTCTTCACCTGCGCCTCGACGTCGACGCGTTTGCCCGGCGGGAGCAGCTTTTCGTACCGCGCGCCCTTCGGCAGCAGCACCGCCGGCGTGGGGAACGAGCCCTGGGGGTACTCGCGGGTGGCCACGTTCACGCGCTTGTTCTCGCGCGCGTAGTCCTCGAGTTCCCCGAGCGAGACCCAGTCACCTGCGGGATCGGGAAGCAGCGGAAGCGCGCAGAGGGCCTTGCGCACCTGGTCTTCGAGTTCTCCCAGGAGCAACAGCTCGATGAAGTACTTGCGCCACACCTCGTCTTTCGCGAGGGCCTTGCCCTGGGCGATGAGCAGCTCGCGCGAGACCTTGCGCAGCGCATTGAATGCCTCAACGAGGATGGGATCGTCATCGACCACGTCGGAGCCCGACGCGTTGCGCCGCAGCCCATCGGCCCTCAGCCAGGCCCTCAGCTGCAACCCAGGCATCGGCTTCTTCCGCTCGGCCACCAACACGCCGGCGACGTCGAGCTCGATCGTTGACTCGGTGAGCGGGGGCCCGGCCGGCAACGAGACGTCGAGTTCGAAGCCCTTGCCCTCGAGCTTCTTGCGCGCGATCGACTTGGGCTCGGTGCGGGTCACCGCGCGATCGTTGAGCGTGAGATCGCCGGGGAAAGCGAACGCACGTTCGCTGATGGCGCGCGCTTCCGGTGAGCCGCGAAAAATCGCAGCGGTGACGCGCCAGCCGAACGCCTTGCGCAGGTGCAAGGTGGTGCGGGCGCCCTCTTCTTCGAGGAGCTCGACCTTCTCGCCGGCGAGGGTGAGCGTCAGGCTGCCGCTGTGCACCTTCACGAAGCGCGCGCTCACGCCGAGAGCGCCGGCCACTCCGAGCGCGAGCAACCGCGTGCGCCTTTCGTCGAGGCTCTGGCCGCCGTTGAGCGCCTGTTCGAGCAGGTGCTTCATGAACTCTTCGGGGAAGGGCTTGCCGTCGAAGGACAGCTCGACGTCATCGGCGTCGGTGCGAACGATCACGTTGCGCGCGCCGGAGAGCACCGCCGAACGAAGCACCTCGAGCACCCAGTGCGCGGGCTCTGCAAACCGAAAATCCCGAAGGCGTTGCAGCGCGCGGGCCGAGTCGATGCGAATGCGGCCTTCGCTGACCTTCTCGCCCCCTTCGCGAAGAGACTTCTCGAGCTCGCTCATGTCAGAGCCCACCGGGTGAGCGCTTCATCGCGCGCCGCATCGAGCTTTCCGTCTTTCACCAGCACCAGCCTCGCCATCAGCACCGCGGCCAACCGGGGTGCGCGTGAGAACAACGGCACCGCCTTCGCGATGGTCTCGTGGCCGAGGTTGAAGCAGAGCAGGCCCGGCGTCTTGCGCGCGAAGGGTGAGCCCTTCACCACCTCGTCGGGCACCGGCGACGACAACGCGTCGAGCATCACGAAGGGCAGCTTCGAGGCGGCTCCGCGCACTTGCGAAACTTCGACCTGGGCGACCCGCGCGCCCGCTTCGCGCAAGAGCGTCACCAGGGCCCCTGCGAATTCCTGGGGGGTGGGCGAATCGGGCGGCGCCGCGTAGCTGAAGTGTTCGTCGGCGATCAGGGTGCGCCGGGCTTTGAGCAGCTGGGGGATGGCGAGCGAGAGCGACGTGCTGTCGGTGAGCTCGATCACCGGCCACTTCGCCGCGAGCAGGCGATCGACCAGCGGTGTTTTTTGGGCAGAGACGGTGAGAAAGCCCGCTTGCGCGCAATGGGCGAAGAGCGCGTCGTGGCCGACGTTGCCCCCGCCGCAGAGCCGGTAGCTGAGCTGCTTCGGCTTGAGCCGCGAGCTGGCGAAGAGCAGCAAGGTCTCGAAGTCGGCGGAGCTGCTCTTTTTATCCGCGGCGGCGCGCAGCTCCGCGGGCAACTGGGGGAGGAGCTTGTCTTCGACCAGGTCTCGCGCCAGCGACATCGCGCGGGAGAAGTGGCGATCGCGCCGTACGTTGTCGCGGGTGAGCGTGTGCTCGAGGTAGCGCGAAACGATCTTCATCGTCACCCCGGGCTCGAGCACCTCGGTGGTCTCGAGCAGCGTGAGGCCGCGGTTGTACATGCCCGTCACCGGAGGCTGGGTGCGCGAGGGCCCCGCGATGATGTGCGTGCCGTCTTCCACGTGCTCGACCTGAAAGGGCGCGTCGACGCTGAGCTTTTCTCGCAACGGTGAAGGCGCAGGCGGTGCAGAACCGTCGGACTTCCCCGCGGTGAACGTCACGTCGACGTCGGAGTGCCGGCACCAGCGCGAGATGGAAGCCTTCGACTTCTCCACGAAGTCGTCGAAGTCATGCGGACCCATTTCCTTGTGCAGGGTGACGCGGGTGCCTTCCAACGGCTCGGGGAGCTTGAGCAGGTCCCAGGTGGTGTCGGCGCGAAAGAGCACCCGCCAGAACTCACCATCGCGGCCGGTGTCGACGGTCACCACGTCGGGCTTGCAGGCGAAGATGCTCACGAAGCCGATGCCGAACTTTCCGATCTTCGTGAGATCGTTTTCCTTGGTCGAGCGGAACTTGGTGACGAGGTAGTTCTCGATCACGTCGCGATTCATGCCCTCGCCCCAGTCGCACACCGAGACCAGCAACAGGCCCTGCTTCGGCCCGGGGCGGTACGACAGGCTCACCTCGATGCGGGTGGAGCCAGCGTCGATGCTGTTCTGAATGAGCTCCCGGTAGAACGCGAACGGGTCGGTGAATTGGTGGACGAGCTCTTCGACGATGCCGCCGCTGGCGTTCACGGGGCCATCAAACCGCATCGCGGCCCCCGCGGGGATCAAGACAGCGGCAACGTGAGCTGAAAGACGGTGCCCCGGCCGAGTTCGGAGGTGACCTGCACCGCGCCCTGATGCTCACGCACCACCCCGAAGACCGAGGCGAGCCCCAGGCCCGAGCCCTTGCCTTCGGCCTTGGTGGTGAAGAAGGGCTCGAAGATCCGCTCGAGGTTTTCGGGCGCAATGCCGCCGCCGGTGTCCTTGATGCTCACCCGCAGGCACGGCCCGGGCTTGACGTCGAAGCCGCAGGCCCTGCACCAGGCCTCGTCAGGGTTCACCTGCTCGCTGGTGAAGGTGAGCGTGCCGCCCCCCGGCATGGCGTCGCGGGCGTTGAGGGCGAGGTTGATCAGCATGCTCTCGAGCGAAGCGGCATCGCCGGTGACCACGTCGGGCCCCGGGTCGAGCTGCGCGAGCATCGTCACGTTCTCGGGGAGCGTGCGCGCGAGCAGCTTGATGGTCTGGGCGATCAAGGCGCGCATCGGCACCGGCTGGCGAATCGCAGGAGAACGCCGGCCAAACGAGAGCAACCTGCGGGTGAGCTCGTTGGCCCGGCGCGTCGCCGCGGCGATCGCCTCGAGGTTTTCCTGCTGATCTGCCGACAGCCGGCCCCCGCTCTCGAGCTCAGTCTTGAGCAACTCGCCTGCCGACATGATGACCATCAGCACGTTGTTGAAGTCGTGCGCCACGCTGCCGGCGAGCTGGCCGACGAGCTCGAGCCGGGCGGTCACTTCGCGGCGGGCCTGGGCCAGCCGCAACTCGGTGATGTCCCGCACCTCCGCGATCAGGAACTTGAGCTCACCCGACCCGTCCTTGAAGGGCGAGAGCGAGAACTCGAGATCGCGCACCCGCCCGCGAAAGTCGGTGCGCCGGGTGTCGAACCGAACCGACTCACCTGCCAGCGCGCGCGGCATCGCTCCGAGGAATTGGCTGGCTTCTTCCCCGGGCCACCAGGGGCTCTTCGTAAAGTGCACGCCGATGAGCCCGGTGCCGGCCTCCAGACCGACGAACTGAAGGGCCGCGCGATTGACGCTGAGCAGCTGGCCTTGGGGGCTTATCAGGGCCAGCAGGTGGGGCGACTGATCGAACACCGATTGAAACTGGTGCGCGGCCTCGAGCCTGCGGCGTTGCTCTGCGTCGAGCTCACGTTCGCGAGCCAGCGCCGAGAGGAGCGCCGCGCGCATGCGATCAGGCGGTATCGCCGAGGTGCTCCAGAGCAGCCCGGTGAGCACCAGCAGCATCACGAACTCAGCCACCAGGGGAACGCGCGGAGGGTCGGGCAAGACGCCCAGGCTGCCGAGCACGAAGAAGACGCAGAGCACCACCACCGCGATGAGCGCCATCACGGTGGCGCCCTGGCGGCCGAACACCCAGCCACACAGCGACACCAGGAAGAACAGCAACATCGCGGCCGGCGCTTGGAGGCCCCCGTTGAAGATGAGCGCGATCGCGATCACCACCGCGATGCCGGTGATCAACAGCGTCACCGCGCGGGTGAGGTGATCGCGCTTGAGTTCGAGGTAGCTGAGCCAGGTGAAGCCCAGCAGGAGGATGCTGGGCACCCCGCGCGACCACCGTGCCTGAAACATGCCGGTGAGGATCGTGGTGATCAGCGCGACCGTCGACATGAGCGCCGAGAGGGGGAGCGACCACCGCAGCACGTCGCGCATGATGGTGCGCCGCGCTTCATTGACCACGGCCTCGCTCATGCGCTGCGCACGTCGGTGTTCTTCATCGGCCACGTCCCCGTTGGCCTCGCAGTGTAACGGGCAGCAGTGGCGAGTGAAGGTGATTGCGCGAGGGTATGCCCGACCCCCGGTGGGATCGTCAGCGCGAGGCGGGCTCCTGGCAAGCGACATCCCTCGATGAGCGGGGGCGATGGGCTGCAACCCCTGCTCGCGCGGCTCTCGCTGTGTCTTGGCCGCGGGGCCGATTCCCGACTGTGAATCGAAGACGACCTGGGCCTGTCGCGATGATGGCTGCCCACACCCCGGGGTCTCCACCTGCACCGACGAAGGCAAACGGTGCGGCTCCGACGACGGCCTGTGCTCGAGCAGCATGGTGTGCACCCGGGGCAAGTGGGTGTCAGAGGGCCAGCGCTGCCGGCCCTCGGCGCCTCCGCACGACTGATCAGCGCTGCTTGCGGTTGTGCTTGGTGGCCGACTGCGTGGTGACGAGGTTTCCGTCGAGGGTCGGCGCCGGCGGGCCGCCTTTCTTGGTCTGTGCGGCGAGCCGCCGGTACAGATCGTAGTTGCCCTCGTGGCGCACCACCTTGCCCTCGCCTTCGAACACCAGCAGCCCGGTGGCGACCTTGTCGAGGAAGTAGCGGTCGTGCGTGACGAGGATCACCGCGCCCGTGAACTGCATCAACAACCGCTCGAGCACGTTCAAGGTGACGAGATCGAGATCGTTGGTGGGCTCGTCGAGCACCAGCACGTTCGCGCCCTCGAGGAAGAGGCGCGCGAGCAGCAGGCGATTGCGTTCACCACCCGAAAGGCCCTTCACCCTCATGCGCTGCATCGGCACGGGGAAGAGGAGATCGTCGAGGTATTCTGCCAGGCGCATCTTCTTGTCGCCCAGGGTGATCCAGTCGTCGTCCCACGCGGCCTCGTAGACGGTCTTGTCTTCGTCGAGCGAGGTGCGCAGCTGGTCGTAGTGCACCACCTTCGTCTTGGGGCCCAAACGCACGTTGCCGGAGTCAGGCTTGAGCTCGCCCAGCAGCGTGCGGATGAGGGTGGTCTTCCCTGCGCCGTTCTTACCCACGAGGCCGATGCGCTCGCCGGGCTGGAGAATGACGTTCACGTTGTCGAGCACCTTGAGCTCGCCGAACGACTTGCACACGTGGGTGGCCTCGATGACGGTCTGCGAGAGCCGCGGGGCGGAGGCGATCTGGAGGTCAGGGACCTTGGGCCGCTGAAAGCCCTTCTCACTGAGCAGCTTGCGCGCGCGATCAATGCGGGCCTTCGACTTGGTGGCGCGGGCCTTGGGGCCTTTGCGCAGCCAGGCGACTTCCTGCGCGATCCACATCTCGCGCTTGTGCTCGCCGGTCGACTGCTCCTGCAGCTTGACGAACTTCTGCTCGAGGTAGGCCTCGTAGTTGCCGTAGTAGCTGACGAGCCCGCCGGGCTGCTGCTCGGAGACGTGGGGCTCGACTTCGATGATGCGGTCGACCAGCCCGTCGAGGAAGTACCGATCGTGGGTGACCAGCAGGAGCGCCGATTCGCGGGAATCGAGCTCGTCTTGCAGCCACTCCACCGTCTCGGCGTCGAGGTGGTTGGTCGGCTCGTCAAACATCAACAGGTCAGCGTGGGTCAGCAGCGCGCGGGCGATGGCGACGCGCTTCTTCTGGCCGCCTGAGAGCAGCTCGATGGGCTGGTCCCAGGTGGCGGGATCGACGCCGAGGCGGTCGAGCAGCTTGCGCGACTCGAAGGCGGTGTCCCAGCCACCGAGGTGATCGATCTTCTCCACCAGCCCGGACAGGCGCTCCAGCACCTTCTCGTCGTAGGTGTGCTCGAGCGACTCCGAGAGCCTCGCGTGCTCGTCGAGCGCTTCCCGCAACGGCGCCTGGGCGACGGAGAGCTCGGTGGACGGCGTGGAGCCCGTGGGGAACACGGGTTCTTGCGCGAGGTGGCTGGTGCGCATGCCGCGCTGCACCTGGATGGTGGAGGTGTCGGCCTTCACCTCGCCGGTGAGCACCTTCATCAGGGTCGATTTCCCGCACCCGTTCACGCCGACGAGCCCGACGCGCTCGCCCTCTTCAATCACCAGCTCGAGGTTGGAAAAGAGGGTCCGGCTACCGAAGGAGAGGTTCAGGTCAAACGCACGAAGCAACGTCACCCGCGGGCCAATACCTCACCCCGGTCCTGACCGCTCGGAATGCGTTCCCGACCGTTCACCGGGGACCTTTCCCCGGCCCGCCACGCAGGACGGACGCTCGGACCATGAAACGTGGACTGGTGGTGCTGGTGGCCGTGCTCGCAGTGCGCCTCGGAGCGCCGGCCTGGTACGGGCGCATGGCCAACGACGACGAGCTGCAGCGCGGCCTGTCGGCGGAGTTGGTGCGATTCGAGACGACCGAGTCTGCGAAGCCGGCGAAGGATCGCTACAGCGGCGAGTGGGCGCTGGTCACCCACCAGATGGTCGCGCTGGGCCTCGCGCAGGGGGTGCTGGCCCACCCTGAGCTGAAAAGTGCGTACGGGCCGAGCCTTCGGAAGGCGGCGTTGCGCAGCTGGCAGCCGGACATGCGCGGCTTCGGCACCCGGGCGTGGCAGGGCGAAGACGCACTCGCGAGCCTCGAGGGCGCGCACGGCCACGCGTACCTGGCGTACTCGGCGCTGGCGGTCGGCATGGCGCGGTTGATCGACCCCGAGGGCTTTCCACCCGAGGTGGCGCGCGCGCATGACGCGTTGATCGCGGCGTACGAGCGGCGGTTGCTCGCCTCTCCCACGGCGCTGATCGAGACCTACCCCGGGGAGGCATACCCGACCGACATCGCGGCGGTGGCGGCGGCCATCGCGGTGCACGGCCGGGCGACGGGGCTCTCGCATGCGCGGGTGTTGGAGCACTGGGCCCGGCAGGTGCGCGCGGTGCAGATCGATCGCGCGTCGGGGTTCGTGCACCAGCGCATGTCGGTCGATGGAACGCCGCGTGACGTTCCGCGCGGCTCGGGCACCGGGCTCGCGGCGTACTACGCGGGCTTCGTCAATCGCGCGCTGGCGGTGGAGCTGACGCAGGCCCTTCTCGCGCACGAGCGCACGTTCTTCGGCTTCGGTGCGATCGCCGAGTTCGACACACAGCAAGGCCACGGCGACATCGACAGCGGCCCGGTGATTCTGGGGGTCTCGGTCGCGGCGACGGGCTTCTCGCTCGCACCGTTCCGCGCGTTCGGCCATCGCGAGGCGTTCACCCGCCTGCTCCGCACGGCCACTCTCTTCGGGTTGCCGGAGCGCAGCGGCGAGGGGCTGCAGTTCAGAACAGGCGGCCCCATCGGCAACGCCCTGCTGCTGGCGATGCTCACCTCGGGCCCGGAGGTCGTGCGATGAAAGCGCCCTTCGGGGTGGTGCTGATCTGGTTCGGGCTCGATCAGCTCTTCACGGTGATGGCTGGCCACGACGGGCTGCTCGCTCCATTCGGCCCGGTGCACCTGGCCCCGGCGGTGCTGGGGCTGGTGGTGATCGCCCTTCGCCTCGCCGTGACCTTCCTGGTGCTGCCGTGGGCCGCGTGGCGAATTACTTCGAGTACCACGCCACGACCTTCGGGTGCGCCTTCACCGCCGTGACGAGCGCGAGCAGCCTCGGGAAGGGCCTGAAGGTCTCGGCGGGAATGTGATCGATCTTCGCGGCGAGCAGCGGCGTCATCGCGACGAACACCTTGAGGTCAGCCACGCTGAGCTGTGCGCCGCCAACGAAGGGGCCGGTGATCTGCTTCTCGATCTGCGCGCACCACTCGGGGAAGAACGAGTTCGCGAGCGCTTCACGGGCCGCCTGCTTTTCCGCGGGGTCCTTGATGCGGCCGGTGGGGCCGAGCTTCGCGCGCATCTCTTCCACCGCGCACATCACCGCTTCGTGGCGCGCACACTCCCACGCGTCGGAAGGCAGCAAACCGTGCTGCGTACCCAACATGCGCAGGATCGCGTTCGACTGCGCCAGCGGCGGGCGGCCTTCGCTGGTGAAGATGGGCAACGCCCCGAACGGCGCGGAGGGCTTGCGCAAGGCCCACTGGGCCTGGGTCAACCGCTCGTCGGTGAAGGGCACGTTCGCGATGGTGAGGGCGAGGCGGATCTCTTCGCCGCGGCTGGTCGGAATGTCGAAGTACGTCAGGGTCGGCTTGCTCATGGTGCGCAAGCTAACGCGCTGCACTCGAGCCGCCCGAACTAGCCGTGTTCGAGGTCCATCGAATCGACTGGGCCGGCTCACTCTGCCCACGGCCCCACTGAGCAATCACCCCGCGAGCTTCTTCCTGGCGGCGTGCACCAACTGATCACGCGCCCCGCCCTTGGCGATCGCCTTGAGCTCACTCATCGGCACCTTCTCGAGCATGCGCAGCGCCAGCGGCATCGGCGTCTTGGGGTTTCTCACCAGCGAGGCGGCGACGATGGCGTTGCTGCCCCACTCGCGATGCTCCGCGATCATCTTGAGCGCGTCGGGGGAGACCATCGGCGACTTCGCCGCGCCCTGGATCTCGTCGAGCCCGATGCGCGGGTTCTTCAGCACGAAGAGGTGCAGTGACTTGTTGGTGTCGCGGAACAGCGCCATTCGCTCGTCGCGGGTGCCGGTGAGCGCGAGCTGCATCTTCTCGTTGACCGACATCTTCTTGAGGCGCTCCGAGAGCGGGCCCTTCTCCTCAGGCTCGGCCTCGGCCTCCACCTCCGCGTCGATCATCGGAGGCAGTTCACCCAGGCTCGCGAGCGCGGGGGGAACGTTACCGTTGAACATCACCGCCACGCCGACTCCGGGGACCACCGCCGCCACCCGCGCGGCGACGTCGGCTGAGCCGCCGCCCGTCACGCTCAGCGACAAGCAGACCTCCGCTCCCGCCTGCGCGCCGACGAGCGAAGCGCCTTTGACCAGCAGGCCTCCGCGGGAAACTTCAGAGGTGAAGGTCGCCTGGTATTCCTCGGGTGAGGCCCACGTCATCTGCAGGGGAAGCACAGCCATCCGGCGAGCGTACTCCGCCCCCGGGGCTTGATCTGGATCATGGATGCCGCACGAGCCGCCGTGAGACGTGGGGCGTTCCATGAAGACCTTCGTTCGCAATCAGCGTGGCCGCATGTTTCAGAGCGACTTCTTCGAGTTCTTCTCGAGGGTGCACCCGGCGGCCCCGTTTCTTTTATGGGTTCCGATCGTGATCGCGTTGCCCGTCTGGGCGCAGGTCAGCGGACGCTCTACCCTGCCCTCGCTGCTGGTGATGGCACCGCTGGGGTTCATCACCTGGCAGGCCGCGGAATATTTCGTTCACAAGAAGCTCTTCCACTGGATGGGCATCGGCCCGTTCAGCCGCCGCTTTCACGAGATCGTGCACGGCTTTCATCACCAGTTTCCCGACGACCCGCAGCGGTTGGTGATGCCGCTCGCGGTGAGCATGGGGCTCGCGAGCGTGGTGGGCGTATCGTTGTTCCTGCTCGGGCGCCCCGCGCTCACCGTGCCGTGGTTCACCGGCTTTCTCGCGGGCTATCTCTTCTACGACTTCATGCACTGGTCGACGCACTTCAGAAAGCCGCTGACCGCGTGGGGCAAGGCGATGCGCGCGCACCACCTGTCGCATCACTTCGCCGACATCGACACGAACTTCGGCATCAGTCACCGCTGGGTCGACCGCTTCATGGGCACGCTCAAGGTGCGCAACACCACCGAGCAGCACCAGGACGACAACGGCAGCATCACGCCTGCCGGCCGGTAGGCGTCATCGGCTGCGCACCAGCACCGGTTTGCCCGTCTTCGCGACCAGCGCCTTCAAGCTGGCCTCGAGCTCGGCGGTGCAGAAGAGGCGCCGCTCGCGGGCCACCTGCTTGCCGGGCACCGGAGGCTCGTCGCCCAGCCAGGGATCGTTGAGCGAGGTCTTTGCGACGTCTTTGCCGAGGCGCTCGAGTTGCACCGAGAGCACCGCGCTGCTCGCGTCTTTCACCAGCGGCCGCAGCTCACGCAGCTCGACCGTCATCACCTCGGGAACGGGGAGCAGTCCCGAGACGAAGGGCCCCAGCTGCCCTCGCAGCACTTCGATCACCTCGAGCCCCCTGGCCTGCTCGAGCACCCGGTGCGCGGCCAGGGCGCTGTCTTCACAGGCGCGATCGAGCAGCTTTCCGAACTTCTCCGAGACGCGCGCGAGCTGATCTTTTCCCAGCACGATGTGATCGCCGGCGTGTTGATCGACCGTGATGCTGAAGCGCACCGCGCACAGTTCGAGCCGCTCGTGGGTGATGACGAACCGGCTCACCTTGCCCTTCGTCACCAGGCGCACCTGGGTGTCTTTGACCGGCGGGAGCTCGAGCGCTGCCAACGCCATCGAGAACGCCTTCGCGTCTTTCACGGGTTGCGTGCGGTAGGTCTTGAAGAAGTCGCGGGCGACGGCCTGCAAGCCGTGGAGTTTCGCGAGCGCTTTGGGCGTGGGCAGGCCGGTGAGTTCGGAGATCTCGAGGTCGACCGGTTGGCCTTTGGGGCCCTCCCGGCCGAGCAGGTCGAGCAGCGCTCGCCACTTGATCGCGTCGGGGAATTGGTTGCCGAGCCGCGCGACGTCGAGCAACGCGAGGAGTTGAGTTCGCCAAAGTTTCAGGCCCTCTCCCCGACCCGCTCCCCCGCGGGGAGAGGGGGACAGCGGTCGTTCAGCCCCCGTCATGCCGCAGCGGCTTGAACTGGGGAATGTGATTGCGGACGAGGTTGCCCCAGAGGTTGCTCTTCTTCCGGTAGGTCTCGAGCATCTCGGCCGACAGGTGATTTTCGGGGCCGAACACGGCGATCGGCTGGCCGTCTTTGAGCACCGCCTTGCCGTCGGCGTCCTTCTGAATCGTGTACTCGATGAAGCCGTTCGCGGGGTCGGCCCGGTCGTGCTCGAACGCGTGCGTGAGATCGGCGGCGAGCTCCTTCGATTTCACCACCGCGCCGACTTCACCGTTCACGAAGCCGGAGAGCAGGTCGAGGTTGTAGGTGCTCACCACTGTGTCTTCGTCGTCGATGACCGCGCTCTTGGTGTGGAACTTTCGATCGCCAGTGGCCACGTAGATGTGCGCCGTGGGGCAGCGCGCGAGGATCATCTTCCAGTCGTCAAGGAAGAAGGCCTGCGTGACGTCGCTGTCGGTGGAGAGCGGGCTGTTGGTGATGATGTCCACCTGCACGCCGCGCGCGCTGGCCCGCTCGAGCGCGCCCAGCATGTCCTGGGTGAGCACCACGTACGGGTTCTCGATCACGATGCGTTTGCTGGCGCCTTCGACCAGCGCCATGAGCGCGGGGGCCATGTTGTTGATGCGCTGACCCGAAGCCGCGGACGTCTGATCGATGATCTTCGCGTCGGTCTGATGCGTCATCGAAGTGCCGGCGGCGTAGTGCGCGCGGCTGCCGCGGGCCTCGAGGTGCGTCACCAACTGCGTCGCCTGCTCGGTGAGGAAGGCGAGGTCGTCCTTGCTCGGCTCACGGCGCAGCTTCGGGGGCAGATCGGCCTGCACCTTCGAGAGGACTGATTGGACCAGCTCCGCGGCCAGCTTGCCCTGCCCGACCTTGTCACTGCGCAGCGCGTTCTTCTGATCTTCGGAGAACGGCGGCGCCTTCAGCCACACGTCCATCATCTCGTAGGCGCCCAGCATCTGGATGTCTTTCTTGTCCCAGTTGCCCAGGCGGTCCTTGCTCACCGCGTGTGATGCGCCGCCGTTGACGAGCTCGGCTTCGAACGCGCCCTTGAGCCCCGCCGCCGCGCCCGCGCCCTCGAGCAGGATGTCCATGTCGCGCCAGGCGCCCTTCAGGTCTTTCGGGTTCGCGTAGTAGTCCTGCGCGATGTTGCGGCCACCCGTGATGCCGAGGTTGCCGTCGGCCACGAGGATCTTGTCGTGGTTGCTCGCGAGCAGGGAGTAGTCGCCCTTGAGCGCGTCGAGCGGACGCTCGTAGACGGGGTGGTACACGTAGGCCTCGCCTCCGTGGTTCACGAGCTCCTGGAGGTAGTCCTTGCCCTTGAACGAGGCCTTGAAGCCGTGCGTACCGAAGGTGTCCGCCATCGCGTCGATCGACATGCGCACGGGCACGCCTTCGAGCTGTTTCTTCAACAGTCCACCCAGGAAGGCGAAGCCGTAGGGGTCCTTCTCGACGATGAAGTACGAGGAGTCGATCGAGGTCTTCGCGTTCTCGATGAGGTCCATGCGCGCGTTCCAGGCGTCGAGGCCGTCGTCGAGAATGCGGGCCTTCGCGGGGCCGCCGGGCGCTTTGATCGAGTCGAAGGCGATCGCGATGGTGGAGCTCACCGGGGGCGGAGGGGCCGTGATTCCGGTCAGCGCCGCGGTGCGACGGGTCGCGGTCGCGGCCGTCGAGGCAGCGATGCCTTCGGGTTGCGGGACGGCCACCGGCGGCGCCGGCTTCGCGATGGGCACCGCGGGCGTCGCGGGGCGGGAGGGCACGAGGACTTCGGGTGCGCCGGTCTTCCGGGGGCCGATGGGCATGGACCCACCATATTCAAACCGCGACGGGAGATCAGGTTGCCTTGAGGGAGGCCTCCCGGAAGTGACGACGGGGCGGCACATGGCGCGAAACGCCGAAGACTTCATCTGCCACCGGACCGACGACCTCACCGGCGATGATCTAAAGGCACAGAGCAAGGTCCCGGTCACCAATGGGGCACGGACGATCATCGACCTGGCCAGCTGCCTTTCCGAGGAAGCGCTTGCCATCGCGGTCGAGGAGGCGTGGCGGCTTCGGGTGGCGGCCCCTTCCTGGGTGCAGAAACGACTCGGAGAGCTCGAAGCGCGGGGGCGCCCGTACGGACGAGCTCCAAAATCGGGCCAATCAGGCTCTTATGAAGATATCCGCAACACGACTTCGTCCCGTGAGGGTCCTCGCCCGAAGCTGAGGGCCTGCGCGCGGCGAGCGTGATCAAAGCCCCGAACCCCCACCTTCTTCCCTGCCGTTGTTGAACGCCCTCACCGCAACACCGCGACCACCGACACCGCCATCACCACCGAAGCCGTCGCGAGGAAGAACGCCGCCGGCCGCTCCCACCACTTCCACCGCAACCCCAGCTCGACCGCCATCGCCTCGCGCAGCGCGTTCCGGGCTTGATCAGAAGGCCGCGGGCCCTCCTCCGCCAACTCGACCGCGCGCTTGAACGCCATCAACTCCCCCACGCATGCCGAGCACCCGACCAGGTGCCCTTCGACCTCGAGCCGTTCCTTCGCGACCAGCTCCGCAAAATGAAACCCCGCCAGCTGCACCCTCAATTCTCCGCACGTCATGACTTCAGCTCCTCTCTCAGTCGGTTCACCAACTCGTGCAATCGCGACTTCACCGTCCCCACCGGCACCTGCAGCACGCCCGCGACTTCCTCGTACGAGAGCCCCGCGGCGCGCAGCCCATAGACCTCGGACAACGCCACCGGCAGCCGCCCCACGGCCTCTTGCACCGCCCGCGCAGTCTGCTTGCCCGCGAGCAGCACATCAGGCTGATCAATCGGCTCGCTGACCTCCAGCGCCAGCGCCGCCGCGCCTCGCCGGGCTGAGCGTGCCCGGTTGAGACACAAGTTCCGCGCGGTCTGAAAGAGAAACGGCCGCAAGCGAATCACCCGCCGCGCCCTGCCCTCCCTCAGCACCGCCAAAAACACCTGGTGCAGCACGTCTTCCGCGTCGGCCCCCGCGCCGTTGAGCTGACGAAAGATGAACCCGAACAACGTCGCCTCGTGCCGGGCATAGAGCACGTCGAACGCGCGCAACTCCCCCGCGCACCACGCTTCCAGCAAGGCCTCGTCTGCTCTCCCCTCACTCACGCGACCGCGCGGCCCCGCAGCGCGCCGACGGCCAGCAAGCACCCCGCCAGCACCAGAAACACCAGCGCGAGCACCAGGTTGTTGGCCGATTCCGCGAGGCCGGCGAGGAGAATCTTGAGGCGGACCTCGTCGGCGAGCTCGAGGGAGGCCCGCAGGGTGGTGATCGCCGCCATCACGAACCCCAGCCCCCCCGCGGCCGCCATCGCCCCCGAAAGACTGACCGCCACGCCCCGCAACCGCGCCGAGGGCCGGAGCGCCTCGAGCCCACAGACCCCGGTCAGGCCAAAACCCATGAGCAAGATGGGCACCATCGTGAAACCACCGTCTTCGAAGAAATGACCCACGTGACCTCCCGGGCGGCGAAATGGCCGCTGATTCTCAAGGGGGAAGAAACCGCGGGACGGAAAAGGTTCACCGTTCCCGCACCGCTTGACCTTCGTCTCGGGACACCCCTATTGCCCCTCCGAGTCACCCCCGGGAGAGTAGCCATGCGAAACACCGTCATCGCGCTGTTGGCGCTCGTGCCTGCGCTCGGATTCGGCCAGGTCACCATCAATCCCACCGGGGGCACCGGCACCACCGACGGCATCAAGCTGACGATCGGGAACACGGGCCAGCTCCAGGTGCTGCGCAACGGCACGGGTCAGCTCTACAACCCGAACCTCACGGCGGGCGCGGCCACCAACACCAGCATGACCAACGGCATCTTCCTGGCCGTGGGCAATACGGTGGCGGGGCCGGCGAACTTCGCCACGCTCGCGAGCACCGGCGTCACCCTGCAGGAATGGACGCCCATCTCGAACACCTTCACGCCCCAGGGCAGCGGCGGCACGGCGACCACGGTGCTGCGCGCCACCATCGGCGGGCGCAACTACGATCTGACCGTCACCTGGCTCTACACGTACCCGAACGACTTCGTGATCGTGACCCACTCCCTGGTGATCCCCGCCGGGAACAGCTCGACGGTGCGGCTTTACCACGTGGCTGACGCCTTCCTCGGCGGCGACGACTTCGGCCCGAGCTTCTTCTCGCTGGGTCCCCCGGCGCTGGTGGGCGGCTACCGGCCGGCGAGCAACATCGTGGAAGCCTGGCGCTACCGCAGCGGCATCACGTGGACGGGCTACTTCGCCGGCTTCTACGCCTGCCTGTTCGATGGCACCCGCTGCCCCGCGGGCCAGGTGAACTCGGTCAACGCGGCGGGCACCTTCACCAACTACATCGAGCCGACCACCGTCGATAACTCGTTTGGCATCATGTGGAACTTCGGCGCGATGCCGGGGACGTACGCGTCGGTCAACGACCTCACGTTCTATTCCTTCCAGCCGCAGCTCTCGAAGAAGTTCGGAGCGACCGCGCTCACCTCGGGCATGTCGACCACGCTGACCTTCACCATCGACAACGTGCCCGGCGCGCTGCCGCAGACGAACCTGGGCTTCACCGACACCCTGCCCGCGGGCCTGGTGATGGCGAACGGCACGGTGCTCAACTCGTGCGGCGGCTCGGTCACCACCGCGGCCAACGGGGTGATCGCCACCGGCAGCAACTCCCTCAAGCTGGCCGCGGGCGGCTTCGCGATGGGCACCTCGCGGTGCACCATCGTGGTGAACGTGACCAGCAGCACCGCGGGCGCCTACGTCAACGGCGCCAACAACATCTCCGGCCTCTCGGTGCTGGAGAACCAGGTGACTGATCAGACGCTGTCCGTCGTCATCGGCGCGCCGGTGGTGACCCTCGATGCACCGGGCACCATCAACAGCGGCAATGCCACCGCGTACCGGGTCTCGGGCACCTGCCAGGACACCAACGGCATCGTGACGGTGCGGGTGGGCGGGCTGAGCACCACCACGCCGTGCAGCAGCAACCTCTTCAGCACCACCCTCTCGGTGGTCTCGCTCGCCGACGGCAGCAGCATCACGGTCTCGGGCGCGCAGTCGAACGGCGCGGGCACCGGCACCGGCGCCAGCAGCACCGCGAAAGACACCATCGCCCCGGGCATTCCGAACTTCACCATTCCGGCCTCGGGGGCGTTCACCAGCGATCCCACCCCCACCATCGCGGGCAACGGCGAAGTGGGCAGCACGGTGCGGGTGTTCGCCGGCACCACCGAAATCTGCAGCACCATCGTTCCCCCCTCGGGTAACTGGAGCTGCACCGCCAGCACGCTCACCGACGGCGCCTACTCGCTGACCACCCGGGCGACCGACGCCGCGGGGAACAGCGGAGCGATCTCGCCGGGCCGCCCCCTCACCGTCGACACCACGCCTCCGCCGGCCCCGCTGATCAGCAACCCCGCTTCGGCCGCCACCGTGGCGCCCAGCCCCTCGGTGTCCGGCACCTCGGAGCCGCTGGCGACCGTGTTGGTGTTCGAAGGCACCACGCAGCTGTGCAGCACCCCGGCCGACGCGAGCGGCCAGTGGAGCTGCGCCTCCAGCCTCACCACCGGCGCCCACACCATCACCGCGCGGCAGATCGATCGCGCCAACAACACCGGCGCCACCTCGGTGGGCCGCACCTTCACGGTGGCCAACGTGCCCACGGTGACCCTCGATACCCCGGCGGCGATCAACGCGGCCAACGTCACCGCGGTGGCGGTGGCGGGCAACTGCACCACCGCCGCGGGCACGGTGACGGTGAAGGTGGGCACGGTCACGGTGACCACCAACTGCACCACCGGCCGCTTCTCCGCTTCCGTCAATGCCTCCGCTCTGGCCGACAGCCCGGCGGTGGTGGTGAGCGCGTCGCAGACGAACGTGACGGGCACGGGCACGGACACCCGCTCCACCGTGAAGGACACGGTCTCGCCCACCACGCCGGTGATCGCCACCCCGGCCGAGATGAGCTTCAGCAACACCACCACCCCCACCTTCACGGGCTCGGGTGAGCCGGGCAGCACGGTGCGCGTCAGCCGCGGCGGGGGCGAGCTGTGCACCACGGTGGTGCCGACTTCCGGGCAGTGGGCGTGCACCTCGTCGGCGTTGTTGCCCGGCGTGGTGGTGGTGACCGTGCGTGCGACCGACGCGGCGGACAACGCCTCGGGCGTCTCCCCGCAGCGGACCTTCACCATCGACACCCAGGCGCCGGTGGAGCCGATCATCTCGACGCCCACCATGGGCTCGTCGGTGGCGCCGTCTCCGACGATGACGGGCACCTCGGAGCCCTTCGCCACCGTCAGCGTGTTCGAAGGCGCGGCGCTGGTGTGCTCGGTCACCGCCGATGGCACCGGCACGTGGACGTGCAACACCGTGCTGGGCTCGGGGCCGCACACCGTGGTGGCGCGGCAGGTCGATCGCGCGGGCAACGTCTCGCCCGATTCGTCGCCCCGCAGCTTCGAGGTGCAGGGGCTGCCCAACGTGTTGTTGAACACGCCCAGCGACATCACCGGCAGCAACGCCGCGCGCTACACGGTGACGGGCGCGTGCACGTCGAACGCGGGTGACGTCACCGTGTCCGTGGGCCTGGTGGTCAAGGTGGTGCCCTGCGCCAGCGGGACCTTCAGCGCGACCCTCGAGGTGGTGGGCCTGCCCGACGGCACCATGGTGACGGTGCGCGCTTCGCAGATGACGGCCGCGGGCACGGGCACGGATACCCGGGTGGTGCACAAGGACGCCACGCCTCCTTCGGGCACGGCGATCACCGGCCCTGCCACCGGCACGGTGACCACCAACAACACGCCCCCCATCAGCGGCACCACCGAGCCGGGCGCGACGGTGACGGTGTTCGTCAATGGCAAGGTGGTGGGGACGACGGTCGCCAACGCCAGCGGCGCGTGGACGTTCACGCCTCCGACGCCGATCGCCGACGGGGTATTCGTGGTCAGCGTGTCGGCGGCCGATGCTTCGGGCAACGAGAGCCCGGTGGTCACGGGGCCGACCTTCACCATCGACAGCATCGCGCCGCCTGCACCGGTGATCATCACGCCAGCGGGCAGCGCTCAGGTCGACGTCGATCGCACGTTGGAGATCACCGGCGGCGCGGAGGCCGGCAGCACGGTCACCATCTACATCGATGGCCGCGCGGTGGGCACGGCCACGGCCGATGAGAATGGCCGCTTCTCGTTCCAGGCCGACCCCGCGACCCTGGGCCAGGGTCCGCACACGGTCGAGGCCGATGCGCGTGACGCGGCGGGCAACACCAGCCCCAAGTCGGCGCCGGTGCAGTTCTCGATTCGCGCGGTCGATGCGCGGTTCGCGGGCCAGGGCGTGATTGGCTGCACGGCGGGCGGCGAGTGGTTGGGCGTGATCGCGGTGCTGGGGCTGTTGCGCCGGCGCCGTGAGGTGCGGTCGTGACCCGTTCGCTTCTCAACTCATTTCCGGTGCTGGTGCTGCTCACCGCGAGCCTCGCGCTCGCCCAGCAAGCGCAGCCGCTGCCGGAGTTCTCGCTCTCCCGCTTCACCTTGAACGACGGTGGGCGGGCGGGCCTGGCCGCGGCCACCGGCGACACCCTGCCGAAGTACCGTTTCCGGGCGACGCTGGGCATTCACTACGAGAACAACCCGCTCGTGTATTACCGGGACAACACCCGGGTCGGCGCGCTGGTGGCGCACCGGGCGCAGCTGCACCTGGGCCTCGGCTTCGGCATCACCTCCTGGCTCCAGGTGACCGGCGAGCTGGCGATGGTGATCGCCCAGACCGGAGACGATCTGAGCCAGAGCGCCGGCACCCGTTCTCCCGACGGCTTTGGCCTCGGCTCCCCCCGGCTCGCGGTGCGCGTCGGCTTCCTCTCGCAGGACGGCGGAGGCCTCAAGGGCAACGCCCCGCTCGATCTCGCGCTGCAGCTGGGCCTCTCGTTGCCCTTCGGGGTGGGGAACGCGCTGAACATCGAGAGCGGCTGGAACTTCGTGCCGCAGCTGTCGGCCGGCGCGAATCTGGGCGCGGTGCGGCTGGGCGGCGAAGTGAGCGCGCTCATTCGCCCCGCCACCGTGCTCACCGCGAACACCGCCC
>JAYVNA010000562.1:0-12045 GCA_043758715.1 Archangium sp.
CTCCCGTGGCGCGCGTGGCTCAGCCGCAACTGGCCCACGCTCTTCCCGTGAAGTGCGCGGCGCATGGTACGAGCCCGCATGCCGAAGACGCTCGCCGCCGTTCCCCGTGCCGTGCTGCTGGGCGTGCAGTTGCCTGACGTCACTGACGTCGATCACGAAGGCGATCTCGCCGAGCTGGGCCGGCTGGTGCACACGCTGGGTTTCGAGGTGGTCGCCACCGTGAGCCAGAAGCGCAAGGGGCTGGCCTCGCGCACTGTGGTGGGTGAAGGCAAGCTCAAGGAACTCGCGAAGCTCACCGGCGGGAGCGGCGAGATTCCCAGCAGCGCGCCCGACCGCACCTCGAAGGCGCGGGAAAAGTGGGAAGCCGAAGAACCCGAGGAAGAAGAAGAAGAGACCGAGCCCGAGTTCGATGAAGAAGGCGACCCGACCGCGCTCGCGACGGTGGTGGTGGTCGATCACGAGCTCTCTCCCAGCCAGGCGCGCAACCTCGAGCGCGCCACCCGGGCCCAGGTGCTCGATCGCACCGGCGTCATCGTCGACATCTTTCATCGCCACGCGAAGAGCCGCGAAGCGCGCATGCAGGTAGAGATCGCCCGTCTCAACTACGTCGCGCCCCGCATGCGCGAAGGCGCGGGCACCACCGAGCGGCAGCAGGGCCGGGGCGCCGGTGACTCGCAGCTCGAGCTCGATCGCCGCAAGGTGCGCGATCGCATCGCCGAGATCAAAGAACAGCTCGCCGTCATTCACGCCGATCAGGATCAGCGCCGCTTCGCCCGCAAGGATCAGCAACGCGTCGCGCTGGTCGGCTACACCAACGCCGGCAAGTCGTCGTTGATGCGCGCGCTCACCGGCAGCGAGGTGCTGGTCGCCGATCGCCTCTTCGCCACCCTCGACACCACGGTGCGCGCGATTCAGCCCGAGACGCGCCCGCGCATTCTCGTCTCCGACACGGTGGGCTTCATCAAGAAGCTGCCGCACGATCTGGTCGCCTCGTTCAAGTCGACGCTCGACGAAGCGCTCGAGGCGTCGCTGTTGCTCTACGTGGTTGACGCGGCCGACCCCACCAGCGAAGCGCAGCTCGAGGTCACCCGCGGCGTGTTGCGGGAAATCGGCGCGGAGACGGTGCCCAGCCTGCTGCTGCTCAACAAGGCCGATCGCCTCACCGCCGCGCAGCGCGCCGAGGTGCTGGCCCGCCACCCCGAAGGCATCGTGCTCTCGGCGCATTCGCCGGCCGACGTGACCGCGCTGCGGCAGCGGATCATCGATCACTTCGAGAAGTCGATGGTCGACGCCGAGCTGCTCATTCCCTACGCGAAGCAGGCGTTGATCGCTGAGGTGTACGAGACCGCGCGCGTGGTCTCGGAAACATTCGATGAGTCGGGCCGCAAGCTGCTGATCCGCGCGTTGCCGGGAGCGATCGCCAAGTTGAAGCAGCGCTGACGTGATTGAGAAGCACAGCCTCGAGGAACGCGGTGATTCAAGGGTCTGGGTCGGCGGCCAGCCGAATAAGCTCGCGGCACGTGACGAGGATCCTCACGTGACGAAGTGGTTCGCAGAGGAATGAGCGCCCGGGCGGGAGACCGTCACCAGCGAGTAATGACTCATGACCGCGCGGTAATGATTCATTACTCGCGCGGGAGGGGCGCCCCCACCTGGTCCCTTGAGCGACCTCGCCCGCGCTGAGGGCCTGCTCGTTATGAGCGCCGTGCAGACCCCGATTCACACCGTCTTCAAGGCTGCAGTTGACGAGACTCGACGCTTCTCTGCGCGCCCGCAGCTCGTGGCGCTGGCAACCCTGACCGGGGGCTTGACGCCTTCTCTCAACCAGACGAAGACCGACCCTCAACGTCTCTGGGGGAGGTCTTGCACATGGTGCGAATGGGTCTGCTGGTGTCGGTGTTGGCGTTGAGTGGCTGCTTCACCTTCGACCCCGGCTTCGACGCCGGCGTTTCGCCCATCGACGCGGGCGAGCCCATCGTGCTCCCTTCCGATCCGCTCAGCGCGAACGGCACCCTCGACTCGGCGCGCGCGGTAAAGGGCAACTTTGGTTGGGACGCCGGCGGCTCGCTGACGGCCACCGCGGCTGATGGCACGGTGTTCACCCTGACGGTGCCGTCCACCTCGCTGACGGACGCGACGGCCATCACCATGACTCCGTACGCGACCCTCAACACGGGTTTGGGTGAGTCGAGTGTGGGCGTGAAGCTCGAGCCCGCTGGCTTGCAGACCACCACCACGATGATGGTGCTGGCGATCAGGCCTCCCACGGGTGCGAGTTGGCCGCTGACGGAGCAGGTGCCCTTTGCGCTGCAGGGGGCCAACGACGTGGTCTCGCTCGCGGCCGCGGGTGATTCAAGTGGGGCC
The DNA here is from genome assembly GCA_043758715.1 of Archangium sp. GTDB lineage: Bacteria > Myxococcota > Myxococcia > Myxococcales > Myxococcaceae > Archangium_A. The sequence goes on from JAYVNA010000562.1 coordinate 2,365, forward strand.
ATTACCTTGAAGCTGGGCCACTTCAGCAGCTACGGCCTCGCGCTGGCGATGAAGGGCTTTTCCGCTTCCCTGGCGGCCGTGCGGCATCGCCTCGGCGGCGATCTGGAATCACAACTCGAGACCGAGGTGGCCGCGGCGATCGATCAGGAACGCGCGAGCCCCTCTGGGAAGAACCTCTACGAGACGCTGCTGCCCTTCTTGAACCGCTACGTCGAACAGGTGATCAAGCCGCGGCTCGCAGCGGCAGGTCAGAGCTGCGCGAACGCCCGGCTGGCGATGCAGACGGTGCTCGGCTTCGAGCGGCAGATGCAGCTGCTCGGGGTGCAGAACCAGAACCTGCTCGCGTTCAGCTTTCAGGATCTCTTCAAGTACAACGTGGTGTGCATGAAGGAAGAGTACGAGCTGTGCCGTGACAACCACATCATCACGCGCATTCTCCCGGCCTTCCTCGGGGTGCTCCGGCAAGAAGCGCTGCTCGGCCTGACCGACGCCTCGCAGCTCAACCCCGACCGCTACGCGTGCGAGGACTACCTGCGCAAGTGCCTCAAGTTCACCATCGAGGTGACCTCGCAGGCCAGCTACACCACGGGCACCGGCGCTGACGTGTACACGATGCGCGAGTCGATGCGCCTGCCGCCCAGCGCGCTCGCGACGTACGCGATCGACACCGACGAAGCCCCTTCGGGCCTCAGTCACATCGACGGGACCGGTGCGCTCATCGCGGGCGAGTTGAGCGACTTCACCGTCTCGAACTACCAGCCGCAGTACCAGAACAACTGCTTGACGGTGAGCAACGTCACGCCGATGGGCGGTCAGTTCGGCATGGCCAGCCTCGGGTTCAGGCCGAAGACGGCGCCCGACGGCAGCCCCGGCGATCTGGCCACGCGCGCCCAGGTGGGCGACTTCTTCCTGGTGCCCGCGATCAACCCCAACCTGTCCCAGCACGTGATCAGCGAGCGCGACCGCGACAGCAACGGGGTGTGCTCTGGCACGCCGCGCGTCAGCACCGTCATCGACAGCTGGAGCACCCGCGGCTTCGCGCCGTGGCTCAGTTCGATTGCCACCACCAGCGCCGACTCCTACATCTCTGACTGGACCATCGTCGGCGGCGAGGTGATGGCGACGAAGAACGTGCCGCAGTGGAGCAACGCCGCTGGGGAGAGCTTCAGCGGCACCTTCACGCTCCATCACGCGCCCGATCCGAACTGATGGTTCGTGAGTTGCACGACGCGAGCGCATGGCGCGAACGCGTGAAGCGTGGGTTGGCAAGACGTATCCGCTCGGGGCCACGTTCGACGGCTACGGAACCAACTTCGCCGCGTTCTCGCGCGTGGGAGAGAAGGTCGAGCTCTGCCTGTTCGATCGCGCCGGAAACGAGGAGCGCTTGCCGCTCATGCGCGGCGAAGGCCACGTGTGGCACGCGTTTCTGCCCGGCGTGGGTCCCGGCCAGTACTACGGCTTTCGCGTACACGGCGCGTGGGCCCCACAGCAGGGCTTGCGCTGCAACCCGAACAAGCTGCTGCTCGACCCGTACGCCAAGTCGATCGCCGATCGCCTCAGCTGGGGGCAGCCGATCTTCGGTCACCAGCTGGGTGCGCCGGAGCAGCGCAACGACGAAGACAGCGCGCCCACCGTGTTCAAGAGCGTGGTGGTCGATCGCTGGTTCGACTGGGGCAATGATCGCCAGCTGAACACCCCGTGGCACGACACCGTGATCTACGAGGTGCACGTGAAGGGCTTCACCGCCCGCCACCCCGGCATTCCCGAGGAGCTGCGCGGCACGTACCTGGGCCTCTCGCACCCGGTGGCGATCGAGCACCTGCAGCGAATCGGGGTGACGGCGGTCGAGTTGCTGCCCATTCACCAGTTCCTTCACCAGGGCGCGCTGCTCGAGAAGGGGCTGCGCAACTACTGGGGCTACGACACCATCGGCTTCTTCGCACCGCACGACGAGTACGCCTCCCGCAAGGCGATCGGCGCGGCGGTGTCCGAGGTCAAGCACATGGTGCGCACGCTGCACCAGGCGGGCATCGAGGTGATCCTCGACGTCGTCTACAACCACACCGCTGAAGGCAATCACCTGGGCCCGACCCTGTCGTTCAAGGGCTTCGACAACCAGGAGTACTACCGCCTGATGCCCGACCAGCCCTTCTACTATTACGACACCACGGGCACCGGGAACTCGATGCACGTGCGGCAGCCCTTCGTGCTCCAGCTGATCATGGACTCGCTGCGGTACTGGGTGCAGGAGATGCACGTCGACGGGTTCCGCTTCGATCTCGCGGCGAGCCTGGCGCGCGAGCTGCACGCGGTCGACAGGCTCGCGACGTTCCTGCAGTTGGTGCATCAAGACCCGGTGTTGCGCTCGGTGAAGCTGATCGCCGAGCCGTGGGATCTGGGGCCCGGGGGCTACGCGGTCGGCGCCTTCCCTCCCATCTGGTCGGAATGGAACGGCAAGTTCCGCGACGGCATGCGCGATCTGTGGCGCGGCACCGACGGCGCGCTGCAGGAATTCGGGCGGCGCTTCGCAGGCTCGGCCGATCTCTACCAGGGCGACGGCGCCCGCCACCCTTCGGCGAGCATCAACTTCATCTCGGTGCACGACGGCTTCCCGCTCGCAGACCTCGTCAGCTACGACGGCAAACACAACGAAGCGAACGGCGAAGGCAATCGCGACGGCACCGACGACAACCGCTCGTGGAACTGCGGCGCCGAAGGCGAGACCAACGATCCCGCGGTGCTGGCCCTGCGCGCCCGCCAGCAGCGCAACCTGCTCGCCACGCTCTTCCTCTCGCAAGGCGTGCCCATGCTCGCGGGCGGCGACGAGCTGGGGCGAACGCAGCGCGGCAACAATAACGCCTACTGCCAGGACAACGAGCTGTCGTGGTTCGACTGGGAACGCGCCGACCAGGCGCTGCTCGGGTTCACCGCGAAGCTGGTGGCGTTCTATCGAAAGCACCCGACCTTCCGCCGGCGTGGCTGGTTTCAGTCAGACGAAGACATCGTCTGGGTGCGCCCCGATGGCGGCGAGATGACCAGCGGCGACTGGCAGAGCGGGAAGGCGGTGGGGGTGTTTCTCGATGGCGAAGGGCTGGTGGCGCGCGATCAACGCGGCCAGCGCATCGTCGACGCGAGCTTCTTCGTGGCGGTCAACGCCTCACCCGACCCGGTGCAGTTCGCGATTCCCCCGCGGCTGGGGCAGCGGTGGGAACGGGTGTTCGACACCGCGGCGGGGTTCGTCGACGCGCCTGATGCGGCGCAGCCGTTGTCCGTGCCGCCCCGGGCCGTCGCGGTGTTTCAGAGGTTGGAATCGTGATTCCGCCGAGGGCGACGTACCGGGTCCAGCTGCGGCCGGGCTTCGGTTTCGAAGAAGTGGCGCAGCTGGCTGACTACCTGGTCGACCTCGGCATCAGCCACGTCTACACCTCGCCTGCGCTGCAGGCGGTTCGCGGTTCGCAGCATGGCTACGACGTGGTCGATCACCGCCAGGTCAACGTCGAGCTCGGCAGCGCCGAAGGCCACGCGCGCATGAGCGAGGTGCTGGCCGCGCGCGGGCTGGGGCAGCTCGTCGACCTGGTGCCCAACCACATGGCGATCGGCACGGCCGACAACACCTGGTGGTGGGACGTGCTCGAGAACGGGCGATCCAGCCGCTACGCGTCGTACTTCGATGTCGACTGGCACCCTGGCGAAGACGCGGACAACCGCATTCTGCTGCCGATCCTGGGGCAGCGGTACGCGGACGCCGTCGCCTCAGGCGCGATCAAGGTCAGCCGCGACGACTCGCACTTCTTCGTCAGCTACGCCGAACACCGGCTGCCGGTCGCGGTGCGCTCGTTGTGTGAGCCGCTGGGCCGGGTGGCCGCGCACGTGGGCGCCCCCGAGCTCGCCTTCTTCGCCGACGCCCTGGGCGCATTGCCCAAGCCGGGTGCGACCGACCAGCAGTCCACCCTGCGCCGGCATCGCGACAAGCAGGTGATCGAGCAACTGCTGTCCCGCCTCTTCGCGGCCCGGCCGGAGCTCGCGCGCGCGGTCGATGACGAGCTGGTGGCGGTGTGCAGCGACGCCCGCAGGCTCGACGCTTTCCTGGAGCAGCAGAACTGGCGGCTGGGGTTCTGGCGCTACGCGTTGGGCGAGCTGGGGTACCGGCGCTTCTTCGACGTCGCGATGCTCGCGGGGCTGCGGGTGGAAGAGCCGTGGGTGTTCGACGACGTGCACGAGCTGGTGCTGCGGTGGATCGCTGATGGCACCATCGATGGGCTGCGCATCGATCACGTCGACGGGCTGCGCGATCCTTCGGGGTATCTGGAACAACTGCGGGGGCGGGCTCCGAACGCGTGGCTGCTGGTGGAAAAAATTCTCGCGCCCGGTGAACCGCTGCCCCGGCAGTGGCCCATCGACGGCACCACCGGCTACGAGTTCGTGCGCCTGCTCGACGGCGTGTTCATCAACCCGGCGGCTGATACCGCCTTCGAGCGGCTCTGGCGGGAATTCGGGGGAGACCCGCGGCCGATCGCGGTGCAGGCCCGGCGCGCCCGCCTCGACGTCATCGAAGGGCTGCTCGCCAGTGAACGCGATCGACTGGTGGCGCTCGCGCTGAAGTTGGTCGCCGGTGAACCCACGCTGCGCGACGTCACCGCCCGGGAACTGAGCCAGGCCATCACCGAGTTGCTGGCGAGCTACCCGGTGTACCGGACCTACGCACGGCCCGGCCGCGCCACCAGTGATCTCGATCGCGCGCACGCCGAGGTCGCGTTCATCGCCGCCGCGGCAGCTCAGCCCGAGGTGGATCGCCGGGTGTGGGAAGCGCTGCGGCGTGCGTTGTTGCTCGAACGGCCCGGCGTCAACGAAGCCGAGCTGGCGCTGCGGTTTCAGCAGACCTCGGGCGCGGTGATGGCCAAGGGCATCGAAGACACGCTCTTCTACCGGAACGCCCGCCTGCTTTCGCTCAACGAGGTCGGCAACGCGCTCGATCGATTCGGAGTCTCCCTCGACGAGCTGCACGGCGCGCTCTGCACGTCGCGGCCGAAGACGCTGCTGGCGACCAGCACGCACGACACCAAGCGCGGTGAAGACGTGCGCGCGCGACTGGGCGTGCTGACCGAGTTGCCCGAAGCGTGGGCTGAGGCTGTGACGAAGTGGTCGCAGCTCGCGAATCGCCATCGCAGCGGCGCGTTGCCCGATCGTCCCACCGAGTATCTGATCTGGCAGACGCTGCTCGGTGCCTGGCCGCTCACGCCCGAACGCGCGGTGGCCTACGTGGAGAAGGCAGTGCGCGAGGCCAAGCGGCACACCTCGTGGCTGACGCCTGACGCGAACTACGAGGCCGCGATCACCGCCTTCGTGCAGGGCGTGCTGGCCGATGGAGAACTGACGGGCGCCATCGCCAGCTTCGCCGCCGCGCTCGAGCCCGCGGCCCAGCGCAGCTCGCTTTCGCGCACGTTGATCAAGCTGACCGCGCCCGGGGTGCCCGACATCTACCAGGGCACTGAGTTGTGGGAACGCAGCCTGGTGGACCCCGACAACCGCCGCCCCGTCGATTACGCCGCGCGGCGGGCGCTGCTGCAGCGGGCGCGTGATGCTTCTCCCGAGGTGGCGCTGCGCGGCGCAGACGAGGGCCTGCCCAAGCTGTGGCTCATTCAACGGGTGTTGCATGCGCGGCGCCGGCAACCGGCGTGGTTCGAGGGCGCCTATCGCCGGCTGGCGGTCACCGGGAGCGAGTCTGAGCGGGTGATCGCCTTCGCGCGCGGCGAGGAGTTGCTGGTGTTGGCCTCGAGGTGGACCGCGCGGCCCGTGCGTTGGAACGAGACCCGCATCGACGTGCCGGCGGGGGCCTGGGTGAATGTGCTCTCAGGTGAAGAAGTGGAAGGCGGCCGGCCGCTGACGATGGAGCGCGCGTGGGCGCGATTCCCGGTCGCTTTGCTCGCGAGGGGACCATGACGCGCTGGGAGGTGTGGGCGCCGCGCGCCCGGAAGGTCGACTTGTTGGTGATGACGGAGAGTGGCGTGGTGCGCCGGCTGCCCGCGGTCTCTTCGGGTGATGGTTCCTGGAGTACGCCCGCGCCTCCGGTCGGCACGGACTACGCGGTGTCGCTCGACGGCGGGCCGCCGAGGCCTGATCCCCGATCGCGCTCGCAGCCGCACGGCGTTCACGGTTTCTCCCGGTGGACCTCGGTGGCCTTCCCCTGGACCGACGCTGGCTTTCGCGCCCAGCCGCTCTCGAGGGCGGTCATCTACGAGCTCCACGTGGGCACCTTCACCCCGGGTGGCACCTTCGACGCCGCCTCGGAGCGCCTCGATGAGCTCGCTGCCCTCGGCGTCACGCACGTCGAGGTGATGCCGGTGGCGTCGTTTCCCGGCATGCGGGGTTGGGGCTACGACGGCGTCGATCTCTTCTCGGTGCACGTCGCGTACGGCGGGGTCGAGGGTTTGCGCCGCTTCGTCGACCGTGCGCACGCGAAGGGCCTCGCGGTGCTGCTCGATGTCGTCTTCAACCACCTCGGGCCCGACGGAAACTACCTGGCCGACTTCGGGCCCTATTTCACTGAGCGCCATCACACGCCCTGGGGCCCGGCGATCGACTTCGACGGCCCGTCGTCAGCCGGCGTGCGGAGGTTCTTCATCGACAACGCGCGGTACTGGCTGCGCGATTGTCATCTCGACGGGCTGCGCCTCGACGCCACGCACGCGATCTCTGACGACTCGCCCAAACACTTTCTGGCGGAGCTGGCCGAAGAGGTGAAAGCGCTCAGCACGAAGCTCGAGCGGCCTCTGGTGCTCATCGCGGAGCACGAGGACAACGAGCCGAAGCTGGTGGCGCCCCGCGAGCGTGGTGGCGATGGGCTCGACGCCTTCTGGTACGACGATCTGCACCACGCGATTCACGCGGCCTTCACCGGTGAGCGGCAGGGGTACTACTCTAGCTACGGCAGCCTTCATGATCTCGCGACCACCCTGGTCGGGCACGATGGGCTCGAGGCGCGGCGGGCGCGGCCGCTGGGGCCGGTCGATGGAAATCGCTGTGTCGCGTGCCTTCAGAATCATGATCAGACCGGCAATCGGGCGCGCGGGGAGCGGCTGAGCGATCTGGTCTCTCAGGGGCGTTCGCGCCTGGCGACGGCGTTGTTGCTCACCTCGCCATTCGTGCCGTTGTTGTTTCAGGGCGAAGAGTGGGGCGCCTCGACTCCCTTTCTCTACTTCACTGATCATCAAGACGAGACGCTCGCCCGCGCGGTGCAGGAAGGCCGGCGGTCCGAGCACGCGTCGGTGGTCGCCAAGCTGCCTGACCCCCAGGACCCCGCCACGATGGCGCACTCGGTGCTCGACTGGGCCGAGCGGGGGTTTGCTCCGCACCGTGACGTGCTCGGGTGGCACCGCGCGTTGCTCGCGTTGCGGCGCGAATTGCCCGAGCTCACCGATGGCCGGCGCGAGGCGCTGCAGGTGAGCGTCGATGACGACGCGGGGACGATCGTCATCAAGCGGGGGCGGGTGACCCTGGCGGGGAACATCGGCAACGAGGCGATGGAGATCGACACGCCGCGCGGAAAGCTCGAGCTCGCGTTTCCCGAGCCGCCTCGCAAGGACGGGACGCGTTCGGTGCTGCCGCCCGATGGCTGCGCGTTGTGGGTCGCTCGCTGACCTATCCTCCAAGCCTCAAGGGCCGTGGTCGGGACTGGATCTGCCGCGGTGCCCACCGCACAGAGGCTCTCAAGCTTCGGACGAGGATCCTCAATTGACGAGGTCCGGGGTGGACCCTTTTTTCGACGTCGCCACGGATGACGAGGCTGTCGTCCGCGGTGACGCGCGAAAATGGGCACGCCGGCCGGGCTCCTCGTCAGCGCGTTTCCCACTCCGGAGGTGGGCTCCCCCATGCAACTGACCGGCGCGACGATGCTTGAGCCGCATGCGTTCGGATTTGTCGCGTTCATCCACCAAGCCTCGAGGGGCGTGGTCGGGACTGGATCTGCCGCGGTGCCCCCAGCGCAGAGGCTCTCAAGGTTCGGACGAGGATCCTCAGTTGACGAGGTCCGGGGTGGATTTTTTCGACGTCGCCACGGATGACGAGGCTGTCGTCCGCGGTGACGCGCGAAAATGGGCGCGCCGGCCGGGCTCGTCTCTTCCGGTTCCCCACTGCGTCCCGTGAGGATCCTTGCCCGAGGAGAGGGGCCCGGTCGCAATGAGCGCGAGCGAGAGCCTTCGGCCCACCCGCCTTTCGAGGCGCTTTCCGCCACCCTGTGCCTGCGAGGTGGGGTCCTCAAAAATTCGTGAGGCTTCGGACAACCCAGCTCACTCATTTGAACCACTTGGCACGCGGCCCCGAAGTTGCTCACCGGCTCGCCATGCTCAAAACGAAACTGCTTTCCGCGTTGGTGTTCCTCGGTCTTTCGCTCGGCTGCAACCGCCCCGAGCCGTTCGTCGGTGATGACGCCAAGAGCACGGCCGAGCGCCTCACCACCCAGGCTCCCGCTTCCGACGTGCAGAAGGCAGTGCGTGGCCTCAACGAGTTCACGCTCGCGTTGCATCGCAGAACCGCCTCGCCCACCGACAACGTCATCACCGCTCCCGCCTCGATCACCACCGCGCTGAGCATGGCTTCGGCTGGCGCCGCGGGCAGCACGCTCGACGCCTTTCGCAGCACGCTCCACATCACGCTCCCCCAGAACGACTTTCACGCCGCGATGAACACGCTCGATCGCGCGCTCACCACCCGCGGGCAGGGCCAGCACGGCACCAACGGCCGCCCCTTCACGCTGTCGATCGTGAACCAGACGTTCGCGCAGAACGGGTTCCACCTCGAGACGAGCTACCTCGATCTCCTCGCGCAGCAATACGGCACGGGCCTCAAGCTGCTCGATTTCAAGTCGCAGCCCGAGCCCGCGCGTCTCGCCATCAACGACTTCGTCAGCTTCCACACCGCCGAGCTCATTCCTCACCTGCTGGGCGAGGGCACCATCACGCGCGACACCCGCGTCGTGCTCGCGAACGCCGTGTACTTCAACGCCAGCTGGGAGAGCCCCTTCGAGAAGAACCTCACCAGCCCGGGCACTTTCACGAAGCTCGACGGCAGCACTACGCAGGTCCCGATGCTTCGCGACTCGGTGCATTCGGCGCGGGCGGGTTCGCTCGGCGGTGTTGAGGTGGTCGAGTTGCCCTACCAGGGCGGGGAAGTCTCGATGCTGCTGTTGGTGCCTGCGGCCGGTGGGCTCGCCGCGTTGGAGAACTCGCTCGACGTCACCCAGCTCGACAATTTCCTCAGCGCGCTGGCACCGCGTCAGCTCGACTTCTCGATGCCGAAGTTCTCGATCGACCTCGAGACCACGCTCGGCGAGCCGCTGTCGGCGCAGGGCCTGGCGGTGGCCTTCGGCCCCGAGGCTGACTTCTCGGCGATGACGGGCGATCGCTCGCTGTCGATCAGCGACGTCGTGCACCACGCGGTCATCAAGGTGACTGAAGAGGGCACCGAAGCGGCCGGCGCGACGGCGGTCATCTACGGAATCACTTCGGTTCCTCAGACGCACCCGCTGCACGTCGATCGCCCGTTCGTGTACTTCATTCGCGACCACGCGACCGGGGCGCTGCTCTTCATCGGGCACGTGGTCGACCCGCGCTGAAGAGCGTGCGTCAGGGGACCTGCGGCCGGGGCTGCTACTCCCACGCCTCGGCGTGCTTCTGGAGGAAGACC
>JAYVNA010000563.1:0-3949 GCA_043758715.1 Archangium sp.
GGTGGTGTTCTCCGATGCCAGCGTCGGGGCGGCGACGTTCATCGCGCCCGAGGTGATGGCGGATCAAGTGGTGGTGCTCGAGCTGGCGGTTTCCGACGGCACGCTGAGCGCGAGCTCGCAGGTGAGCCTCACCGTTCGGCAGGTGAACCAGGCTCCGGCCGTCACCATCACCGCGCCTGCGGCGGCGGCGGAACGCACCACGGTGTCGATGACGGCGGTGGCGAGCGATCTCGACGGAGACCCGCTCACGTATCAGTGGCGACAGACCGGCGGCACCGTGGTCACGTTGCTCACGCCCACCACCTCGACGGCCAGCTTCGTGGCGCCGGAGGTGACCAGCTCCACCGCGCTCGCGTTCGAAGTCACGGTGTCCGATGGAACCCTGAACGGCACCGCCAACGCGTCGGTGAACGTCACGAACGCCAACCGCCCGCCGGTGGTGGTGCTCGCCGGAATATCGCGCGAGGCGAAGCCGGGCGAGGTCATCAGCCTCGATGCCTCAGGCAGCTCGGACCCCGATGGAGACCCACTGAGCTTCGTCTGGAGTCAGACCGCGGGTGAGGTGATCTCCGTCGAGAGCGCGCAGGCTGCGGTGGCCTCGTTCACCATGCCGAAGACCGGAGAGGTCACCTTCACGGTGACGGTGCGCGACCCTGCCGGCGCGAGCAGCCAGGACCAGCGGTCGTTCCGGGCCGTGGGTGGTGGCTGCGGTTGCTCCTCGAGCAGCGGGCTGTTCGCCAACGCCCTGCCGCTGTTGATGCTGCTCGCGCTTGGCCGCCGCCGCGCGCGCTGACTGCTCAGCGCTTCGCGCTCATCCACCCGCGGCGCGATCGACCGAGCCGGACTGCGAGCATCGGCCGACCTTTAGCTGAACGCGGCCAGCTCGTCGGCCGTGTAGCGGGGCGTGATGTGCTGAGGGCAGTTCCAGTCGAAGCCCTCGACCTCGATGACGAACGTCTTCCCCTCGAGCCGGGCGTGCCCGAGCACCTTGAGCCGGGCGCGGTTCGGGTAGTCCATGAAGATCAACGCCGCCCGATCGTTCTTCGCGACGTTGCCCGCGGTGAGGAACTGCTGGTTGCCCCGGTAGTCCTCGAAGCGGAGCGTGTGCGCGTCGGCCTTCACGAACCCCTTCGGCCCGCCGCGGTGCTGCACGTAGGGCCAGCCGGTCTCCGAGATGCTCGCCATGTAGAACGAGTCACGGCGGGCGATGAATTCGAGCTCGTCTTCGCTGAGCGGGTCCCGCCCGCTCTCCGTTTTGCCGGCGAGGCGCGCGTAGGCTGAGCGGCTGCCTGCGCGCTTCTGCAGTTCTTCCACGGACGGCGTGAAGGCCAGGGCGTGAAAGCGGCTCATCGTTCCACCCGGGGGAAATCGAGGTCAGTGGCGAACGCCTTGTTCACGTAGTTCGTGAGGGTGTTGAGCGCGACGTGGAGGACGATCTCCAGCAACTCGCCTTCGCTCCACCCTGCTTCCCGCACCGCCTTGACGCGCGCCCACGAACCTCGACCAACTGAAGCGGCACACGCTGATTCATTTCACCGGGCTGAGCGCCAGCCGCGAGTGGCGTCCCATCGAGCCGCGCTTCACCACCGACAGCGCGCAAGCTGCGATCACCCACGCCGCGCAGGGTGGAGGGCTGGCGCTGGTGCTCGGCTACCAGGCACAGGAAGCGATCGACGCGGGCGGGCTGGTGGCGGTGCTCGAGCGGCACCAGCCTGAGCCGCTGCCGATTCACGTGGTCTACCCGGCCTCGCGCCTCAACTCGGCGGCCACCCGGGCGTTCGTCGAGCTCGCCGCGAAACGCTCGTGGGACTTCTCGGGGCGAATCAGTCGAGGAAGACGATCGCCGTCACCCGCGCGCTAAAGCAGGGCTCGCTGGGGGACATCGCTTCGCCGTACTCCGAAGCCCCCGCCCATCGGATTTTCACGAGCGAACCCAGCCCCAGAACGTCTTGAACCCGGGGAAGAGCACGAAGAGTTTCCGGCGCACCCGGGGGACGTCAGGCCCCGAGGTGAAGGTGAGCGCGCCCTCGAGCAGAGTCCGGGCCTCGGGCCCACGGCCAACCTTCACGAGCAAGGGCGCGAGGGCGAAGGTGGCCTCGAGTTGCTGCGGGACGACCACCAGCGCGTCTTCCAGCAGACGCACCGCGCGGGGCCGGCCTTCTTTGCCTTTTTGAAGCGAGGCCGCCTGCAGCAACACCTTTACGCCATCAGCCTTCCGCCCGCGGGTGAGGTGGAACTGCGTCACCTTCTCCCACGCGTCGAGATCGCTCATCCGGGTCTGCGCGATCTGCAACCACAGGCTCAAGGCCTTCTCGGCGAAGCCGCGGGCGTCGAGATCATCGGCGGCGATGCGAAAGCTCTCGAGCGCCTCCGCGGCGTGTCCGGAGGAAATCAGCAGCGGCCCCAGCTTGGCGTGCGCCGCCGCGTCGGAGGGATGGACTGCGAGCAACTTGCGCAGCTCGGCGATCGCCTTCTTCGGCTTCTTGCGCCCGCGAAACTCTTCGGCTCGCCGCAGCGTCGCGTCGCGATCGAACGGGGCTGCTTTTCCGAACCCGAACATGAGCGCGGACCATAGGCCCAGGGTCCTGCCGTGCGCGCTGTGCGCCGAAAGGCCACCCACCGGGAGTTTCCACCGAGCTGAAATCGGAGCTCCACCAGTTGCCTGTTGGAACGGCCAACCTCGTTTACGTCCGCGCTTCGAACACACTCAGGGGCATGAAGAAGTCGGCGACGCACGGCATCGACTGGGAAATGGCGCGAGGGTGCCGCGTCAAGGGCATCAAGGCCGGACCGCACGGCGGGTCAGATCATCCGCTCGTCACCTTCACCGTCTCGCGCTGAAGACGCATCGATTCCAGAAGCCGCGCTGGCGTTGACCTCGCCTTCCATCGGGGCTGCGTTCCCCATCGTCTGCGTTGATGGTGCAGCAGTGTTACCGGGGAAGACGGTGGATCCGACGCATCTCCCTCCTGCGCTGTACGTGCTGCTCTCGCTGGCAGGAGCGGGGTTCGTGCTCATCTGGCGGTACCGCGAGACGAGCACGCCGGTGACGCTGCGAAAGCTGATCATTCCTCCGCTTGGCATGAGCACCGGGCTGTGCATGTTCATCGCGCCGGCGACGCGGGTGCCGTGGTTTTGGGCGCTCGGCGCGTTCCTGCTCGGTGCGGTGGTGTTCTCGGTGCCGCTCGCGCGCAGTTCGAAGCTGATCCGCGAAGGCGACACGATGCTGATGAAACGCTCGCCGTTGTTCCTGGTGTTGTTGCTGGGGCTGGTGGCCGTGCGCTTCGCCCTTCGCTCGTGGATCGAGGTGTACTGGTCGCAGCTTCAGACCGGAGCGTTGTTCTTCCTACTCGCGCTGGGCGCGGTGGTGCGATGGCGGCTGGCACTGGTGATGGAGTTCAAGAAGCTCACGGCCTCGAGGGTGTCGTGAGGTCAGGTCGCGCGCAACGGTGCGCGACCCAGGCTGGCTTCGCGGCACGCTTCTTTTCTTTGCCTCGGTGAACGCAGCGATGTGGTGGTGAATCGGCGAGGCCTGGCCGAGTGCCGAGAACGTAATCCTGCGATGACGTCATGACTCGGCTCTCCCGGGCCGACCGTCGACGACGTAATCGTGCGATTACGTCATGTGAGACCGCTCCCCAGCCCTGCGTCACCATCACATCGCTTCGCTCAATGAGGATCAAAACGCGGCGTGCGGAGAGCCCGCCCGAGAAGAGCACTCGGAAGGCGACCGCGAACAGCACGCTTCCTCGAAGCCGACTGATCACGAACTCGTGCGCAGCGGCAACTGAGGAAGCAACAGCGTCAACAGCAGCGCGAGCACCGTCAGCATCAGCGCCACCCGGTACACCACCCGCGTGGAGACGGTGAAGGCCTCCTTCACCGCGAGCCCAGCCGCGTCGACCACGCCGAACAACTTCGGCTTTCGCGCTTCGATCTCGGTCTTCAC
>JAYVNA010000564.1:0-12023 GCA_043758715.1 Archangium sp.
CGGCACTTTCATCAGCTATGAGTTTGGTGCGCCCCAAGCGCGAAACTACGAGGGCCGCATGAGAAATCCACCGTCTCAACTGCGAAGGTCCCGCTAGGGTCCCGCGCCGCCCATGAGACTGCTGCTCCTTTGCCTCCTCGTTGGGACCTCCGCTCATGCGCAGAACGTGCTGGAGCACCGCGCCCCCTTGCAGGCGCCGGGCGTACCGGGACCTGAGCGGCTCACCGACGGCCAAAGCCCCAGCGACGGCGACGGGTGGGACGGCCCGGGCGCGGCGGTGATTCCCGCGGGCAGCGTGCTCGAGTGGCAGCTGCCCTCGCAGGAGACGCTCACCGGCGCCGCGATTCAGGCCGACGGCAACGACGACTACATCGTGACTGTCTCCAACGACGGCACCGCGTGGCGTGAGGTGTGGCGCGCGCCACCGATCGAAGGGGGCGGCTTGCGAACGCGCAGCATCGAGCTGCCTTTCGGAACCGCGCGCTTCATTCGGCTGCAGCCGGTGGGCGGCGACACCCGGTACAGCGTGTCGGAGTTCGAGGTGTTCAATAACGGGCTGAAAGGCTCGAACCTGCTGCGCGCGAAGTGGGTTCCGCGCAGGCCGCTCGATCAGGTCTTCATCGCGTGGATCGTGGGCGCCGCGTTGTTGCTCGCGATCTCGAGCCGGAAACTGCCTAAGCCCGCACTGTTCCTGCTCGCCGCCGCCGGGCTGATGGCGACGTTCTTCCTGGTGTTCGAGGTGACGCCGCAGACGCCGGGCTTCCTGATGTCGCTGCCGTGGATTCGAGCGGCTGTCGCGTTGGTGGCGGGCGCGGCGGTGATTCGCGATCGGCTCTGGCGTGGGCGCTGGCCGGCCCACGAGGGCTTCATCATCGGCGCGCTCGGCGTGACGGCGGCGATGGCGACCTGGTGCTTCCTGAACCTGGGCACGCCGCAGTTCCACGACGCGGGCGCGGGGCGCGGCACGTGGCTTCACCACTACGACATGCGCACGTACTTCCCGATCGCGAAGTACTTCCCGGAGCTGCGCTTCGACGGCGTCTACGCTGCGAGCGTGCTGGCGGTGGCCGACGGGCGCGAACTCGATTCGTTCGACAACCTGCCGCTGCGAGATCTGCGAACGCACGTGCTCACCAACGTGCGCGACTCGAAGGCCCACCTGCTCGAGGTGCGTGCCCGCTTCACGCCGGAGCGCTGGGCGCTGTTCCTTCAGGACATGGCGTATTTTCGGCGCGCGATGGGCGACGGCGGATTCCTGGGGTCGATGAACGATCACGGCGGCAACGCCACGCCCGTGTGGTTCTTGAGCGCGCGCGCGTTGTTCGCTTCAGCGCCCGCGAGTGACGCGAGCTTGTGGACCGGGGTGGTGGCCGACATGGCGCTGCTTGCGATCGCCTTCGTGATGTTGGGTTGGGCGTTCGGGGCACGCACCGCGTTGCTCGCGATGACCGTGTTCGGCGCGATGGATTTTTACCAGTTCGGCAGCAACTGGTTTGGCGCCACCCTGCGCCACGACTGGCTCTCGTTGTGGGCGATCGGGTTGGCGCTGCTGCAGAAACGAAAGCTCGCCTGGGCCGGTGCCGCGTTCGCCTGGAGCGCGTGGATTCGCGCCTTCCCGGCGCTGACGCTGGTGACATTGAGCTTCCCGGTGATCTGGGTCGGCATGAAGCTGCTGCTGCAGAAGCGCCTTCCCGAGGCGAAGCAGGTGGTGACGCCGCTGCTGCGCGTGGCGTTCGGCGTGGTCGTCGCCAGCGTCGTGCTCGTCGGGCTCTCGGTGGCGGTCTTCGGCGCGAGCGCCTGGGTGGAATGGCTGCACAAGGTGCAGACGCTCGACCGTGACAACCACCTCAACAACATCGCGTTCCGCACGTACATCAGCAACGACAAGACCGCGTGGGTCATCGCCGTCATCGGCGCGATGCTGGTGTTGTTCGTCACCTTGCGAAGAGCCTCACCGGTGCGCGCGGCGGTGTGGGGCGTGGCGCTCATCGGCATCATCTTCAACCCGGCCAATTACTACCTGCACTCGGCCTTCCTCTTCGTGACGCTCGCTGGAGAACGTCACACGAGCCACGGCGCCACGGTGAAGCCTCGCGGGGTGATGGTGTGGCTGGTGTTGCTCGCGATGTGCGTGGGCTCGTACCTGACGAACCTGTCGTCTGACGCGGGCACGCACTTCAGGCTCGAGACGGTGGTGCTCTTCGTCACGCTCGGCGCGCTGTGGCTGCTCGAGTTGGGCCGGGCGCGCGAAGACCTGCTGCCGCTGCGGTAGGGCGACTTCAGACGTGCGCGATGGCACGGCTTCACCAGCACAGCTTTGAGAGTCACGGCCAATCTCAATCACCTCCGCACAACGGCCCCGACTCGCTCTGGGCCGCCCTCCCTGAGAGTGGGGCATTGGACCCAGTCCGTGTGTCCGAGCGCCATGGTCGAACTCAGAGCGTGCTCAGTGGTAGAGCGACGATATGACTTCCACGGAAGAGGCCGCCCGCCGCGCTGCGGGTCGAGCGTGCTGGCCGGGCCTGAAGACGACCCTCTCAGAGGCAGCAGGCGCGGAAGATCTCAGCGCCAGCACCACCCCTGAACAGCGCCTCGCCATGATGTGGGAGCTGACCCTGGGCGCGTGGGCACTCACCGGCCTTCCGCTCCCCGACTACACCCGCCGGACGATGCCGGGCCGGCTGGTCCGACCTGGCGAACGATGAGCGTCGAGGCCGGGCTCAACCCAGACTTCGTCGATCTCCTCGAAGCCTTGGCGAAGGCGAAGGTGGAGTTCATCGTGGTCGGCGCCCATGCCCTCGCCGCGCACGGCATCGTGAGAGCCACGTGCGCGATGCGTTGGTCGTCGACGGTGACACCTTCAGCCTCTCGCCAGACTGACAAGCTGTGTCGAAAACCCGCCACGCCTGCGAGGCTGCCCTGTGCTCACCTTCATCCAAGCGCACTGGCGCTGGGCGCTGCTCGCGCCGCTGCTGATGGTGCTGGGCACCGTGCTCCATGAGGGCGCGCACGCGCTCATGACCCTCGCTCTCGGAGGCACGGTCGAAGACGTGAGCGTGCTCCCCGCCTTCGGTCCCCACGGGCTGCGCTTTGGGTGGGTGGACTGGTCGGACCTCGACGCGTCGGGCAGCGCGCTGGCCCTGTTGGCGCCGTTTCTGGCTGCTCACGTTCACGCGCTCGCGGGCACGCTCGTCATTCCACGGGTGAAGGCGCCGCTGGGGAAGCTGCTCTTCTTCACCTCGGTGCTGCTGCCGCTGTTCGACATCTCGATGCTGCACGGCGGCCTCTTCGCGCGGCGGCCCAGCGCGGACCTCTCGCACTTCGAAGACCACGCTCTGCTCTTTGCGCTGATCGGCTGGCCCACCCTCTTCGGCCTGGGCGTGCTGGCCTGGCGTGCGTTCCGCTCGCAGTGGGCAGGCCTGGAACGGGACCAGTTCGCGCTGCTGCTCGTCATGCTGCTCGGCTTGCCCTGGCTGCGCTTCATCACCGGCCTGACGCACTGAGGGGCCCTTACGCGAAGGACGTGCAGACTGGCACGGCGAGTGCTCTACCCACTTCCAATGGCACGACGTCTGAAGATCGCTTTTGTGGTCGATTCGGCAGGGAGCGGTGCTGGAGGGCTCGTCGCGGCGCAGCGAGTCGTTGATTCCCTTCGGAAAGACCACGACGTCACCTCGATTGGCTTCGGTGGAGACGTCGATCTGCCCGCCCTGTCGCTCCCCTTTGGCGACCACGTGATGGCTTCCAACTCGTTCATTTTCGCCAAGCCGGACGTCAATTTGATGGCCCGCGTCTTCGACCGCGCCGACGTGGTGCATGTGCAGTTCCCTTTGTTTCTCGGCTTTCAGGCCCTGTCGCTCGCGAAGGAGCTCCGGGTTCCCGTCGTGGCCGGGCACCACATCCAGCCCGAGAACGTGCTCCGCGGCGTCTCGCTCTTCGCCCCCTGCCTCACGGGCGCGTTCGGCTTGCCGATCATCGCGCGAACGCTCAATCGGTTGATGACGAAGACCTTCTACAATCGCGCCAACGCACTCATCTGCCCCTCGCAGTTTTCGCTCGATGAGCTGCGCGCGTCCGGGCTGACCAGGCCCGCCGAGATCATCTCGAATGGCGCACCCGCGCAGTTCGCGCCGCTGACTTCGCGGCCCCCGGGTCCCTTCACGGTGCTGACGGTCGGCCGGCTGGTGCCGGAGAAGCGCCAGGATCTCGTGATCGAAGCGGTGCGCCGATCGAAGCACGCGGCTTCGCTGCGGCTGGTGATCGCCGGGCGCGGACCCTTGAGAGAAAAGCTCGAGGCGCAGGCCCGAACGCTGCCCGGCGGCGTCGAGTTCGGCTTCAAGTCAGATGAAGAGTTGCTGCGCCTGTACCAGACGGCCGATCTCTACGTGCACCCCTCCGAGGTGGAGCTCGAAGGCATGGCCGTACTCGAGGCGATGCGCTGCGGTTGTCCCACGGTGACCTCGGATTCCGTCACCAGCGCGACGAAGCAGTTCGCGCTCGATGATGCACACGTCTTTCGCACCGGTGACGTGCAGGCGCTCTCGGCGCGCATCGACGATTGGTTCGAGAATCCCGCGCGGCTCGCGCAGGGGCGCCAGAAGACGCTGACCGCGGTGAAGGACTACGGCCTCGAGAACACCACGGCGGCCTACAGCCGCTTGTACGAACGGGTCGCCTCGCAGCGCTGCTGATTCACGGAACGGGCGGCGTGCCGGCGTCTTCAGAGACCAGCTGACCCCGCCGCTCGTACTTCCACTCGCCGACCTTCTTTCCGTTCTCGTAGCGGCCCACCGACATCACGCCGCCATCGGGAAGCCAGCTCGTCCACACCTGGTCTGGTTTGCCGTCGGTGTACGCGCCTTCGAAGCGCCGCTGACCGCTGCGATAGCCGCCGCGCCAGGCCCCGACTTCCACCCCGCCATCGAACACGCCGCTCATCATTACGGCGCCGTTGTCGTGGAAGAACTTCCACTCGCCTGACGGCACGCCTTCCACCAGGGGGCCCTGCTTCTCGATGCCGCCCATCGGGTGCCAATACGTCCACAAGCCGATGCCCACCAACTCGACCTGCTCATCGGGCCGCGCGCGGCAGACCAGGCAGCCCAACGTTCGCTGCTCGCCGTCGGCCTTCCACTGACCTCCGTAACGGCTGCACGCCTTCGCGGCTTCGTCCTGCTCGCGGCCGCGCACGTACTCGACCTCGCGCCACGGCTCGCCGGTGGACCAGAACGTTTCCCATTTTCCCTCGTTGGCGGTGCCGATGCGCTGGCCCTTGCCGCTGGGTTTGCCGGTGGGGTGATAGTCAGTCCACTGGCCATCGGGCACGTCTTGCTTCATCTCGCCTTCGGTGCGGAGCTGTTTACCCCAGCGCCAGTAGCGCCATTTGCCAGTGCGCAGCCCTTGTTCGTAGGTCCCGACGAACTCGGGATCGCCGTTCAAGTAGAACGACTTCCACTCGCCCACCTCGAGATCGTCTTTGTACTCGCCGGTGAGATGGCGTTGCCCGTTGGTGTGGAACCAGGTGTAGGGCCCGTTGCGATTGCAGTCGGCGTAGGTGGCTTCGATCTCGAGCCGGCCCTCTTCGTTGTAGAGCCGCCACACGCCATCGACGCAGCCGCGCTCGTAGCGGGCCTCTTCCGCGACCTTGCCGTTGGGGTGAAACGTCTTCCAGTCGCCGGAACCGTCTCGGATGATCGACTGGCCGTAGACCGTCTTGCCGTCGGGCGCGAAGAAGGTGTGCACGCCGGTGGGCGCGCCGCCCTTGTACTTGCCCTTGCGCAGCACCTCGCCCGTGGGGTGGTAATCGAGGTACGTGCCGGAGAGCCGGCCGCCTTCGTAGTCAGCGCGCCAGCGCAGCTTCCCGGTGGTGTCGAACCCGGTCCAGGTGCCTTCGAGTTGCAGTTCGACCGTGCAGCCCTCGCGGCGCAGGCGGAAGTCGACGGTCCATTCTCCCCCGCGTTCGTCGCAGGCCTGCTGTTCCTTCCCCACGCGCGTTCCCTGGTGAAACTTCACCTCGCGCCACTTGTCGCCGGTGGGCAGGTACTCGGTGAAGACTCCCTCGGCGAGGCCACGCACCCAGGGACCTTCGAGGTGCTTGAAGCCGGTCTCCGGGTGGTAGCTCGTCCAGATGCCAGTCTCGCGGCCTGCCTTGAACGAGCCTTCGCGATCTTTCTTTCCCTCTTCGGTCCAGAAGACCCAGGGGCCATCACGTTGGCCATCGCGATACCCGCCGCGATCGGCGATGCGGCAGGTCTCGAACCAGTGCTCGAACTTTCCGTTGCGGGTTCCGTGCGTCCACTCGGAGCGTTCGATCAACTGGCCGCCGGGCAACTTCCACGTCCACTCGCCTTCGCGCTTGCCGGCCACCAGGCAGCCCGACCAGCCACCGGCGCTGGTCCACTTACCGCCGACGCAGTGGGCCTGGTCTTCGGCCATCGCAGGCAGCGCGAGCAGCACGATCATCTGAAGAATGAGGGCCTTCATTTTCCGAGCAGCTTCTTCATGGCCTCGTCCGCACCCACGCGCACGGGGCTGCCATCGAGGCTCTTCAAGTCGCTCTGGGTGAGCGACACCTTGGGAGAAAACGCCGCCGCGTGAAACGCCTCGAGCGCCTTGTCGGTGCCCTCTCCCGTCGCGCAGGCCAGCTGTGAGCCCGCGTCATCGAGCAGGCAGATGTCGATCGCGGTCGCGCGGCTGGCGACGGTGACTTGAAAGGGAGCCTTCGCCTGCACGTCGAGCCGAGTCGAGCGCGCGAGCCGCGAGGCTGCGTCTTTGGCGAGCGTGGAGCCGTCATTCGAGAGCCGCACGGGCACGCTCAGGCCCATCATGCGAAACGCGGTGGGCCAGCGCTGCAGCAGTTCCTGTTGATCAGCCCGTGCTTCAGAGAGCCGGCCCAACCGCCGCAGCGAGTCCGACCGCCAGGCCATGATGCGCCATCGCCAGAGGGCCTCACGCTTCGAGAGCACCTTGAGCGCCGAGTCAGCGAGCTTCACCGCGCTCTCGAGCGAACCTTCCTGCCAGGCCACCTCGCCCTCCACGGCATCGAGGGGGCCGCTCGCTTCAGGGAACGCAGCGTCGATGGTGCGGGCCCGGGCGATCGCGGCGCGCATCACCCCGGTGCCGACGATGCCGGTGAGGTCTCCGGTGCGCCAGTTCGACCAGTCGGAGGGATCAGAGAGCATCGGACGCACCATCAACATCAGGCGATCTCCGCCGGCGAGCAGCTGAACGAGCCCGCGGCGAATTTCCCAGCGCGTGGTCACCAGCCGCGCGAGCTCGGGCGTGGTGGCGGCGGGGCCCGCGGGGAGCGTGGCGTAGGACGCCTGCTCTCCCAGCTGCGCGATGCGGCCATCGAGGGCGTGGAGATACCGCAGGGTCCGGGTGAGCCGCTCGAGCTCAGGAGCCCCGCTGCTGACGCCCATGCGTTGTTGCTGGCCGTAGAGCTCCGCGGCGAGCTTGAGCGCTTCTTCGGGTTGGCCGACCGCTTCGAGCAGGTCGACCAGCACCGCGCGGCGCTCGAGGGCGAAGTGCGGGCGATAGCGCTTGTCGATGTACGTCGAGCGCGAAGACTCGAGCGCGGCCACGGCCTGCTGAAACTGACCCATCACGATGTTGAGGGCGGCGATCTGATTGTCGACCGGATCGATGCAGTCCTTGAGCTTGCGGGCCTTGGCCGAGAGTTCTTCGGCTTCGTCGATCTTGAAGCGGATGTACGCGGCGCTCGCTGCGTTGCGGAGGATGGTGCAGTTCCGCCCCGCGGTGGCTTCGACGCCGGCCATCGACCACTTGTAGGTGCCGGCGCGATCACGTTCTTCGAAGGCGATGCTGAGCAGACCATTGTACCCCTCGGTGCGGTCGACCTCGTCTTCGCTCGTGGCCAGCCGGGTCGCGATCACGCGCGCTTCACTGACGTGGCCCGATTTGAAGAGCGGCCAGACCCGCAGGTACGAGGGCGCGGGGCCGAACTTCTCGTCATACTTGTCGAGCACCTGCAGCGCCTCTTCATTGCGATTCATCTCGGCGAGCACGAAGTGTTCTTCGAGCGTCACCTTCATTCCCCACTCGCGGTCCTGATCGCCGAGCAGATCTTCGGCGCGGCGCACCCAGGCCAGGGCGCGGGCGTGGTTGCCTTCTTCGTCGAGCTGCACCTTCGCCATCGCCCAGGTGGCAGGGAAGGAATCGGGGTTCTTCGTCAGCACCTTCTCGGCGAGATCGCGGGCCTTGATGAAGTGGCCCTGGGAGACCTCATCGAGCAGTTCCTTCTCGGCCGTGGTGAAACGATCGGCGTACTCCGCGAAGGCCGGAGCGCCCAGCAGCAGCAGCAGCAAGAGCCCTCCCGTTCTCCACGACCGCCGGCAGAAGCTCACGCAGCACCCAGCGTCGAACGGGAGAGCTTCTCGATCGGCCCCTTGAGTGCATCGCGCACCAAGAGGTCTGCTTGCACGCCGGGCATCAGCTCCATGCGATGGGCGAAGAGGGGAAACGCGAGCGCCTCGATGTCTTCCGACGAGACGTAGTCGCGGCCCAGCAGCATCGCGCGCATCTGCAGCGCGGGAATCGCCTGCACCAGCGACCGGGTGGAAACGCCCTGGCGGGTGCGGGTGGTGTCACGCAGCGCGGTGGCGATGTCGACCAGGCACTGCTGCACCGCTCTCGAGACCGCCACCTGCGTACGCACCAGGTTTCGTGCGGCGATCACTTCCGAGCGGTAGACCTTGGGCAGCTCCATCGCGACGCGCGGCTTGCCCCACGCCTCGAGCACGCGCAGCTCGGAGTTCATGTCGATGTGCTTCATCGTCAGCTTGAAGAGGAAGCGGTCCAACTGCGCGAGCGGGAGTGGATATGTGCCCACCGAGTCGAGCGGGTTCTGCGTGGCCATTACGAAGAAGAGGTCGTCGAGCTTGTGGCTGAGGTTGTCGACGGTGACCTGCTTCTCGGCCATCGCCTCGAGCAAGGCCGACTGCACCTTGGGGGAGGTGCGGTTGATCTCGTCGACCAGCAGCACCGACGCGAACACCGGGCCGCGGCGGAAGGTGAAGAGGTTGGTGGTGGTGTCGAAGATGGTGACGCCGGTGATGTCGGACGGCAACAGGTCGGGCGTGAACTGCACCCGGCGGAAGGTGGCGATGCCGCCCGCGTCAGGTGCCTCCTCCACGAACGCGCGGCCAAGCGCCTTGGCGAGCGTGGTCTTGCCGGAGCCCGGGTAGTCCTCGAGCAAGACGTGTCCGTCCGCGAAGAGGGCGATCAGCACCAACTCGACGATGTCATCGCGGCCGATCACGTCGTGCCGCACCTGATCGCGCAGCCGGGCGGCGATGGTGCGGACTTCGTCGAGGGTCGAGAGCACTGGGATCATGAGGTCTTTCGTTTCATCGGGTGAACCACCAACCGACAGGATTGAAGAGAGCGCCCACGCGGGCGAGGAAAGGGGTGTGCTGACGCAGCTCAGCGCGCGTCTTGCGGGCGAGCGCCACCACCTGCGCGCGGCCTTCGGGGTCATCGTGACCGAGGCTCAGCCGCAGATGCGCAGAGGTGAGTGGAACGAAGCTCGGAGCGCGGGCCGCGAGCCGACGGGCATGGCGTTCGCGGCTCTCGCCCTTCTGCCGCGCGTGCCCGTGGTCTGAAAGTGCGTCGAGCACCGAGCGATAGACGAGCTGATGCGAGCGGGTCCCCAGCCGGCGAATCGCCTTCACGGTGAACGCGAGCACCAGCGCGAGACCGGTCAGCCCGAGGGCGCCGAAGCCGATCGCTTCCCAGGGAATCACGAAGGGCGTGGTGTCTTCGAGCGTGCCGGGAGGATCCTTGCGGGCGAGTTCGCCGAGGGCCGACTCGAGATCCTGATCGACGTGCGGCGCGGGAGGCTCGTCCGACCGCTCCGGCATGATGTCGAAGGTCACCCAACCGACCCCATCGACGTAGAGCTCGGGCCACGCGTGCGCTTCGTTGGCGAAGATGAGCACCGCCGAACCTGCGCCGCGTTGCTGCGTTTGCACGCCGTAGCCGATGGCGACACGCGCGGGCAGGCCCTGGCTGCGCAGCAGAAACACCGCCGCGTGCGCGAAGTGAACGCAGTAGCCGCGCATGTCACCGAACAGGAACTGGGCCACCGGGTCGTCGCCCTCGAGGGTCTTCACGTTGAGCGAATAGAAGCCCTCGTGCTCGAGGTATTGCTTGATGGCGAGCGCCTTCATCATGTCGTCGCCCACGAAGCGGGGGTCGACGTCGCGCACGATGCGATCGGACAGCTCGCGATAGCGCGGGTCCTTCGGCAGCTCGGTGTAGTGGGTGCGCATCGCTTCCGACCAGTCCTCGGGCATGGAGTTGCGCCCGAGCAGGCGCTCCACCGGCCGGGTGAGGAAGAGCGAGTCGACGTCGTAGGCGGCCACGAAGCGGCGCGGGTTCGGGTTCGCGAGGGGGGAGATCTGTTCGGGGAAACCGACCCCGAAGAGCTGCGCGTGATCGGCGAGCAGATACATCGAGGTGTGCAGGCGTCGATGGAACGCCTCGACCTGAGGCAGGGTGACCTTCACCGGCGAGCCCGCGGGGAAGTGCGTGGGGACGTCGACGTCGAACGCACCCGACCCGTCTTCCACCAGGCGATCACCGACGAGCTTGGAGCGCACCGACTGGCGGAAATAGAGCGCGTCGGAGTCAGGCAGATCGTCGTGCAGCACCGCCACCGCGATGGGCTCGGGGGGCTTGTTGTTCTTGCTCCCGCCGCCGTTGTTCTTGTCTTTGTCTTTATCGTCGTCGTTGCCGCGCACGCCCAGCTCGTCAGCCTTCGGCACGTCGAGGCGCGGTTGTTCACCGAGCAGCAGCACGAGGATGCCGCCGAGGAAGAGCAGCACCATCGCGAGCAACCGGCGCGCCCGGCTGACCCGCAGCAGCAGCAACGCCGCCAACGCCATCGCCGCCACGCCCAGCACCGCGAGCACGGGCTCGGGTTCGACGCCGTGTGACCAGGCCCAGTCGCTCAGGAAACGCGGCTGGTGAATGCGCATGTGGCGGTGATCGGCGAACGAGTGCGCGACGGCGAAGATGACGATGCCCAGCTCGATCACCGAGAACGCGCGCCAGCGTGACGAGCACAGGCGCAGGGCGAGGAAGAAGCCGAAGCAGGTGCAGCCGAGCCCGATGGCGTCGGCCGTCATCATGGTGAACCAGGGCGGCAGGAATGAGGCGAACGCCGAGAGCGTGAACGCGACCAGCTGCCCACCGAGCGCGAGGCAGAGGCCCAGCGCGACCCAGCTGATGATGCGCAGGCGCGCGTCTTCGAGGCGGTGCGCGAGGAGCGTGGCCGAGAGCGTGCCCACGATCGCGAACAGCAGGCCCGGCGGGGTGGCAATCGACCACAACGCGAGGACCACTGCGCCGCTCAGCAGCAGGGCCTTAAGCACCGTGACGGTGCCCGAGTCGCGAATCTTGTCTCCCTCTCCCCGCGGGGCAGAGCCCCTCGGGGCGACGGCGTTGGGGGGCGAAGAGGGTCGGGGAGAGGGCATCACGACAGTTGCCCCGTGGTGCGATGAAGCACTTTCACTGGCAGTCCATCGGCCTCGAGCGCCGCGCGCAGTTTCTTCAGCTCAGGACGAGCGGCATCGAGGCTCTTCTCTGGCAAAAAGAGAAACGATTCCAACCGCGAGGGGTTGCTTTTCTGCTCACCCGCTTCATCGACGCCAATGATCACCGAAGCATCGAGCCCGTGCTTCTTCACGAACCCCACCACGCGCTCGCGCCACGCTCCGTCCACGGGAGGCACGAACAACACGCAGGCGGTCAGTCTTCCCGGATCGATCTGCGAGGCGGCAGCATCGAGCGCTTCAGCGCCGTGCTCGCGTTTGGAAGCGGAGTCGACCAACTGCTCCACCGCGTCTCGGGCCGAACGTGCCGGCGCGCTCGAGCCATCGGCGCTGAACACCAGGTCGGCGCCAAGCAGGCCGGCTTCCACGTAGAGCCGCGCGGCACCGGCACTCGCTTCGTCTTCGGGACCAGCAACGAAGAAGGCGACGCTCACGGGGCCCGGGGCC
>JAYVNA010000565.1:0-3934 GCA_043758715.1 Archangium sp.
CAAGCGGCTCGCCGAAGACGACAAGAAGCACAAGGAAGAGGAAAAGAAGCTCGCCGAGGAAAAGAAGAAGCTCGACGCCGAAGAGAAGAAGCGCCTCGCCGAAGACGACAAGGCGAAGAAGGCCGAAGAGAAGAAGCTCGCCGAAGAAAAGAAGAAGGAAGAGGCCCTCGAGAAGCAGAAGAAGGCCAACGAAGAGCGCGAAGTCGCCCTCACCAAGCAGAAGGAAGAGCTCGAGAAGAAGAAGGCCGAGCTCGAGGAAAAGAAGAAGGCCGCCGAAGAAGCGAAGGCGAAGAAGGCCGAGGAGCAGAAGCTCTCCGTCGAAGAGAGGAAGAAGGCCCAGGAGCAAACCGCCGCTGACGCGAAGGCGAAGGCTGACGCCGAGAAGGCCGCCAGGGCCCAGGCCGCCGCTGACGCCAAAGCGAAGGCCGATGAAGAGCGGAAGGCGAAGGTTGAAGAGAAGCAGCGCCTGGCCGACGAAGCCCGCGCGAAGAAAGACTCCGAGTTCGCCTCGAAGAAGCAGGCCGCCGACGAAGAGAAGCGCCGCAAGGAAGACGAGAAGAAAGCCGCTGAAGAAGCCAGGCGCCTCGAGGCCGACTCCAAGAAGCTCGACGAGCAGCAGAAGAAGGAAGCCGCTCGCCTCGCCGCCGAAGCCGCGAAGAACCCCCCCGCGCAGGAGACCTCGACGCGCCGGGTGGTCAAGCCGGGCGAAGCGCCGCCTCCCTCGCAGCCGGTCGCGACCACCACCACGACGACCACCACCGCGCCCCCGCCGAGCAACACGGGCGGCACGACGGGCACCACCGCCACCGCGACGTCCGCGAACTCCTACCTGGGCGGCAAGGGCAACATGGGCGGCCTCATCCCCGCGGCCACCGTCGACGAAGCGAAGAAGGATCCCCGCTTCGCTTCCGCTGCGATGGTCGAAGACGCACGCGTGAAGGTGGTCTCGGTCGCCGAAAAGTTCCCCTACTACGGCATCTCCAACAACGGCTGCACCTCGGGCCGCAGCTTCGTCACCGCCGAGCTCGTCTCGCCCTTCGACGGCCTGCCCGTCGGCGTGCCGGTGGTGCTGCGCATCGAAGACCCCAATCTCGGACCTGCCCGCGCGGGCAGCTTCCTCGCGTTCTCCGGCCTGCGCCGGGCGGGCAAAGCCCCTGACGGAACGTTCGTGTACTGCGGCAAAGGGACAGCTTTCCCCGTTCGCCGGTGAGGGCGGAAGGCGAAGGCGAAGCGCCTCGGAATCAGCTAGAAGTCCGTTGAGATGTTCAACATCGGCTCCGGCGAAATTGCGCTGATCGCGGTCGTGGCCCTGCTGCTCCTGGGGCCCTCGCGACTTCCTGAGCTGGCCAGGGGCATCGGCAAGTTCATGCGCGAGTTCCGCCGCCAGACCGATGAAGTGCGCGGGGTGGTGGAGCGCGAGTTCTACAAGATGGACTCGGAGATCCAGGCGCCGCCGGTGCGGGTGCTCCCGGCCCAGGACCTGGTGCCCAAGGGGCCGCTCGACGAAGAGCCGCTGCCCGCGCCCGACCCGCTCGCGTCTCAGCTCACCGCCGGCACCCCCGAGACCCAGCCGGTGCCCCCCAAAGTGACCCCGCCTGCCGAGCCCCCGGCCTCGGGCGGCGAAGTCCCGACGGCCAAGAGCTGAGACGTGACCGCCACGCCCGCGCAGGACGAATTCAGAATGAGCCTGATGGAGCACCTGGGCGAGCTGCGCACGCGGCTGCTGCGGGTGACCATCGCGGTGGTGATTCTCGGCCTGGGCTCGCTGGTCTTCGCCCGCGAGGTGTACGGCCTGCTGATGCGCCCGGTGTTGATGGCGCTCCCGCCCGACGCCGCGGCGCTGGTCTACACGTCGGCGATCGAAGAGATCAACGTGCTGATGAAGATCGGCCTGTACGCCGGCATCTTCCTCTCCACGCCGGTGCTGCTGTGGCAGATCTGGGGCTTCGTCTCGCCGGGCCTGTACGCGAACGAGCGCAAGCTCGCCGGCCCCTTCATCGTCTTCGGCACCCTCGCGTTCCTCGCGGGCGCGACCTTCTGTTACCTGGTGCTGCTGCCGCAGATGTTCACCTTCCTGCTGCAGAAGGAGGAAGCCACCGCCATCACCCAGCGCATGGACACCGCGCGGCTGCATGAAGAAGACGCGGTGAGGTACCTGCGGCTGGGCGACTTCCAACGCTCCGGGGCCTTCGCGCGGGCCGCCACGGGTGAATTGAAGGCCCCCGGCGAAGGGCAGACCGAGCAGGGCACCTTCGGGCTGACCATCGTCTCGAAGGACAGCGTCGACGTGAAGGCGCGGCTCGAGGGCCTGGCGCGGCTGATCGACGCGCTCGCCGTCGCCCAGGGCCCCAGCGCCTCGCCCTCGTTGATCACCGCCACCGACAAACGGGGCGAAGCGGTGCTGGCCTTCGGTGAGCGCAAGTTCGGCCTCGCCAACCAACGCCTCGACGAAGCGGCCCAGGTGCTGATGGGCGTGGTGCCCGAACGCGCCGAAGAGATCACCGCGTTGTGGGAACTCGAGAAGCTGCTGGGCACCGCCCAGGCGCACGCCGACGCGCTCAACTGGACCAAGCCCATGCTCTCGATGGAAGAGCAGCTGACGCTGGTGCTGGTGCTCGAGCTCGCCTTCGGCCTCATCTTCGAGCTGCCGCTGGTGATGATGGTGTTGGGCCTGGTGGGCCTGGTGTCCTCGAAGTTCCTCTTCAAGTACCAACGGCACGCCTTCGTGGTGTGCCTGATCGCCGCCGCGGTGATCACGCCCACGGGCGACGCGGTGAACCTGGCCCTCATGGCTGGCCCCATGCTGCTTTGTTACGAGCTCGGGGTCGTCCTGGTGTGGCTGGTCGAGAAGCGCCGGGCCCGGGAAAATCCCCCGGAAACCAGCGCGCAATAGGGTTCCTCCAGGTCCGTAGACATCAACGCAACGGGGCCGCGCTGACAGTCAAAGCGCCCCGACAACCTGTGAAGTGGGGCCAGAAACCCAACCCGAACGCGAGACGGGCGCCATGGTGGCGTCAGCGAGCGCCGGAGGTCTGCCCGGAGGATGGAGAGTCATGTTCGTCAATCAAACTCGAGGCGCGGTGGGGCTGGGCAGCATCGGTGCAGTGGCCGCCATCATGTTGGCCTCGCTCATCGGCACTGGCGTGATGGTCAAGTCGTACAGCGAGGGCTTCGCCTCCCACCTTCCCGCCGACACCACCTGCCAGGTCATCTGCCAGGACGCGGCGGAGGGCTGAAGCTTTCGGAATACCGCTTTCGGAGCGCTGTTGGCTCCACAGAGTGAATAACTCTGGGCGGGAGAGGAAGCCGGATACTCCCAGGAAGTTCCAGGACCCCGTGCGGGGGTGGTCCCCGCCACTGGAATCGAATTGCACCCTCCGGTTTTTTCGCCCGCCCAGTGTGCAGAACCACCAGAGGGCACCTGACCAGGATCAGGTGCTCTTTGGCTTTTGCGGGCCGAGGCCGGCTTTCTTGCGCGCCTCCAGCAGCTTCGCGAGGTCGCCGGGCGCCAGCGGTTCGACAGGCCCCAACGCGCGCGCGGCGGTGAGAATTCGGGCGTAGTGCTCGACCAGTTCCATGCGCAGCAGGGCCTGGCTCAAGTCGGCGCCCAGCGTCAGCGCGCCATTGCCCGCCAGCAACATCGCGTCGTACTGCGCGGCCGCGCCTTCGAGGTTCTTCACCACCTCGGGCGTTTTGGGCATCGCGCGGGGCAGGGTGGGAATGCGATCGCCCAGCGAGACCACCAACTCCGGCATCGCGATGGGCGACAGCTCGAGCCCGGCGAGGCCGAAGGCGGTGGCGCAGGGCGGGTGCGCGTGCAGCACCACTTCGATTTCAGGGCGGGCGCGGAAGGCGGCCAGGTGCAGCTCGAGCTCGGAGAAGGGCTTCTTGCGCCCCTCGAGCACCTTGCCGTCGAGGTCCACGATGATCAGCG
>JAYVNA010000566.1:0-3924 GCA_043758715.1 Archangium sp.
ACGCTCGCGAAGGGCCGCCAGGTGCGCTCGTTGGCCGTCGCTGACCCGAGGGCGACGGCGCGCGCGCTCTCGATCACCGGGGAAGATCTCGACTTTGACGACCCCAGGAAAGTTGGCGAGGGCGCGCTGCTCGATCGCCTCGCGAAGCTCCGCCTGCACAAAGACGCTGACGAGCTGGCCGAGATCCGTCGCCTGGTGCCGATCACCCGCGAAGCGCACCTGTTGGCGATGCAGCACTCGAAGCCCGGCGTGAGCGAGCAGTTCCTCACCGGCCAGGTCGAAGGCGCCTTTGCTCGCGGCGGCTGCACCCCCGCGTACAACACCATTCTCTCGGTGCGCGGAGAGGTGCTGCACAACAACGAGCATCGAAACGTTCTGCAGAAGGGCGACATCGTGCTCCTCGATGCGGGCGCCGAGGGCATCGACACGGGCTATTGCAACGACGTCACGCGCGACTGGCCGGTGGGCGGTGCGTTCACCCCCGAGGGGCGCGACGTCTACGATCTGGTGCTGCACAGCGAGCTCGACGCGATCGCCGCGGTCAAGCCGGGCGTGCGCTACCGAGACCTCCACCTGCGCGCGTCACGTGTGCTCGCCGAGGGGCTGGTGAAGCTGGGTTTGCTGGTCGGGGATCCAGACGGTCTGGTGGAGTCCGGCGCTCACGCGATCTTCTTCCCCCACGGCCTGGGTCATCAGCTCGGCCTCGACGTGCACGACCTCGAGGCGTTCGGCGATCGCGTTCACTATCCCGCGGGGCGCACCCGCAGCACCCAGTTCGGGACCCAGTACCTGCGCATGGACATGGATCTCGAGGAAGGCATGACCTTCACCATCGAGCCCGGGCTCTATTTCGTGCCCGCCATTCTCCACAGCGCCGAGCTGCGCGAGCGCTTCAAGACCCAGGTGAACTGGACCGCGGCCGAAAGGTTTCTGGCGATGAATGGCGGCCGGGGCTTTGGCGGCATTCGCATCGAGGACGACGTGGTGTGCACCGCCACGGGGTCCGAGGTGCTCACCGCCTCGATTCCCAAGCTTCGCGCCGAGATCGAGTCGATCGCTGGCAGCGCGCCGTGAACCCCGTGCTCAAGGCGCGCGCGAACAGGCCCACCTCGTTTCGGGGAACGCCGATCGTGTGGGTGAAGATCGAGCCCACCGATGAAGCCTTCCTGGTGCTGGGCCTCGACGCGCAGGGCGCTCCCATTTCTGACACCTGGCACCTCACCCTCGTCGGGGCTCAGCGGCAGGCCCTGCTTCAGTTCGGCGTGGCCGAGGCGGAGTGGGTCGAGGAACCCCTGGCTTGACGCATTCCGTCAGGCGTGAGGACGCTTGAGGTGAACGGGGCGAGCCGCTAGAGCCATGGGCATGTCAGGTCAGGCGTGGTTCCAGAAGAAGCCGAAGATCGCTGCCCCCGATCCCACCGAGGCTCCGGCCCCGAACTCTTCGCGCATGGAAGGCATCTGGGAGAAGTGCGACGAGTGCGGCGACATCATGCTCGCCGAAGAGCTCACCAAGGCGCTCAACGTGTGCCCCAGCTGCGGCCATCACATGGCGCTGCCCGCGCGCACCCGGCTCGCCAGCATCTGCGACCCCGACTCGTTCGAGGAGTTCGATACCCACCTCGAGTCGATGGACCCGCTGCAGTTCTCCGATTCGAAGAAGTACAAGGACCGGATCAAGTCGACCATGAAGGCGCTGGGTGAGAAGGACGCGTTCATCGCCGGGGTGGGCAACATCGAAGGCCGCCGCGTCAGCATGGGCTGCTTCAACTTCGAATACATGGGCGGCTCGATGGGCAGCGTCGTGGGCGAGAAGATCACCCGGGTCTTCGAGCGCGCGATCGAGCTCAAGTGCCCGTCGATCGTCTTCTCGGCCTCGGGCGGCGCTCGCATGCAGGAAGGCATTCTCTCGCTGATGCAGATGGCGAAGACCTGCGCGGCGCTCAACCGCTTCCGTGAGATTCGCCAGCCGTACATCTCGGTGCTGCTGCACCCGACCACCGGTGGGGTGGCGGCCTCGTTCTCGTTCCTGGGCGACGTCATCCTCGCCGAGCCCCGCGCCCTGATCGGCTTTGCGGGTGCGCGCGTGATCGAACAGACCATTCGCCAGAAGCTGCCTGAGGGTTTCCAGCGCAGCGAGTTCCTGTTCGACCACGGCATGATCGACGCGATCGTCGCGCGCAAGGATCTGAGGGGCAAGCTCAACCAGGTGCTGGGCTTGCTGGCGTCGTGACTCCGGCGGAGGGGCTGGCACACTTCGCCGCGCTCTCACCTTCCAGCATCAAGATGGGCCTCGAGCGCGTGCGGGTCGCGCTCGAGCGGCTGGGTCACCCTGAGCGCCGCTTCCCCGCGCTCCACGTGGCCGGGACCAACGGCAAGGGCTCGACCTGCGCCATCGCCGCCTCGTGCCTTCGCCAGAAGTACCGCACCGGCCTCTACACCTCGCCGCACCTCATTCGGCCCAACGAGCGCATTCAAATCGCAGGCGCGGACATCGACGACGAGACCTTCGGCAAGCGCATCGCCGAGGTGGTCGACGTGCTCGGCGCTGATCACGATCTGACCTACTTCGAGTTCGGCACCGTGGTGGCCTTCTGGCACTTCGCCCAGGAGCACGTGGACATCGCCGTGCTGGAGACCGGGCTGGGCGGCCGCCTCGACGCCACCACCGCCTGCGTGCCGCAGGTGACCTGCATCACCCCCATCGACTTCGATCATCAGGAATACCTGGGGCACACCCTCACCGCGATCGCCGGGGAGAAGGCGGGCATCGTCAAGCCCGGGGTGCCGCTGATCTCCAGCCGGCAGCACCCTGAAGCGCTCGAGGTGATCGAACGGGCAGGGGGCCCGCTGCTCCGGTTGGAAGGCCGGGACTTCGGCGTGGTACCTGAGGGCGACGGCTCAGCTTCCTTCTGGTCGGCTGCCACGCCTTCTGCCGAGACCGAGAGCCTCGTGGGCCTCCGGCTGCCGCTCAAAGGGCCTCACCAGTTGCAAAACCTCGCCGTGGCGCTCGCGTGTCTCCAAGCGCTGACCGACTTTCCACTCAGCCCCGCGGAGCTGCAGGAGGGCGTGAGTGCCACTCGCTGGCCCGGCCGTTTGGAGGAGTTCTCCGGATCGCCCCTGGTGGTGCTCGATGGAGCCCACAACCCCGCCGGTGTGCAGGCGCTCCTGCGGGCGTTGGAAACCGACTACCGCTACCGCCCCGTGCACCTCGTCTTCGGGGTCTTCGCCGACAAAGAGTCCGAGCCGATGATGCGGGCCCTGTTTCCCAAGGTGGCGGCGCTCCACCTGACGCCCGTCGGCAACCCCCGCTCGAAGGACCCGCGCAGCTACGAGACCCTCGCGCGGGCGCTCAATGCCCGGGTGCAGGTGCATGAAGACGCGGTCACCGCGCTCGCGGCCGCCCGCGCGACTGCGCCGAAGGACGGGCTGGTGGTGGTGGCGGGATCTCTCTTTCTCGTCGGCCAGTTACGCCGCGTTCTCCTTGGCCTGCCGCGTTGACAGGTTGATCTCGACGGTTAGTTTGGAGCAGCCATGAGCCACGAGCCGGAACCCACGAGCCCCGCAGTCGAGCCCCAGGGCCCGCCGCCTTCCGACAACGCCATCGACGCGCAGGTGCAGCAGCTCACCGAGCAGCTCGAAGCCGCGCGCAAGCGGGTCAACGAGCTCGCCCACGCGCTGCAGGCCGGTGAGCGCGATCGCTCCGAGTTCAAGGAACGCCTCAACCGCGAGCGCGAGCGCATGATCGACGTCGAGAAGGGCAAGGTGGCCGTCACCCTGCTCGAGGCCGTCGACCAGCTCGATCTGTGCCTGCAGTCAGCCGATGACTCGCCGCTGGCGCGCGGGGTCAAGATGATCCGCGAGAGCGTGCTGAAGCAGGCTGAAAATACCGGCATCGAGCGCGTCGACCTCAGCGGTAAATCGTTCG
>JAYVNA010000567.1:0-11961 GCA_043758715.1 Archangium sp.
CATCGACTTCAACGCCCGCGCCGAGGCCTTCCTGGCGAAGTGCCTGGGCGGCCGCGCCGAGCCGCTCCCGAAGGAGGGAAAGATCCCCGGCTCGACCGCGCAGGTGAAGGTGGTCGCCGCCAAGAAGCCGTGAGAGCCTGCGACCCATGATCCTTCGTGCGCTCCTCGCCGTGGCCGTCGCGAGCTTCCTCCTCGCTGCTTGCGGTCCTGCGCCGAAGACCGAACAGGAGGTCTGCGGCCCCGGTGGTTGCGACGGCTGCATCGGGCTCGCCTGCAGCTCTTCGGACGGAGGCGTTCGCTGAGCCGTGCACGTCGCTTCGCTCTCCGACAAACACCGGGGTGAGCTGCAGTTGGCCACTGAACGGGCCCTGCAGCAGTGGGCGAAAGACGTCTTCGCCCCCACGGAAATCGTCTCGGCGATGGAGCGCATTCTGCTCTTCCTCCGGCAAAACGGAGGCGCGGCCAAGCAGGCCCGGCAGGTCGCATCGCTCGCCTTCATCATCGGAGAGCAGGTGGTGCAGCTCGGAGGATGGAAGTGGATGAGCGTCAGCGAGGATGGCTCGGTCAACCCAGCGATCGTTTCTCCCGAGGGAAACCGGGCGGTGCTGGTGGTCGACGTGATGACGTTGTTGGTGGCCGGCGAAACGAAGGGCTCCCTGGGGACGCTCGTTCGCGCCTGTCTTCAGAATGAACCTCATGCAGGCGTGGTGCTGATGTGACGCCGATCGAAACGGCCATCATTCGAAGACTGTCCGATCTCACGCGCACCGCGCGCATGTGGGGCAGCCCCGAAGAGCTCGAGTCGGTGGCGATGCATTTCTCCCACGTGTTGTGGAGCACGCGCACCGAAGGGTGGACGCTGGATCAGACGTTCGAGCGGTGGAAGTCGCTCGGCGGTCCGTTCGCGGAAGACGCTGATGAACATGCCCAGATGCGCTCGAAGCTGTGGGGCGAAGACGTGGAGCGCGCGCGGGTTCAGGTGGTCGAGGGCTTCCTCGTGGTCTGGACCGGGCTGCAGCGAACGCCCGAGCGAGAGGCGGCGTTCGGCCCGTGGATCGAACGGTTGCTCGATTTTCCTGATCTGGTGGGAACGCCCGATCGGCTCAACATGGTCTTGTTCGCGTTGATGGGCTTCGTCGCCGCGGACCCTCAGGCGTACGTCAGGGCGCTCGGGATCGAGCGGCATCGCATCGGCGGGCATGAGCTGCGGGCGTTGCCGGTGGTGGGGCCTCCGGGGCCGACCGACGCGGCGCACACGTACACGCGGAGCTTCGTCAGCTGGGCCCGGGTGACCGACGGTATTTTGGCCGTGATCCGCACGCTGGATTGAGCTTCCGCTTCACTTCTTGCGGCCGTGTCCGGGCCCGAGAATCTTCTCCACGTATTGATCGAAGTCGAAGTTCGGTGAGTTCTCGCGATCGTGGCAGCTCTTGCACTTCGCCGCCTCGACCACGCGCACGATGTTGGCCGGCACCGGGTTGCGCGCGTGCGCATCACCGGGCCCATGGCACGACTCACAGCCGACCTCTTCACGCCCCGAGGTCTCATCGATACGGCACACGCCCTGCGGTTGCTGCCACCCGGTGACGTGACAACCGATGCAGTCGAGGTGGTGCTGCTTTCCCTGCTCGACCAACATCGCGTACGCCCGCGAGTGCTTCGAGGTCTGGAACATCTGCTGCGACTCCGCATGGCAGGTCACGCACATCGCCGAGCCCACGTAGCCGCGCTTGTCGGCCGTGGC
This sequence comes from Archangium sp., assembly GCA_043758715.1. GTDB lineage: Bacteria > Myxococcota > Myxococcia > Myxococcales > Myxococcaceae > Archangium_A. The sequence goes on from JAYVNA010000567.1 coordinate 1,745, forward strand.
GGGCGGGCACGATTTCCCGTTTGCCTTCGCCCACGCGAGGTTGATGAGACCGACGTCGACGTCGTACGCCTTCTCAACCGACTGCACTGCAGGGTCCTTCGGGAAGCTCGACTCGAGAGGAATGAAGCGCGCGGTCACCGCGGCCTTGCCCTCGGGTACGGCCACCGGCGTCTCGGCGAGCTGCTCGCGCCGGCTAATGATCTCCTCCAGCTTCGCCTTCCGCAGCGCCAACAGCTCGGGGTCGAGCATCGGCTCGTTCACCTGCGCGCGCAGCAGCTCGATGCGTTGATCGAGCGAGTAGAGATCACGATCGCGCTCTGCATCACCGCGCAGCCATTCCACCTTTTCGGTGCCGCGCAGGAACACGTCGACGCGCAACAACGAGCGCCCCTTGCTCTGCACCTGCGCGACCTTCGTGCTGCCGCCGGCGATCCGGCTCTCCTCTGAAGCGAACGCGTCCTTCGCGCGCGCGGAGACGAAGAGATCGATCGCAGGCGCCTGAATCGCGTCGCGCAGCAACTGATCGAACGGCTCTGCGACCATCGCCACCACGAACTGCGCGCCGGCCTTTCGCGCTTCGACCGCGAGCCGCGTCGCCTCGGCCGAACTCGGAGCGCTGATCACGCCCACGCCGTCGACCACCTTGAACGTGGCGCTGGCGATCTCCGGCAGCTGCAGGCTCGCTCTGAACTCCACCCCCCGCGCGTCATCGAGCGGGCCCGGTGCGCGGAGGTCCAGGTTCATCACCTTCCACGCCTGGGCCAGCGCCTTCGCCTTGCGTTCCTGCTGCGGCACCGCGGCTTCGGGAATCTGTGCGTCCCCGAACAACCCATCACCGCAGTCGAAGAAGTGCACCGCGCCGCCGGCCTTGCGCGCTTGCGTGATCTGAAAGGCCGAACGCGAAATGCCACCGCGCATGTTCTCGCTGCAGCCGCAGGGGCCGAGGTAGCCGCGCACCTCGGCGCTGAAGAACAGCGTCACCTTCGTCGGCGGGACTGCGCGCTTCGGTTCAGGGTGAACGGTGGTGCAGCCGGCGAGCGCGAGCAGCAGCGCCCACTTCAACAGCTCACCAGATGATGCTCTCGACCAGCTCGTCGACCTTCTCACCCAGGGCCTCCAGGCCATGCGACTTCGACAGGTAGCCGTCGGCGCCCACCTGACCGGCCAGCTTCTCGAGCTCTTCGTCACCCAGCGAGCTGAAGAGGACGATCGGGATGTCCTGCGTGTTGTATTCGTTCTTCAGCGTTCGGCAGATGTCCGCGCCGGTCGCTTCGGGCATGTGAATGTCCGTGAGAATGAGGTGCGGATGAAATTCGCCGAGCAAACGCTCGAACTCCATCAACGTGGACGCTCCGCGAACGTCGTAGCCACGTTCCTCCAACACTGCTTTCTCCATCTGCAGCGTGATCTCGCTGTCGTCGATGAGGAGGATTCGGCGCTTTTCCACGCGGGTGCTGATAGTAGGGTGCGCCCGATTTTCCAAGAGGTCTTCCTGATGAGACGTGCTGTTCTTTCGACCCTCTGCCTCGCCATTCTCGGGTCCACCCCTGCCTTCGCGGACTTGAAGGTCGGCTACGTCGACCTCCAGCGCGCCCTGATGGAGGTCGGAGAGGGCGTGCAGGCCAAGACCCGCCTCAAGTCGGAGATCGAGAAGAAGAAGGCCGAATTCGAGGGTGAACAGAAGAAGCTGCGCGAAGACAGCATGGTGCTTGACCGACAGTCGTCAGCGATGAGCGAAGAGGTGCGCATCGAGAAGATGAAGCAACTGCAGGGCCGCATCATGGCGAACGCCGAAAAGGGCCAGAAGCTGCAGACCGAGTTCGTCGAGAAGGAACGCACCGAGCTCAAGAAGATCTTCGACCGGATGGACCCGATCGTCGCGGCGATCGCCAAGCGCGAGGGCCTGGCGATGGTGTTCGAGAAGACCGACTCAGGCCTGGTGTTCGCCGAGTCGAACTTGGACGTCACGAATGAACTGGTGCGCACCTACAACGAGAAGTACCCGGTGAAGGGCACTGCCCCCGCGACGGCGCCGAAGGACGCGCCGACGAAGTGACGACCGCCTCGGAGCTCGCAGCGCTGGTCGGCGGCACCGTGGACGGCGACGGCTCGGTGCAGGTCACCGGGGTCGCCGGGCTTGAACAGGCGCAGCAAGGTCACCTCTCGTTCTACGGGAACCAGAAGTACAAGAAGGCGCTCGCGGCCACCAAGGCCTCGGTGGTGCTGGTGCCCGTCGACGCCCCGCCCCGGCCCCCGGGCGCCACCTGGGTGGTCGTGCCTCTCCCCCATCTCGCGTTCGCGCGGGTGGCGCAGAAGTTCCACCCGGCCCGGCAGCACGTGGCCGGCGTCTCCGGCAAAGCGTCAGTGCACCCGAGCGCGACCGTCGACCCCAGCGCCACCGTGATGGACTTCGTCACCGTGGGGCCCCGCACCACCGTGGGCGCGCGCTGCGTGCTCTACCCTGGCGTCTACCTGGGCGAAGACGTGCGCATCGGAGAGGCCACCGTGCTCTCGGCCAACGTCGCGGTGATGGATCGCTGCAGCGTCGGCGCCCGGTGCCTGGTGCACCCGGGGGCGGTGATCGGCGCCGACGGCTTTGGCTTCGCGCTCGACATGTCAGTGCCCGAGCACGTGAAGATTCCCCAGGCGGGCATCGCCCGGGTGGAAGACGACGTGGAGATCGGCGCGTGTTCCTGCGTCGACCGCGCCACCACCGGCGAGACCGTGGTGGGGCGGGGCTCGAAGCTCGACAACCTGGTGCAGGTTGGCCACAACTCCACCGTCGGCCCGCTCTCGATTCTCTGCGCCCAGGTCGGCCTCGCGGGCTCCACCGAGCTGGGGATGGGCGTGATGCTCGGAGGCCAGGCGGGGTCTGCCGGTCACCTGCGCATCGGCGACCTCGCGAAGATCGGCGCCCAGTCGGGGGTCATCAACGACGTGGAAGACGGCGCCACCGTTTTGGGCGCGCCCAGCATGCCCGCGCGCGACTACATGCGTTCGTTCGCCGTTTTCGGGCGGTTGCCTGAGCTCCATCGCGAGCTGCGCGATTTGAAGAAACGACTCGAGCTGCTCGAGAAGGGGAAGACCTCACCATGATGGACGTCCGAGAAATTCAGAGCCTGCTGGCCCACCGCTACCCGTTCCTGCTGGTGGATCGGGTGATCGAGATCGAGGTCGGCAAGAAGCTCGTTGGATACAAGAACGTCACCATCAACGAAGACTTCTTCAACGGCCACTTTCCCGGCCACCCCGTGATGCCGGGCGTCCTCATTCTCGAGGCGCTGGCGCAGGCGTGCGCGTTGCTCGCGTACAAGAGTTCAGGCCTCAACCCGCAAGACCTCGTCATCTATTTGATGGCGATCGACAACGCGAAGTTCCGCAAGCCCGTGGTGCCCGGCGATCGCCTCACGCTGACCGCCGAGGTGGTGCGCGTGAAGGGCGTCATCTGGAAGCAGCGGGGTGTGGCGACGGTCGACGGCCACGTGGTCGCCGAAGCCGATTTCCTGGCGACCGCCGTCAAGAAGGGCCAGGTGAACCCGTGAGCATTCACCCCACGGCCATCGTCGCGAAGGGCGCAGAGATCCACGAGACCGTGGAGATCGGCCCGTACGCGATCATCGGCGCGCAGGTGAGGATCGGCGCTGGAACTTCGATTGGCGCCCACACGGTCATCGATGGCGACACCACCATCGGCGAGAAGAACCGCATCTTTCACCTGGCGTCGATCGGCGCTCCTCCGCAGGACCTCAAATACGCCGGCGAGAACACCAGGCTCGTCATCGGCAACGAGAACCAGATTCGCGAGTTCACCACCTTGCACCTCGGCACCGCCGGCGGCGGCGGGGTGACCCGGCTCGGTCACAAGAACCTGCTGATGGCCTACGCCCACGTGGCGCACGACTGCATCGTCGGCAACGGCTGCGTGCTGGCGAACGCGGCCACCCTGGCGGGGCACGTCGAGGTCGGTGACTTCTCCACCCTGGGTGGGCTCTCGGCGGTGCATCAGTTCACCCGAATCGGCAAACACGCCTTTCTCGCCGGCGGCACCATGGCGGTGATGGACGTGCCGCCGTACTGCATCGCGCAGGGCGATCGCGCCGAGCTCGCGGGCCCCAACGTGGTCGGCCTCAAGCGCCACGGGTACACCGACGAGCAGCAGACCCGGATCAAGGACGCCTACCGGGTGCTGTTCCGCTCGAAGATGGGCCTCAACGAGGCGCTCTCTCAGTTGCAGGCCGAGATGGGTCAGCACCCCGAGATCGCGCTGCTCCTCGAGTTCATCACCAACACCAAGCGCGGCATCACGCGCTAGTTTTCACATCTGTCCCCCTCTCCCCGCGGGGGGGGTCGGGGAGAGGGCATGCCCACCGTGGAGTCCATCGGCCTCATCGCCGGCAACGGCCGCCTCCCCTTCCTCTTCGCAGAGGCAGCGCGAGCTCAAGGGCTCACCGTGCACGCAGTCGCGTTCGAAGGCGAAGCCGACGACTCGCTCGCCCCGCACGTCGCCTCACTCTCCTGGGTGAAGGTCGGCCAGGCCGACGGCATCGTGAAGGCGCTCACCTCACGCGGGGTGACCAAAGCGGTGATGGCGGGGGGCATCGGCCGCATCCGCTCCCTCACCCAGGCCCGCCCTGACTTCGGAATGCTGAAGATCGCCGCCGGCCTGCGAAGCCTGCGCGACGACGAACTGCTGCGCGCGGTCGCAAAATACTTCGAGAGCAAGGGCGTGCAGATCGTCGCCCCGACCGACTACGTCAAATCCGTGCTCGCCGCCGCCGGCCACCTCGCCGGCCCCGAGCTCACCGAACGCCAACGCCGCGACGTGGAAATGGGCCGCGAGGTCGCCGCCGCGCTGGGCCGCGCCGACGTGGGCCAGACGGTGGTGGTCAAAGAAGGCGTGGTGCTCGCGGTCGAAGCCGTCGAAGGCACCGACGAATGCATTCGCCGCGCGGGAAAGTTCGGCGGGCCGGGTGGGGTGGTGGTCAAGCGCTGCAAGCCGAACCAGGATCTCCGGTTCGATCTGCCCGCGGCAGGTCCCGTGACGCTCGAGGTGATGCGCGAAGCCGGCGCCTCGGTGCTCGCGATCGAAGCGGGCAAGACGGTGCTGCTCGACGCCACGTTGTTGTTTTCAGACGCCGCGAAGCTCGGTTTCAGCGTCGTGGGCTACTGACGATTTTCGAGGGGAAAACCAGATGACGACCGAAGTGAAGCAGCGGCTGCTCCCGCGACTCTTCCCGATTGGAAGTGTCCGCTACCACGTGTTCCTTTCCACCATCGCCATCTTCATCCTCGGGCCGCTCGGCGGAGTCACCGCCGCGTACATGAACTTCGCCTTGGGCTTCTTCGTCGGCGGCCAGGTGCTCGCGGGCATCCTGGGCTCGACGGTGACCTACTTCTACGGGCCCGAGGGCAAACACGGCGCCAACTACATGCAGACCATGGCCGCCTCGGTCGCGGGGATGGCGGCGATGGGCGTGCTCATTCAGGCGATGGTGTGGCTGGGCATGCCGCTGCCGCCGACCTGGCTGCTCATCACCTACTACCTTTGCATCGGCATGTTCGGCGTCGGCGTGGGCATGCTCTACACGCCGATCCTCGTCGACAAGCTGCAGCTCACGTATCCCTCGGGGCTGGCGGTCGCGAACATTCTCCGCGCGCTCACCGACGTCAGGCTGCTCAAGCGCAGCGTGGGTACCCTGGGCGGCGGCATCTTTGGCGGCATCGGGCTTTCCATCATCGTCTACAAGGTCGGCGCCTGGCTCGAGGAGCTGAAGGAAAAGCCCGCGGCCATTCTCACCTGGGCTGCGAGCTTCTCGGCGGTGACCTTCGGCGGCGGCATGATCGTCGGCGCGCGCATCTCGGTGTCCGCAGTTCTGGTGGGTGGCATCGGCTTGCTGATGCGGCCCTGGCTCATCGCCAATGGCTACATCGGGCCTGACGATCCGTTCCGCAAGATTGGCTTCATCTTCGCGCTCGGCACCATCCTGGGGGCAGCGATCGTCGATCTCACCTTGCTGGCCCGCGACGCCATGAAACAGGTGCGCGCCCCGAAGACCGACGCGGTGCCGGCCACCGGTCCCAAAGCCAACGTGGGGCGGTTGCTTTTGTGGGTGGGGTTCTGGGGCGTCGCGCTCGCCATCGTCGCCACCCAGATGCTTCACGTGCCGCTGGGCTGGGTGATCATGGCGATCGTCCTCGCGTTCGTCTTCCAGATGATCAACGGCATCTCGCAGGGCATCACCGATCAGAACCCCATCAGCTCGGCCTTCGTGGTGACGGTGTTGTTGATGGGCCTGCTGGGGCTGCGCGATCCCCTCATTGGTTTGCTGGGCGGTTCGATTCTCCTGGTGTCCTGCACCGTCGGAGTCGACATGCAGCAAGATCGCTCGACCGGCTGGCGACTGGGCTCGGATCGATCGGTTCAGTTCCGCTACCAGATGCTTGGCATCGTCTTCGGCGCGGTGCTGGCGGTGATGATGACGCGCGTGTTCCTCGAGGGCTTCCCGGTGCTCACGAAGAACCTCTTCGAGCACCCCGAGCTGCGCCTGACCGAAGCGCGCGGGTGGCAGAGCGCGATGACCTACAAGTTCGTCGGTGTGCTCAACACCCTCAACAAAAACCAGACCAAGACGCTCAGCGTGATGGGCCTGGGCGTGCTGCTCGGCCTGGTGATCGAGATCACGCGCAAGGTCGTGTTCAAGAACCCGAAGTACATCGCCTGGAAGGACAAGAGCGGCAGCACCCGGGCGATCGACTTCACCCTCGATGCGCTGATCATCGCCTCGCCCTATGCGTCGAGCTTCGGCGGGTTCGTCGACTTCGAATCGTCCTTCTGGTGGGGAATTGGCGGCATCGTCGCCTCGCTCATCGCGGGCCGGCGCAGGCCCGAACCGGTGGCGAAGGACGGTGAGGTGCTCCCCGAAGACATGAGCGGCACCAGCCTCGTGGGCGGCGGCCTCATCGCCGGGGAGAGCCTCTTCGCGCTCTGGCTGGGCCTTTCAGGGCTCATCAGCCGCGGCGCCCTCGGGAAGATCTTCGGCGGCTGACCTGCCACGCCGCTCACCCCGGTGCAGCCAGACCGCCCCAGAACGAATGGGGCGGTCGTTCAGCGGCAACGCCTAGAACTCGGCGGTGCTCAGCACGAGCGTCGGCTGAATCGTCATGTGCACGGTCACCGACGACGGCGTGTTCGTCTCGAGAATCGTGAGCGTCGCGGTCACGTGCGCGGTGCAGGTGCGGCGGTGCTTCACCGCGTCTTTGATCGCATCGAGGCCCGGCCCCTGGAGGGTGACCGTCTGCGGCAGGTTGCCCAGCCGGTCGCGGTCGAGCACCTTCTCCCCGTTCACCGTCACTTCCATGTCGCGCAGGCGGTTCTCCACGTCGAAGCGGTCACCGGTGTCGTCGGTGATGTCGAACCGCTGAATGTCCAATTCCACCCGGTTCACGAACTTCGCGACCCCGGTGAACGCCTTGATGTCCTTGTAGTCGGCCTCGTTGAGCACCTCGACGTCCTGGTCGAAGGAGAATTTGCAGCCTCCCTGCACCGGCGCCGAAGTCACCGTGTACGTCTGTGAGTTGTCTTCGCCGGTGATGGTGTCACCGCACTTGAACTCGCCCGTGTTCACGCGCGTGGAGAACGACTTGTCGATGGGCTTGACGCCCTCGGCCTTGCTGACCCTGACCTCGACGGGTCCGCACGCGGCGATTCCGGCCATCGCGAGCAGGCAAGCCGCAGTCTTGATGAGTTTCGTCATGGTGTGTCCCCTTGTTGGTGGTTGAGCTTCCGGAACCAACGAGGCTGCAATCCACGAACCACGCCCCCTCCTGTTACCAAACCCACCCCCCATTTTTGTGCGCCTTTGGGCACAATGCCGCTTATGGCGCCCGCGAAGCCGCAGCCCTCGACGCCCTTCGCAAGCCGCGAGCTCAACGGGGAAGTCTTGCTCGACGAGCTCGGCGATCTGCGCAACGCCCAGGTACCCCAGCGCACCTTGAGCGATCTGGTGGCGGGGCTGCGCGATCTCGAAGGCGTTCGGGTGTCGGAAGCGGCGCAGCGGCTCAAGCAGCTGGCGGCCAACCGCTTCTCTTCCACCCCCGCGCTGGCCTCGTTGCTGGTGCGATGGTCGGCAAAGCTGAAAGTCGAGTCCGACGTGCCGTCGCTGATCGCTCACTTCGAGCGGCTCGCCATCACCGCTGCCATCGTCGCTTCCATGCGGCGCGCGGCTGACTCGCTCAAAGGCGGGGGGCGCTGATGGGCTTCCCACTCTCCGAGGAAGCCAACGAGCAGCTCGCCCAGTGGCCCGCGCGCGCCCGGGAATTGTTCGAAGAGCTGATCGATGACGCGGGCAGCGATCTCCAGCGCGAGCTCATTCAGCGCGCCGTGGTGGCTGCCCACACGCCTGCCGAGGTGCATGCGTTCGCCGATGAGCTTCGGGGCATGAGCGACGAAGAAGCGTACGAGGCGTGCACGCTCCACGACGCCGCGCCCGAGGACTACACGGTCGCGCAGTTGCTCCGCGCCGAGGCCGACCCGCTCTTCGCCTTCGAGTTGATGGGCGGGAACATCGAGCCCAACGAAGAGGCGACGGGCTTCGTGCCGCCGCGGCGCGTACCGGCCACCATCGAACTCGAGAGCGTCGGCCCTTCTGATCTGGTGGCCGCGGCGGTGGCGAAGAAGAAGTCGTCAGACTCGTTCGAGGCTGAATCGCCGGGCCTTCCGCGCCCGCGCAAGCTCGATTGGAACGATCTGGGCAGCACCCGTCCGCCGCCGCAGAAGAAGGACTCCGGGCCCCCGAGCTCAGGCGGCACCCGATTTCTCGAGAACTTGCTGGCCGAAGCCACCCGCTCGCTTTCCATCGCGTGGAAGGAACACGACGTCGACCTGCCCGGTGGGCTCACCATTGCCGACGCGCTCGCTTCCGCTGCGGGAGCGCTGGCGCGCGGCATTCCCGTGCCCTGTGCGGTGGGGCCCAACCCCGGCGATCACCGCCGCTTCATCGTGCTGATGCAGCTGAGCACCTCGGGCAAGAGCCGCGCATGGCAGCTCTACGATCCGTTCTCGTCCGAGCTGCTGTGGGCCAACGAAGGCGATCTCCTGGCCAAAGCGGAGCTGCCCTTCGCCAACAAGGCCAATCGCCGGTTGACCCGAATCGTGTTGCCGCAGAGCCTCAGGTCCAGCTTTTAGAAGGAGTCGTCATGAAGCAGATCGTCCTGGTCCTCGCGCTGCTCCCCGCGCTCGCGTTCGCAGACTCCGTCAACGTGTCGGTTCGCAATCAGGTGATGAAGGGCAAGGGGGTGCCCGCGGTGATGATCGAGATCCTCGAGCCCATCGCCGGCTTTCGCCTCACCCTCACGCGCGACGGCGGCAAGCTGCAGGAATGGAAGGGCGGCGGCAAACCCGGCGTCACCCGCACTATCGAGCTCGTGCACCCCGACGGCATGGCGAAGTGGGCGGGGGAGCTGGTGATCAACCTGCCCAACGGCACCACCGGCACCATGCCGATGGAGTTCGACACCGAGATCGTCGGGCCGCTCGCGATCAACGTCGATCTGAAGAAAGACTTCGACCCGGTCGCGCGCAAGGTGCGCTTCACCGTCAACCAGCCGATCGTGAAGGCTCACCTCAAGGTGATGATGGACACCGGCGCGGTGGTGGCCGACATCGACATTCCTTTCGAGAGCGAGCCCGCGGGCACCAGGCTCGAGGTCAGCTGGCCCGAAGCGAAAGGCCAGGCGATGATGGTGAACCTGCGCGTCTACGCGAAGTCGGGCGTGTTCAACGGCATCGAGGTCACGAACTGGCAGGTGAACATTCCCCACGAGGAAGTGAACTTCGCTTCCGGCAAGTCGGACGTCGCCGCTGAAGAGACCGCGAAGCTCGAGAACAGCCTCAAGGTGATTCAAGACGCGATCGACAAGTACGGCTCGCTGGCTGACATCAAGCTCTACATTCTCGGGCACACCGACACCGTGGGTCCCACCGCGGCCAATCGCACCCTCAGCTTCAACCGCGCGCGCGCCATCGGCAGCTGGTTCAAGAAGAAGGGGCTGCGGGTGCCGGTGCTCTACGAGGGCTTTGGTGAAGAGGCGCCGCTGGTCGCCACGCCCGACGAGACCGACGAGGTGAAGAATCGCCGCGCCGACTACGTGCTGTCGATTGGTGAACCCACGCTCACCGGCGGCTTCCCGTACGCGCCGAAGTGGCAGCGCCTCTAGCC
>JAYVNA010000568.1:0-3921 GCA_043758715.1 Archangium sp.
GAGACGCCCGCACTCGAGGCGCTCTCGCTGCCCCCGAGCCATTCGGTCTGACGCTTGTCGAGGTCGAGAGGGTGATGATGGCTCATCACTTCTGAAGCGATCTCGCTCTTCTCCTCGTCTTGCGCGATGGCCGTGACGATGTAGTTGCCGTGCCTCGCGGCCTGGTCATAGAGCCTGATGTCGTCGTTCTCTTCGTCCATTCCGAAGAGGTTCTGGAAGAACCCCTTCACCCCACCGCGCTTGGGTTGTTCCGGGCGCGTCGTGGTTTCACTGCCCTCCGTTCCCGGCTCTTCACTGAGCCGGATTTCGTTTTGAGAAAATCCAGCGCCCAGCAACTCGTTCACCGTGCTCTGGGCTTCGTTGTACTCGTCGAATACTGCGACCACTGCGTTAGCCATGACGGCCTCCTGTCTCTTCTTCGTCGAACCGCTCGATCGTCACTTCTTCTGACCGCAGGCTTACCCGCTGCGGCGCATGCACCTCTCGCGCGCGCCGCGTGATGCGAACCTCCTCCTTCAGCCGGAGCTTCTTCTCGAGAACGACCACTTCCTCGAGCACGGGAACGATCAGCGTCTGGCCCTCGAACCGCTGCTCTGGCCGGGGGCCGGTGACGAGCTGATCGATGGGGATTCGCTCGACCACCAGTTCTTCCTGAACGAGTGGCTCGTCGATCACCTCTTCGTGTTCGGTCACGTGTTTGTGCACGCGCACGCCACTGCCGGTGTCGACCATCCGGCGGCCCACCTGCACCGACTCCACGATCACCGGAAGCACGAACTCTGATTTGCGCTCGGCTTCTTCGTCTGTTGCAGGCTCTTGATCAGGCCGCATTGCGAACCCCCGCGAACGTTCCCGCTACAGAGGTCGAGTAACTCTCGTCGATTTGGCGCGCTGACGTCGCGCGGCCTGGGGGGCTGGCCGTGTGGCGGGTTTCGAGGCGACGGGCAGGGGCTCGTGCTAGGTCGCAGCGCGCCATGACTGACCTCCTCGACAACGATCCATTGCGGGCCCGCCTCAAGAAACTGGAAGAGCAGGCGGAGCTCGGTGGCGGCGCCGACCGCATCGCCAAGCAGCACAAAGACGGCAAGCTGACCGCGCGTGAGCGCATCGACCTGCTCCTCGACCCGGGCAGCTTCATGGAGCTCGACAAGTTCGTCACGCACCGCGCCACCGACTTCGGCATGGCCGACAAGAAGATCCCCGGCGACGGCGTGGTGACCGGCTACGGCAACATCGACGGCCGCCAGGTGTTCGTCTTCGCCCAGGACTTCACGGTCTTCGGCGGCAGTCTCTCGGGCGCGTACGCGCAGAAGATCTGCAAGGTGATGGACCTCGCGACACGGGTGGGAGCGCCGATCATCGGCCTCAATGATTCCGGAGGCGCGCGCATTCAGGAAGGCGTCGAGTCGCTCGCGGGCTACGCCGACATCTTCCTGCGCAACACGCTCGCCTCAGGCGTGGTGCCGCAGCTCTCGCTGATTCTCGGGCCCTGCGCCGGCGGCGCGGTGTACTCGCCGGCGATCACCGACTTCATCCTGATGACCAAGAACAGCTCGTACATGTTCATCACCGGGCCTGAGGTGATCAAGACGGTGACGCACGAGGAAGTGACCAAGGAAGCCCTGGGCGGCGCCACCGCGCACAACCAGAAGTCGGGCGTGGCGCACTTCGCGGCAGAGAACGAGCAGGCGGCGATCTCGATGACCCGCGAGCTGTTCTCGTACCTGCCCTCGAACAACGCCGAAGAGGCGCCGTGCTCGCCCAGCGATGATCCGGTCGATCGCGCCGAGGCCGCGCTGGCCACCCTGGTGCCGACCAACCCCAACAAGCCGTACGACATTCGCGAGGTGATCAAACTGGTGGTCGATCACAAGCGCTTCTTCGAAGTGCAGGAGCACTACGCGAAGAACATCGTGATCGGCTTCGCGCGGCTCAACGGGCGCTCGGTGGGCATCGTGGGCAACAACCCGGCGATCCTCGCGGGCTGCCTCGACATCGACGCCTCGGTGAAGGCCGCGCGCTTCGTACGCTTCTGCGACTGCTTCAACATTCCCCTGGTGACGCTGGTCGACGTGCCGGGCTTCCTGCCGGGCACCACGCAGGAATGGGGCGGCATCATCAAGCACGGCGCGAAGTTGCTCTACGCGTACGCCGAAGCGACGGTGCCCAAGGTGACCCTGATCACCCGCAAGGCGTACGGCGGCGCGTACGACGTGATGGCGAGCAAGCACATCCGCGCGGACATGAACTTCGCCTACCCCACCGCGGAGATCGCGGTGATGGGCCCGGAAGGCGCGGTGAACATCATCTTCCGCAAGGAGATCGAGGGCGCGACGGACCAGAAGGCCGAGAAGGATCGCCTGGTGGCCGATTACCGCGAGAAGTTCGCCAACCCCTTCAAGGCCGCTGAGCTCGGGTACATCGACGAGGTCATTCGCCCGGAACAGACGCGCTGGAAGCTGATCAAGGCGCTCGAGATGCTCAAGGACAAGCGGCAGGAAAACCCGCCCCGCAAGCACGGCAACATTCCGCTCTGAGATGACGCGGCCCGCGCGCAATCGGCTGATGGTGGCGGGGTTCGTGGTGGTGGCGTTCTTCGCCGCGCCCCGAATTCCGAACGCGCTGTTGTGGACCGCGACCGCGGTGGCGACGCCGCTGCTGCTGGCCGCGTGGTGGGTGACGCTGCCTTTTCAACGCGCGCGGGGGTTTCTTCGGAAGCAGCAATACGAAGAAGCCGCGACCGAGTTGGCGGCGTTCGAGAGCTCACTGACCGCGGGTTGGAAGCGCGGGCTCGCGAGCATGGCCGTGGGGCTCTACACGTCGAGTCCGGCGGCGGCGTCGCGCAATACGCTCGGGGCGGTGCGGCTCGAACAGGGCCGGCTCGATGACGCGCAGACGCACTTCAAGGCGGCGCTCGAGCACGACGCGCTTTACGCGGTGCCGTGGGGAAATCTCGCGGTGCTGGCGGCGATGCGGGGTGATGCGGCGGGCGCGGAAGACGCTCGGCTCAAGGCGGCGACGCTCGGGTTCAAGCCGAAGGTGTTGAGCGCGGTGATCAAGGACAAGCTCGCCGCTGCAGGTCGGTGAAAGAGCGATGACTTGCCCTCTCCCCGACCCTTTCCCCCGCGGGGAGAGGGAGTTCAGAGTTCAGAAGATTCAGCGACGCCCGCGTGGACCACCGCTGAACATCGACTGACCCGACGGCTTGGGCGTGGTGCTGGAACCGGCGCTGCTACCGCCACCACTCGCACCACCGCTGCTGCTCGGCTTCTTGGGGTGGGTGCGAGCGTGCCGGCCCAGGGGCGCACCGGCCGCGCGGGTCGACTGACCGTGACCGCGCTCACGCGGACCGGGGTCGGCCTGGCGCGTACGCTCGGCCACCATCGCCTCGATGTAGACCGGATCTTCGACCGGCACTTCCGCTCGCGGAACCTTGTTGCGCAGCAGCTTCTCGATGTCGCGCAGCAGCTCGCGCTCTTCAGGGGCGCAGAACGCCGACGCGTGACCGCTGGCTGCCGCGCGCGCAGTGCGACCGACGCGGTGCACGTAGTCTTCCGGAACGTGCGGCAGGTCGAAGTTCACCACGTGCCCGATGTCGGCGACGTCGATGCCGCGCGCCGCGATGTCAGTGGCCACCAGCACGCGAAACTTCCCCGACTTGAAACCATCGAGCGCGTACTTGCGCTGCGACTGGCTGCGGTTGGCGTGAATGCGCTCGACCTGGTGCTTGGCCTTTTCCAGCGACTTGGTGAGCTTGTCTGCGCGCCGCTTGGTGCGGGTGAAGACCAGCGTGCTCAGGTCGTCTTGCGCCAGCAGCGCGAGCAGCAGCGGGGTCTTCTCGTTCTGCCCCACCTCGTACACGCACTGGGTGGCGCGGCTGGCGGTGGTGCCGCTGCGAGCGACTTCCACGCGCACCGGGTC
>JAYVNA010000569.1:0-11937 GCA_043758715.1 Archangium sp.
TCGATGCTGGCGTTGTGCCGGGCGTGGGCACTGGTTCCTTCCACCCGCATCGCCAAGGTGGCGCGCGGTTTTGCGCGGCAGCTCTCCGTCGAGTCGGTGCCCGGCGCCAATAGTGAAGATCGCGAGATCGCGTGGATGGAGCTCGCCGCGCGCGCGGGCCCCGTCGACGTCTCGGAGTTGCTCGCGACGCCGTGGTCCAGGAAGCCGAAGGACGCGGTGCGAAGGCTCAGCGTGCTCAGCCGCCTGGGCCCCGATCCCCGGGTGGTCGGCAGCCTGCTCGAGCTCGATACCGGCAACCGCTACCCCAGCACCGCCGGCCATCGGTTCTGGCAGGACGTGTACGGGCTGCTGCTGCGCTGGGGCTCGGTCGAAGCGATGGAGCGGGTGCCCAAAGATCTCCCCGCCTCCGAACACACCTCTGAATGGAATGCCGCGCGCTACCGATCGATCTTCGAGCCACTGGCGGTGCGTTGGGCGGGCCGCTGGCCGGTGGAGCCCGCGTTGCCGCCCTCGACCCTCGCGCTGCTCGAGGCGCTCGAGCTCAAGCTCGCCCCCTCGCAGCGGCTCACCGAAGGACTGCTCGCGGGTGTGCACGCCGCGCCCGCACAGGGCTCGCCCCGGCTGGTTTTTGCCGATGCGTTGACGGAGCAGGGCGACCCCCGCGGCGAGTTCATCGCGCTGCAGTTCGCTCACGCCGCCGGGGAACTGCCGCTGGGAAAACGCGAACACATGCAGCGGCTGTTGGTCGCCTCGGGCCGGACCTGGTTCGACGGCCTCGAGAACCAGGTCGCGCCGCTGGCGGTGTTTCACCAGGGCTTCTTGCGTGAAGTGCGACTCGCCACCCGGGCTCCGGATCCCGCGGCGCCCGCTTGGAACACCGTCGAGTGCGTCGACGCCGGTGGCATCGCGACCACGCTCTCGTCGTTTCTGATGCACCCGAACCTGGCGCGCGTGCACACCCTGCGAACCCTGCGCGGAGGCACCCTGGAAGAGCTCGCGCGCCACGGTCCGGCCCGCGCGTTTCAACTGTTCGAGGTCAGCCACCTGGGGGGCCGCGCAGTCGCCACGCCGCCATGGCAGTTGGAAACCCTGCGGCTGCTCGCGCCCCTCGACGAGGCGGTGTGGTGGTTCGCGGGTTGCCCGTTGAGCCGTCAGGTGGGCACACTCTCGCTCCAGACGCAGGGATCGTTCGAGAGGGTGGGGGCGGCGGTGATCGAGCTGGAATCAGCGGCCCCGGCGCTCCAGGTGATTCACTTCGTTTCGAAGGCCCCGGCCTGGCCGCTCCCGTGGAAAGGCGAGTGGGAGCTCACGTTCGAGCGCGACACCCGCGGGAAGTTCAACCGGCTGCACCTCACGATCGCCGATGAACTGCTCACCGGGCTCGAAGCGTCGCTCGCCAGGCTCGATCGCGATCAGCTCAAGACCGTGCGCGTGAGCACCTCGCTCAAGCGCGGCCCCGCCTGGCGCGAACAGGTGCGCGCGTCGATCGAGAAGACCCTGGGCTCGCAGCGAAAGCTCACCTCGTCGTCGTTCGAGCTCGTTCGTCCGGTGGCGGTGCTGCCGCGCGCCATCGTCACGGAGGGCCGATGACGCTGCCGCTCCCCCGTTCCGCCGCTGAGCTCGATGCCTGGGGCGTCTTCGCCGACCTGCTGATCGAGCGTGGTGATCGGCTGGGCAATCATCTCGCCCTCGAGCTGGCGTTGCCCGCGGTGCCGGTCGCCGAGCAACTCGCGTCCTTTCAGAAGAGCGCGGCGAAGGTGTGTCGAACACCCCCGCTGTTTTGCGCGAGCTGGGTGCTGGGACACGTTCACTCGCTCTCGCTCACGCCTGATCTGAGCAAGCCGATGCCGCAGCTCGAGGGCGACGCCTTGCCCGCGCTGGGTGAGCTGTTGCGACTGCCGGCACTCGCGGTGCTGGAGCAGCTCACGTTTTCCGCCAGCCGCACGTCGATCGGGAGGCGGTGGCAAGACGCGTTGGCGGCGCTGCCCCCCAGCTGTCGGCGGTTCGAGTTGCAGGCCAACCGCTTCACCGCCCGCGACGCGGCGAAGATGCTCGAGCGCATTCCTTCGCAGATCGAAGTGCTGCGCGTGCTGCCGATGTACGGCACCGATCCTTCATTGCTGGTGAGCGATCAGTTCGAGTGGGTCGATCTGCGCAAGGTGCTGATCAACCCGGGCCTCGCGCGTTCCCTCGGCTCCGCGCTGGCCTCGACCTCGCGGGTGAAGGTGCGCGTCGGATCGATGACCGATCGCTCATGGCTGACGGAGGTCGATCGGGTGGTGGTGGGCGACGATGGCGACGCGGCGCTGATCGCGGCCGACGACCGGGGGCCGCTCACCTTGTTCGAACGCACTGCGTTGGAGCCCCTGCAACAGCGCCACGGTGTGGTGCCGGTTCGCGCGCAGTTGGCTCGCAGCCTGAAGGAGTCGTATCGGCTGGGCCGCACGCTCGACCCCGCGACCACCTGGGCTGGTGACGGGATGCTCATTCGTGACGAAGGCCAATGGTGGGTGCAGGCGACGGGGGCGCCGGCTGCCTCGCCGTGGCTGACGCTCGAGGGCGCGCCGTTGAGTGCGACCTCGGTGGCCCTGGCAGAGGGCGCGCAGATCGAGATCGATCGCCGAAGCTGGACCTTTACGACACGACCCGCGCGCGCGGGCGGATGAGCGCGCCGCTGGTGGCCTGTTCTTCGATGTGAGCCACCCAGCCAGCGGTTCGGCCGATCGCGAAGATGACGGAAGCCGAGCCGAACGGGAGCTGCAACACCTGGGCGACCATCACCAGCCCCAGATCCACCGAGGGAAACTGTCCCGTCTGATCGTTCACCGCCGCGAGCAGTGCTTCGAGTGATGCGCGTCTTGGTTTCGGCAACCGCGGGGCGCTCAGCTTGATCAGCACATCTCCCCGGGGATCGCCGTCGGGGTAGGCGCCCGCATCGAAGCCTTCGAGCAGCTTTCGCTCCTTGACCCACTGCGGCACCGACTTCGCGCTGGGCACCGAGTTCCAGAAGCGCTCCGCGGCGTCGCAGGCCGAGGCGTGGCGAGTTCCCGTCGCGGTGGCGAGCGCCGCGATGAACGCCTCGGGCCAGCGCGCCCCCGCAGCCGTGGCGATGCGCGCAGCGAAGGTCGATGCATTCAGTTCGTGATCCGCGATCAACACCAGCGCGGCATCGAGCAGCGTGCGATCGCGCGGAGTCAGCACGTCGCCCCCGAGGGAAGCGCCCAGGGCTGCTGCGAGGGTGGGTTGTTGCTCTGCGAGTCGCTCGGCGTCACCCGCCGCGCAGGCCAGGCGTCGAATCGCCGCGGGCGCAGACGCGAGGGGCGCGTCCCGAAGGGGAAGCTGCGCCATCACCTGAAGCAATGCCTGCACGGAGGGGCGTGCGGCCGAAGCAGAGACTCTCGGCGCGATCGCCGACCAGTCAGCCGGACGCTGCCACAACAACTCCGCGACTTCTTCGAAGCGTGAACCGACCAGATCGATCGCGCGCTTGCCCCGGTACACCGGCCCGCGCGGTGTCAGCTTCGTCACCGCGGAATCGAGCACCGGCTCGCCCCAACGCAAGGCAGCCGCGGCGACGGCCGCATGCCCGGCGCGTGCCGCCGCCCGCGTCTTCAGGGCGTCGACCCGGGATCGCGGGTACCTCGCCGTCTTCCCCGGTCCCCGCGCTGTTCCGCCCAACAATCCCCGGCTCGCGTACGCATAAATGGTGGCGGTACGAACCCCGAGGATCGCGGCAGCCTCCGCCGCGGTAACGAACTCGGAAGGTTGATCGCTCAATCCACGTTCGCGCGGCACCGCCTGAGTTTACTCATGCAGCACCCCCACAAGGAGCACCACGTGAAGACCCCCACTGCCTCAGGCCTCGAAGGCGTCGTCGCTGCCCAGACAGCGCTGTCCCACGTCGATGGTGAAAAGGGCGAGCTGATCATCGCCGGCTCCCGCCTCGAAGCGTTCGCTGGAAAGGTGCCGTTCGAGCAGGCCTGCGCCCGGTTGTGGAACGAGCCGAAGGTCGAGCTGGGTGAGGCGCGAGCGTGGGCGGCGAAGTTGTTGCCCAAGCTGGGCGCCGCGTTCGATCGCGATGATGGAATGGACGCGCTGCGGGCGGCCATCGGGCAATTGCCCTCGTGCGATCCGCGGCAGCTCGCTGGGGCGGTGGCGGTGTTCGGCGCCGCCTGGGCCCGGGTGAGGGCAGGGCAGCAGCCGATCGCCCCCGACCCACGGGCAAGCCACGCCGCCGACATCATTCACATGGTGACCGGCAAGGTCCCCGCGCCTGCGTTGGCGAGCGCGCTCGATGCGTACCTGGTGGCAGTGATCGATCACGGCATGAATGCCTCGACCTTCACGGCCCGGGTGATCACCTCGACCGGCTCCGATCTGGTGTCTTCGATCACGGGGGCGATCGGCGCCCTCAAAGGGCCGTTGCACGGAGGCGCCCCGGGGCCCGTGCTCGACATGCTCGATGCGATCGAAGTTCCTGAGCGCGCGACGCAGTGGCTCGAGAGCGAGCTGGCCGCCGGTCGACGGATCATGGGCATGGGGCATCGCATCTACCGGGTGCGCGACCCCCGCGCGGCCGTGCTGGAGAGCGCGATTGAACGGCTGGAAAAGGACGGCATCACCAGCCGCCGCCTCACGCTCGCTCGCGCGGTGGAGCGCGCCGCCACCCAGGTGCTCGCCAAGCGCTACCCCGATCGCAGCCTGCAGGCGAACGTGGAGTTCTATACGGCGGTGCTGCTCGACACGGTGGGTTTGCCGCGCGAGTTGTTCTCGGTGCTCTTCGCGATGGGCCGGGTCGCCGGCTGGAGCGCGCACGTCGCCGAGCAGCGCGCGATCGGGAAGCTGATTCGCCCCGCCTCCGAGTACGTCGGCCCGATGCCGGCGTGAGCTACAGCAACCCGCGCTGCTTGATGTCGAGGTACGCGTTGACGCCCGCGCTCGCGAAGACCGCGGGGGTACCCCTGACGACGCGTGCTCCGCCTTCGCGCAGCTTCGCCACCGTCGCTTCGCCCGCGCGTTCCATGCGGGCCGCGATGATTCGTTCGTAAGCCGCGGAGGCGGTCGCTGGAACCTCGGTCGCGACCCGGTGCACCGCTTCATCTTGCAGCGAGACGATCATCGGCAGGTGCCTCGGCACCAACCGCCGCGTTCGCAGGATCAGGGCCGCCGCTGATTCGGGGTCGACGAGGTCTGTGAGCACGATCACCAGCGAGCGCCGCGAGCCGCGCGCGAACGCCTGGTCTAGCGCCGCGCCGTAGTTGCTTTCCTCGAGGGCCGCTTCCACCTGGTAGAGCGCCTGCGCGATCGCCCGCAATTGTTCGGTGCCTTTTCGCGGGGGCAACCACCGCTTCACGTCGCGCCCGAACGCCATCACGCCCACCAGATCGCCCTGGTCGAGAGCCACCTTCGCCAGCCGCAACGTCGCATCGACGGCATGATCGAGCTTGCGGCGGCCGTCCACTTCGCCCGCCATGTGGCGGCCGCAGTCGAGCAGCAACAGCACCTGTTGATTGCGCTCGGGCTGATGCTGCCGAACGAGCGCCTTGCCCCGCCGCGCGGTCGCCTTCCAGTCGATGGTGCGTCGATCGTCACCTTGCCGGTACTCGCGCAGTGACTCGAACTCGCGCCCCTCGGCGCGCACCCGGATCACGCGCCGGCTCACCTGGTCTTCCGCGCGCGCGAGGTCCAGCGCGTCGCGGGAAAGCACCGAGAGATCCGGAAACACCTTCACCGACTGCATCAGCGGCACCGACTGCCGGCGCGTGCACAGCCCCAGGGGCCCATCGAGTCGCAGGGTGATGGGCCCGAAGTGGAGATCGCCGCGCGTGGAAGGCGTGAGCCGCCACTCGAGCACGCTGACGCCGTTGACCTCAAAGCGTGCGCGCTGCCCTTCGATCGAAGGCCCCGGGGTCACCCAGTCGCGCAACTCACCCGTCACGGCGCGGGCGCTCGCGAGCTCGATCCTCACCACGTTCACCCGGCCCGAGGACAACACCGGCTCCACGGTGCGGCGAAGCACGAGGACCCCGGCGCGGGGCGCGAGCGCGAAGTCGATCGCGATCAGCGCGATCAAGGCTGCGTCGAAGGCGATCAACAGCGAGGCGATCGAGGGCGACAACAACGCCACCACCGCCGGCACCAGGCTCAACGCCGCCAGCCACAACGCGCGTGTCGTGGGGACCGGCATGGTCAGCGGGGAACGGCGACTTGTTCCAGCACCCGTGAAATCACCTGGTCGACGGTCACGCCCTCGACCTCGGCTTCGGCCTTCACCATCAGCCGGTGGTTGAGCACCGACGCCGTCACGGCCTTCACCTCGTCGGGCGTGACGTAGTCCTTCTGCAGCAGCGCGGCGCGGGCCTTGGCCGCGGCCAACAAGCCCTGCCCCGAGCGCGGAGAGGCGCCCAGCTTGAGCCTGGGGTCTTCACGGGTCGCGCGCACCAGCTTGAGCACGTATTCCACGATGCTCGGGTCGCACTTCACCTCGGCCGCCTGTCGCTGCAGCGCCATCAACTCTTCCAGGGTGACGGCCGCGTTCACCTTCACCGGCTTGCCCGCGCGTGCGTGCGTTCGCGTCAGCATCTCGCGCTCAGCCGCTTCGTCTGGGTACCCCACACGCACCCGCATCAAGAAACGATCGAGCTGCGCTTCAGGCAGCGGGTAGGTGCCCTCGAGCTCGAGCGGGTTCTGGGTGGCGACCACGAAGAACTGCGGTGAGAGCGGGTGCGAGGTGCCGTCGATGGTGACCTGGCGTTCCTCCATCGCTTCGAGCAACGCGGCCTGCGTCTTGGGCGGCGTGCGGTTGATCTCGTCGGCGACCAGCACCTCGGTGAACACCGGGCCCTTCACCAGCGAGAAGCTCGCGTCTTGCGGGCGAAACACGCTCGTGCCCACCACGTCGGTCGGCATTAGATCAGGCGTGAACTGAATGCGCGCGAACGAGAGCCCCAGCGCGCTGGCCATGGTGCGGGCGGTCAGCGTCTTCGCCACGCCCGGCACCCCCTCGAGCAGCACGTGACCTCGCGCGAGGAAGGTCGTCAGCAGGTCTTCTAAAACGCGTGACTGGCCGAGCACCACTTCGCCCAACGCCTGCTCCAACCGCTTCAGGGGCGTGGTCATCAGCGGCCGACGTCTTTCAGCCCGAAGATCGTTCCGACGATCGAGGTGATCGCCGCGAGCACGGCGATGATCAACCCGATGGAAGGCTTCGAGACCCAGACCTCGTAGTTGCCCACCGAGCTCATGGCCGGCGTCGAGTCCCACGAGAGCTTCATGTACACGAGGCACCAGATCGCCGAGACGCCCACGCAGCCCAGCTGCGCCACCCAGGGGAGCAGGGGGTTCAAGGTGGGCATCGTCTTGCGGGTGCGAATGATGATGCCCGCCACCGCGGCCGAGCCCAGCAGCGTCACCAGCACGCCCGAAGACATGATGCCCAGCACGTCGCCGTCCGCCACGGTCTCTTTCCAGGGAAAAAAGGTGGCGATCACCAGCAGCGAGGTGCCGAAGAGCGCCAGCTTGTCGGCGAACGCGAGCTCCCAGAGGTAGCGCTTGGTCTCGCCCATGGCCAACTCGGGATCCATGGCCTTGTTGGGGACGAACTTCTCCTTCTCCTTGCCCTGGTTCTCTTTCCAGTCTTCGTCGGAGATCTGCGAGCGCCAATCGTTGGCGGCCTTCTCCTTCCGATCGGCGGCGAGATCCGCGTCCATGTCCGCCTCGGTGCGCTGGATCGAGGGCTTCTTCTTCACCGGCGCGGCGGGCTTGCTGGCCACCTTCTTCACCCCCGGCTTGGTTCCGGGCCGGGCGGCTGGCCTGGCCGCGGGGCGGCGGGGCGGAGGAGGGGCGTCGTCTTCTTCAGGCGGCGCGGCGTCGAACAGCGAAGCGTCGAGCACCGCGTCGCAGAACGGGCACACCGACGCGTCTTCAGCCACGGTCTTCTTGCAGGAGGTGCACTTCATCGGCGGGGCGCAGTGTAGACCGATGCAAAGGGATTGCACTCGACAAGCTGGCGCGGGGTTCCTACACGACCTCGCCATGCGTCAGTCCCTCATCGCTTCGCTTCTCCTGCTGACCGGTTGTGCCACCTGGACCTCTCAGTCGCCCAAGGCGGCCCCGGCTGGGGGCCGTGCCGGCGCGCCCACGCAGCAGCGCAGCGACATTCAGGCGATCGCCGATCTCGAAGACCGCCGCTCGTTGGGTGACGGCCGCCTGATGCAGACCTCGATCAGCGATCGCGACCCTTCGTTGCGCACGCGGGCCTTCCTGGCGCTCGCCCGGGTGCAAGACCCCAACACGGCCGGCGCAATGGCTGAAGGCCTGTCCGACCCCGATCCGGGGGTGCGTGGTGAGGCCGCCTTCGCCATCGGAATTCTCGGGCTCTCGTGGGCACCGCTCGCCGAAGACGTGAAGACGCGGCTCACCAACGCGCTGCTCGAAAAGGAGAACACCGAGGCCGATGCCGCGGTGAAGCTCGCGATGCTCGAAGCCATGGGCCGCGTGGCCACGCCCGCGCTGGTCGAGCGTCTGACCGACCGTCTGGCGGTCGCAGGCGACGTGCAGGCCCGCGCCGCGCTCTCCCTCGGCGTGGCCGCCCGCTCGAAGGTCGCGATGCCCCCGCGCATGTACACGGCGCTGGCGCTGCTGGTGAAGAAGGACAACTCGTTGGGCACCCGCTTCGGCGGCGCCTACGCGCTGCTGCAGACGAAGAAGGATCTTGCGCGGCCCTACCTGCTCATCTGCGCCGGCGACGACGCGTCTGAAATCCGCGCCCTGTGCGCCAAGGGCCTGGGCGACGTGGGAACCGACGTCGACGCGGTGACCCTCAAGCGCCTGCTCGATGATCCCGACTATCGCGTGGTGGTCGAGGCGACCCGTTCGCTCGCCAAGTTGGCCACCAAGTGCAAGTCGGCCGCCTGCCCGGCCCTCGGCGCGCTCGCCGATCTGTCCTTTCGCGTCGAACGCCTGGTGCGCGGTGACAGCGCCGGTGGTGGTCAGCCGCTGCTCGCGCTCGCTCAGCAGGGGCTGCCGGCCATCGGCAAGTCGATGCTGATCTCGCTGCGCACGCAGCTCGTCGGGGCCAAGTCGGCGCCGGATCAGAAGATCCGCAAAGACGCAGCCAACCTCGATTGCCGGCTCGCCGCCGCCATCGATCGCATCAACGGCAGCCTCGTCGAGGTGATGGGGTGCGGCCACGGGTTGATCGACGAGCCCCGGCGCCTGCAGCTCGGTCTGCAGGCCCTGCAGGACGCGACCAAGGACGCGAAGAGCCCGATCGACCCCGCGAAGCTGACCGCCGAAGTCGGCTCGTACGTCTTCCACAACGATGGCCGGGTGAAGCTGGCGGTGATCGAGCTGCTGGGTGAACTCAAGGGCCCCGCAGCTCAGGAAAAGGTTCGCACGCAATTGCTCGCCACCGATCCGGTGCTCTCCGCCGCCGCTGCCGCCTCGGCCGCCAAGCTGGGGGACAAGACGCAGATCGCCCAGATTCGACAGCTCGCCCAGAAGGCGATGAACGAGGTCGACATCGCGCCCACCATCGCCGAAGCGCTGGCCACCCTGGACGCCAAAGATGCCATCGGCGATCTCGAGGCCTGGCTCAAGTCACCCAACGCCACCATTCGCCAGTCGGCCGCCGAGGCGCTCACCAAGCTCGAGGGCACCCCGGTCACCGCCGATCGGGTGGAGCGCCAGATGGACAGCACCCGCCCCACGCCCGCGCCCCAGAATGCGCGCCTGGTGGTCACCACCGAGAAGGGTGAGTTCGAGATCTCGCTCGCCGTCGAAGACGCGCCGCTGACCTCGGCCAACCTCTTTGCCCTCGCGCGCAAGGGCTTCTTCCGCAACTTGACCTTCCACCGGGTGGTGCCCGACTTCGTGGCGCAGGGCGGCGACCCCCGCGGCGACGGCAATGGCGGCCCCGGCTACACCATTCGTTGCGAGATCAACCACAAGCCCTACGCCCGCGGCGTGGTGGGCATGGCCCTCTCGGGCAAAGACACCGGCGGCTCGCAGTTCTTCGTGACCGCCGCTCCCCAGCCGCACCTCGACGGGCGCTACACCGCGTTCGGCGAAGTGACCAAGGGGCAGGAAGTGGTCGACGCGCTCCTCGAGGGCGATTTGATCACCGAAGTGCGCGCGTTGCCCTGAAGCGCAGCTCGACCCCGTCCAGCAGCGCGCGCAGGCGCCACGCTCCCCGAGATCGCCCTCACGCCGCCTCGCGGGATCGGCACTCTCAACGCAACCTCAAGGGCGCTCCCGAAGCGGTGGCTGCCCAGCTGCGCCGCTTCTTCGACGCCGCCGCGACTTGAGCTACGAGGGCTCATGGTCTTGCGCTCGCTGCTGTTCGCCTCGCTCCTCGCGGTTTCCGCCTGCAAGTCTCCTCCGACGCTCGACGGTCCGTGTGATGGCAAGCAGCTCGCACAGCTGCTCGGCGCCACCGCCGCCATGAACCCGGAAGACGCGGCGGTGCTCACCACCGTCGCGTTGGGTGAGGCGTGCGAGGCGAAGCTCCCGGGAGTCATTGCTGAAGGCATCAAGGCCGTCGGTCATGTCGACCCCGCCGACCGCGCCACCCTGATCGCGGGAATTCTGGGCGAGAACTCTGGCTTCGCCAACCTCGCTTGTCCCGACTGGGAAAAGAACAGCAGCGCCGCCATCGCGCTCGAGGCCAGCAAACGCCACGGCGCGCTCTACGCGAACTGCAAGTACGACCGCTTCGACCTGCTCTCAGCCGAGGAGTTCGACGCGAGCTGGTCGGCGACCGGTCTGTCGCTGCTCGCAGTGCCGATGTACGCGTGGCTGGTCGACCACCACATGCTGCCGGCCGAAGCGAAGCGTCTCGCGCGCGCGATGTTGGCCGTCCCGCGCCCTGCGCCTTCGCCAGCGGGCGCTGCCGACGCCGGGCGGTGAGCGCTAGACCTTGAGCGCGGGCATCTCGCCGGTGATGCGCCGGCGATCGACCTGCTCGAGGTGCTCGATGTCGTGGCGAATGCGCACCCATTCCGAGGCTGGAATCGCGAGGTACGTCTCGACCGCTTGGGGGTCGAACTGGGTGCCCGCGAGCCGGCCGATTTCGGTGATCGCGACCTCGAGCGTCGAGCCCTTGCGATAGGGCCGATCACTGCAGATCGCGTCCATGGTGTCGGCGATGCAGAAGAGGCGGGCGCCGATGGTGATCTCCTCGCCCTTGAGGCCGCGGGGGTACCCCTGGCCGTTCCACTTCTCCTGGTGCTGGTAGACGATGTCCGCCGCCGGCCGCAGGTAGGGAATGTTCTGGAGCATGCGAAAGCCGAGCTCCGGGTGCTTCTTCATCTCGACCCACTCTTCAGGGGTCAACGGCCCGGGCTTGAGCAGAATCGCGTCGCGCACGCCGATCTTCCCGATGTCGTGCAGCAGCGCGCCCTGCTCGATGTGCAGCAGTTGTTGCCCGCTGATGCCCATCTCCTCGGCGATGCGACGGGTGAACCGCGCTACCCGCCACGAGTGCCATTGGGTCTCGGTGTCGCGGTAGTCGAGCGCGCGAATCATGCCCTCGAGCAGCCCGGTGGTGCGCTCGGTGACCTGCGCTTCCAGGGTGGCATTGAGCTGGGTGAGCTCGGCGTTGCGTTGACCGACTTCCCTGGTCAGGCGTTTGTTGTCTTGAATCAACCGGTGGTACTCGACGGCCTGGGTGATGGCCGAGCGCAGCTCGTTGAGGCTCCAGGGCTTGCTCAAGAGCTTGAACACCTCGCCCTCGTTGACCGCCTTCATCGCCACCTTGAAGTCGTTGGCGGCGGTGATCAGCAGGCGCACCGCTTCGGGCCTGGTCACCCGCAGGGCGTGCAGCAGTTCCACCCCGGACAGGTGGGGCATCATGAAGTCGGTGATGATCAGGTCGAACCCGGTCTCTTTGGCGGCTTCCCGGGGGTCCGTGTGGCTAATCACCTCGAAGCCCATCGA
>JAYVNA010000570.1:0-3909 GCA_043758715.1 Archangium sp.
TCACGCGGAAGTCCACCTGGGCTTCCGCGTAGTCGTGTCTGGCCCGTTCGAGCAGCGCGCGCCGGGCCGCAGGGGCGGCGCGCTCGGCCATCGCGCGAACGACGTCGCCCTGGTACTCGTGATCCACCGTCCTCGGCAGGGCCAGCGCGCGCTCGAGGAGTGCGTCACCGGCCGGACCCGGGGTGAGCCGGCCCAGGGTCGTGAGGGGCACCTGCAGAGAGGGATGTTTCGGGTTCGCGCGCTCGAGCGTGGCGATGGCTTCCGTCGCCGCCTTCCGTGCAGACTCGGGTTCACCCAACTCGATCAGCACGCGGCTCAAGAGGCTCAGCGCCTTGGCCCGGGGCATCGGATCGTGCTCGAGGGCCAGCAATCGTTCCCGCAGCTGGCGGGCCTGCGCGAAGTCGCCGTCGATTTCGAGCATCGAGGCGAAATTGTCGAGCAGCCCCGTGCTCGGCGTCACCCCATGGCGTTCGCACAGCCGTTTGGCCTCGCCCAGGTGTTTGCGCGCCTCTGCGTACGTGGAGACGATCTTCAGAATGCGCGGCGTTTCGATCGCGGGCTGCGCGATCGGGCCTCGATGGCCATCTTGGCGATGCCGCCGCGATCACCGAGGAACTTCGCTCTTCGCGCTGACCCGACCCTGAACGAACGTTCTTCACGATCAGCATCGAAAAGACCTCCAACCCGCAGCGTTTCCAGGGATCGCTGTAGGACGAGCCCGGCACGCGCGGCATGGGCGATCGTCAGCCTGATCGCGTGGTGAACGTCGCAGGGCCTTGAAGGGAAAGGAACTTCTTCAAACGGGCGCGCCAGAACCCGCGTTACCTCGCGATCGCCACGATCGATTGCCCGCGTTTTCAAAAGCTCGTTTCCAACCTTGGCGGCCGGAACGGTCCGGCCACCTTCGCTAACCGCCAAGCCGCTTGGCGATTCGCTCGAACTCGGGGCAGCGGCGACGAAGGACGGTCGCATCTACCCTCTCGAGCCACTCGAAACTCGCTGCCTTCTGCCGCGAATTCCATCGGCCCCTGGTAGCTCGTTCAAGCAGCTTGTAGACCTCCCGCTTCTCAACCTTCTCAAGCTCCTTCTTCGAGCCATCCAACGGCACCAGACACCACGTCTCCATCACGACCGCCATGAAGCACAGGTCGTGATCTTCCGCCCCTACTGGGCGCGCCCATTTGTCCCCGACACGCTGCGCGACGTGAGCCCAGGGCTCAAGTCGACGCACTTCCTCTGAATCAACCAGCAACACGACGTCGTCCGGCTTCGCTGCGAGATGCTGAGCGAAGCTTTCGTAGGTCGCTTGGCGGCCGCCGCACGCGATGACCTTCGGACTGAGCGGAAGATTGAGCTGCTCGAACAGAACGCCAAATGCCCGTCTGGCGGTGCGCGCCAGATCGCCCTTTGCGCCCCCCTCGACGTAGACGACAGGACCCTGTTTCACCCGGGGAGAGGCGGCAAGAGTTCGCTGACGCTGGCGGCCCTTGCTCACCATCGATTGCCTCCGATCCGCCCCGACTTCCAGATCTCGCCGAGCGAGTTGGTTGCAAGCCAGGACTTCAGCTCTTTGGCATCGAGTCGTGTCACGCGGGTCGAACGATTCACCCGGTCGAAGACCTGTACGACTTCGGGCGTGGCCGTGAATTCGGTGAGGAGGGCATCCGAGTGGGTGGTGACAAGTATCTGACGATGCTCGCTCGCGCTCTTGAGGAGCCGTGCGAGAGGGATAATCGCGTCCGGGTGAAGTGCGAGATCGGGTTCGTCGATGAAGACGGGGGTGTCGTCCATCTGGTCGAGAAGCAGCGCTCCCAGAAACAGCCATCTCATCGTTCCATCGGAGAGGCGCACGGCGGGTGTCCGTGAACCCTTCTTCTCCTCGACGAACACGATCTGGGTCTCACCCATGTTCAGGTCGACCTCGATCTGATCGACGAAGGGGTAGACCTCGCGGACGTGCTTGAGGAGGGCCTGACGCATGCCCGATCGCTGGTGGAGGCCATTGATGATCAGCGGGAGGTTTCTGCCATCGTCCAGCAGGCGTTCCTGTGGCTGTGATGAACTCTGCGCAGCCCGCAGCGGGTTGTTTCGACCACCGAAGTGCGCCTCAGTGATGAATCGCCA
This sequence comes from Archangium sp., assembly GCA_043758715.1. GTDB lineage: Bacteria > Myxococcota > Myxococcia > Myxococcales > Myxococcaceae > Archangium_A. Next base: position 2,125 of record JAYVNA010000570.1, read on the forward strand.
GGAGGCGAGATGGCGTTGCATCCAGTCCATCTCGGGATACTCGGTGGCATCCTTGATCTGGTCGATGATGGGGTGTGAGGGGTCGATCTTTGCGACGACCTTCCGCTCTTTTCCACTCTTCCGCGTGAGCCTCACCTCTCCGCGCTCGTAGCTGAGATAGGGCCGAGATTTCGTCGACTCTGGCTTGTGCTCCTCGAGTGTCTCGAAGCAGATCCGCACGTCCGATTCGTTCCAAATCTCGAGGACGTAGCGAAGAGAGGTCCTTCGCGGCGGCCCGCCGACCACCACCTCCACGCGCGCCTTTTGCGCGTCCTCGAAACACCAGTCGGCAACTCGCGCGCCTCCCCGGGTGAGGGTTGGCCTGAGCCCGCTGGGGGCGAGCGAGAGAAACCGCGCAGCCTCAATCAAGTTAGACTTACCGCTGCCGTTGGGTCCGACGAACACATTGAGCGGCCCGAGCTCGATCGCTGGGAACTCCTCGGCGAACGACAGAAAGCCCTGCGGCTTAAGCGACTGAATACGGTGCATTCGTTGACCCTCCTTGAGACGACCCCCAAATGGTCTCTCTTACATGAGAAAGAGAAAGGAAGAACAACCCGGCGAAATGGGAAGGAGAGCAGGGTGGCAGGAGGGAGAGCGCCGCCCGCAACACCTGCTCCTCGCGATGTGACCCCCGCCCCCGGCCTCAACCTCAGTGCCGTCGCCCCACCGGTGCGCGCGTCGACTCTGTGTCACCCGCTGGCGTCACCTCGAGAGGGCTTCGCTGGCCCTCGTGCTGCAGCCTTCGACCACCTGGCCTGGGCCTCGGTCACCAGGCCGGGCTCTCGGTTTGCCGGGTTGTTCTTAGCGTCCCCGGGGAACGGTGGCCTGTGTCCGCAATCAAGTTCTCGAAGCCGAGCCGCAGCAAGGACCCCGCGACGGCGATTTCGAGCAGCGAAGGTCCTCGGTACTTCATCGATTGATGTCACGACGTCCTTGAGGGTACCGATGCACCACACGGGTCGATGGTTCGGTCTGCTGCTTGTCGCTGAATCACTCGGGTGTTCTGGGGAGTCACATCGCGAGGAGCAACTGGGGTGGGGCGGTGGCCGGAGGCAGCACGCGCGAGGGGAGCGCGATGCCCAACTCGGAGAGGCGCGCCTCCGCTGACCCAGTCCCTACGCGCCGACTGGGCTTGGGGGCGTCGAGACCTATCCGGTCCTCTTCGCCGAACTCATCCGCCGCGGCTCGCGTTCGCGCGCATTCTCCGGCCGGAGTGACCCCTCGCTTCAATCGGGAGTGGGATCGGCGAGCGGAGCTCACAACTCCGAAACGTCAGGTCCACTCGAGCAGGTAGAGGCACTGACCGCAGCCGACCTCCACGCCGTTGAGCGCGGTGGCCAGTTCCTTCACGCTGCAGGTCAGCCCCGGCTGGAGGCTCACCGTCGCTGACGCCGAAGCCTCGCCGCGGTCCAGCCCCAGTACGCCGACGCCACCGCTGCGCTGGTGCAGCTCACGCCCACCACGGTGCTCAACAGGGCCACGCGCGCGTACCTGATTCAGCTCGCGACCGCCCTCGACGCCTACAACAACGGCCTCCTCGGGCCGGGCCACTGCAGCGAATGATCACCTCGAAGCGGGCCGCGCGCTGCTCAGGTGAAGGGCACCGGAACCAAGAGCGGTACTGGCGTGGGTGGCGACCCGGACGAGATGACGGGCGGCAATAACATCGGCTGATCACCGAAGCAGTTGCTCGAGTTCCCTCACGCGGAAGTCCACCTGGGCTTCCGCGTAGTCGTGTCTGGC
>JAYVNA010000571.1:0-3902 GCA_043758715.1 Archangium sp.
CCCTTGCGACGCTTGAGGCTGCGCTCGGTCGTCACCTGCTCGGAAAAGCGCGCCGCGAGCACGTCGCTGACCTGCACCGCGAACGTGTGCGCCTGCTCGTGCGTGGACCCAGGGCCGATGGGCACCAGCACGTGCAACCCGCGTTTGCCCGACGACTTGGGCACGGAATCCAGCTTCAACTCTTGCAGCAGCCCGTGCAGCGCGCGCGCGACCGGTACCACCGACTCCCAATCGCCCTCGGGTGGATCGAAGTCGAAACACACCCAATCGGGTTCTTCGAGGGAGGCGACCCGGCTGGAAGGCATGTGCAGCGTCAGCGCGGACTGGTTGGCGAGCCAATGCAGCGTCTCCGGGCGATCGACGATGATCATTCGAATCGATCGATCGGCGTGAACGATTGACTGCGTGGTCACCCACTCGGGCGCCCCCGCGGCGTCGTGCCGGAAGAAGCCGGGCGCGGCGATGCCCTGCGGCCATTGCTGCATCGAGAGCGGCCGCCCCTCGAGCGCGGGCACCATCACCTCGGCCACCAGCTCGCAATAGGCGCGCACGTCGCCCTTGGTGAGGCCGGTCTTCGGAAAGAGCACGCGCTCGGGGTGAGTGCTCGGCACGCTCTGCCGATTCGAATGCCACACCCCGAAGCCCGAGCGGCTGGGCTCGCTGATGAAGAACCCCTGCTCCCGCGTGGTCTCCGCGGGCGACTTGTCTTCCCGCAGGCCGAGGAACGAGGGGTGCCGCAGCTTTCCGTCGCGCGTCCATTCTGAGTACTGCACCTGCGCCACGTGCCTGGGCTCGGCCCAGTGCGCCTTCCGCAGCCGGGGTGCACCCTCGACTTCGGTCTTCGCGATCTCGTCTGCTTTCAACAACGTGAGCAACCGCGCGCGCATCGCGGTGTCGAAGCCGGTGCCGACCTTGCCGGCGAAGACGTAGCGGCCCTTCTCGCGCGAGGCGAGCAACAGCGCCCCCACCACATCACGGGCCGTCGAATGCGGCGTCCACCCGATGATCGCCAACTCAGCGGTGTCGACGCGCTTGAGCTTGAGCCAATCGGTGCTGCGCTTTCCCACGTAGGCCGAGCCGCGCCGCTTGGCGATCAAGCCTTCCCAGCGCTCCTTCGCGGCGACGGTCATCGCTTCGGCGGTCGGCCCCGGCACGCGTTCGGCGAGCACGAGGGGGGGCTTCGCGTTGGCGAGCACCGACTCGAGCAGCTCGCGGCGCTGTTCCAGGGGCCGTTCCCGCAAGTCTTCGCCGTCGAGCCAGAGGAGATCAAAGGCCACGAAGCGATGGGTCGCGTGGGGGTCGCCCATCGACTGGAACGCGCCCGAGGTGCCACCCGAGTCAGGCGAAGAAGCGATGATCTCCCCGTCGATGACCGCGCTCGCCACCACGATCGACTCGAAGGCGCGGGCGAGAAATGGAAACCGCGCGGAAAAATCGAGCTGGTTGCGCGACTTCACCGCCAGCTGCCCACCGGACAGGGCGGCAAGGGCGCGGAAGCCGTCGTACTTCACCTCGAACACGAAGGACTCCGCGGGCGCGGCGGCGGGCTCGGAGAGCGTCGCCAGCATCGGCGGCCATACCTTTTCGAGCAGCGTGTCGGGCACCGGCTGCCGGGCGGCCACGTTCTTTCGCATCGGCCCGCGCGTGAGGCTGCGGCCGCTCTTCACCGATTCCGGGCGCACGGTGAGCACGTCGAAGTCCTGGCGCTCGGTGCCGTCCTTCGCCTTGAAGAACAACCACTGCGCCTTCTCGCCCTGGGGCCGTGTGCGCACCAGGTGCCAGCCACCGACCAGCTTCTCGCCGTGAAACGAAAGGTGCAGGTGGCCCTTCTGCTTTTGTTGTTCCAACTGGCCCGGCGGCACGGTGTCGAAGGTGCCGCGGTCCCAGATGATGGAATCGCCGGCGCCGTATTCGCCGTCGGGGATGCGCCCCTCGAAGTCGCCGTACGCGAGCGGGTGATCTTCCGTCTCCACCGCGAGACGCTTCTGCGCGGGGTCGTAGCTCGGCCCCTTCGGGCAGGCCCAGCTGCCCAGCACGCCGTCGTGCTCGAGCCGCAGGTCGTAGTGAAGGCGCGTGGCGTCGTGTTTGTGAATCATGAATCGTTGGCCCTCGGACGGAGCAGCCGGAACCTCGGGGCTCGGCTCGCTCGTGACGTCGAAGTGGCGTTTGGCCTTGTACGTCTGCAGCGTGGTGTCGTTCCTGGCCATGCGGTCTCCCTCATCTCCAGGACATGAAACGGCCCGGGGTGGCCATTGAGTCCCAATGGCTCACACCCCGGGCCAGGACTGTCTCACATGGTGTTGCTACGGCGGCCGCGGACATCCTTCTCGATGGTCTGCACCATCTCGAGGTGGTGCCGCAGGGTGGGCAGGGTGTTCGTCGCCCACGTCTTCAGCTCGCTGTCGGTGCCGCTCTTCGACTCCTTCTCGTACAGGCGAACGTCCTTCTTGTGGTCGTCGATGAGCTGGGTCAGGTACGCCTTGTCAAACTCAGCGCCGGTCTTCTTCGAGATCTCGTCGTACTTCTTCATCATCTGGCGCTGCGTGCTGGTCAGGCCCGCCATGCTGCCGACCGCGCCGCTGCCGGTCGATCCGCTGCCGACCGAGCCACTGCCGGTCGAACCGCTGCCGCCCTGACGCGAACCGTAGGTGCTGCCAGAGCCGCTGCTGCCCATCGAGCCGGTCGAACCACGCGACCCGGCGCTGCCGGAACCGGTCGAGCCCATCGAGCCGCTGCCGGTCGTGTCGCTGCCAGTCGCAGAACCCGTCGAGCCGCTCGAACCGGTTCCCGCCTGACCCGCGCCGCTGCCGGCGGTGTCACTGCCCGTGGAGCCGCTGCCCACCGAGCCTGAGCCGGTGGTGTCGCTGCCGGTGTTGCTGCCGGCCGAGCCGCTGCCGATCGATCCGGTGGAGCCGGTAGAACCCGTCGAGCCCGAGCCCATGCGGTTGTCGCCCGCGCCCATGCGTTCACCGGTGACCGTTCCCTGATCATTCGTCGCGCTGCCCGTCGATCCCGTGGCGCTGCTGCCGCTACCGCCGATTGATCCACTCGCTCCAATCATCGAGGGAGGAAGGACAAAGCCCTTGCTCTCCGCGACCTGACGAAGCGCGTCGTTGGCCTTGGTGTGATCATCGATCATCTGTTGGGCCAGTTGCTTGACCGCGGGGTCGCTGCTCTGCCGCAGGGCGAGCTGCGAGAGCCTCACTTCTGCCTCTCCGCCAACGAAGGCCTCTTCGAAGAAGCTGGCGTCCGCCTTGCCCTTGTTTGCCTTGATGTCGTCGGCCATCGCGCCGGCGGCCAGCACTGCGCCAATCAAACTCAACTTCACCTTCAATGAACGTCTCATGGTGTGACTCCAGGGTTGTCCGATGCGGGTGGCACCGTCGGGCCCAGCGCCGCGAACGTCTCCACCTGCTGACTCTTGGAGCACTGCGCGTGCCACTCAGGCCCACCTGCAGCGGGCCCCGGTCGATCAGCGAGCGGGCCCGGCGCACTCACTGCACTGACGGCCGGCAGTGCTTTCGCTCCGTGGACTGGGCAATGCAATTCCAACTGCGCATGCCCACAAAACAGAAGACGCACCCGCGCAGAGACGAAGACACCAGCCCGGCCACCAGTCGTTGATGCAGCCGCAGCCCGAGACCATCAAGCCCACCTATCGGGGCAGCGGAAAGTTGATGGGCAAGGTGGCGCTCATCACCGGCGGCGACCGCGGCATCGGCCGATCGGTGGCGGTGCACTTCGCCCGCGAGGGCGCGCAGATCGCCATCGCCTATTTGTCGGAGACGGAAGACGCCGACGAGACGAAGCGGCTGGTGGAAGCAGAAGGCGTGCAGTGCCTGCTGCTGCGCACCGACCTCGCCTCACCGGCGAACTGCCACAGGGTGGTCGAGCGGGTCGTG
>JAYVNA010000572.1:0-3897 GCA_043758715.1 Archangium sp.
CGCGGTGCGGTGCTGATCGCGGGCGCGCTGGGCCACCTTGCTGTTGGGCCCGAGGATCATGAACATCTGCTTGCCCTCGAGGCGGGGCGTCTGCTCGACGACCGCGACGTCCTTCAGGTCTGCGACGACGTCGTCGAGGATCTGGGTGCCGAGGTTGCGGTGGGTGATCTCACGACCGCGGAACATGATGGTGATCTTCGCTTTGTTCCCCTCTTCGAGGAACTCGCGCACGTGACGAACCTTGGTCTCGTAGTCATGCTCTTCCGTCTTCGGGCGGAGCTTGACCTCTTTGATCTTCACGACGACCTGCTTCTTCTTGGTCTCGTTGGCCTTCTTCTTTTCTTCGTACTTGAAGCGCCCGTAGTCCATGATCTTGCAGACGGGGGGCTTGGACATCGGGTTGACCTCAACGAGGTTCAACCCATCGGCCTGAGCTTTCGCCAAAGCCACTTCGGTAGGCATGACGCCGAGCTGCTCACCGGCGGGTCCGACAACTCGGACTTCACGGGCTTTGATTCGACGATCTGTGCGCTGGTCGCGTGCGAGAGCCAGGGTGCGACTCCTTCTGAAACGGTGTGAAAAGACAGGGTGTAAGAAGCGGCGCACCTTAACGATCGGCCCCCCGCAGTCAAGCGGCCCGGTTCAGCCGTGAAAAGGGACGGGGGCGCTGATCCCTCACGAAGGGACGGGGGAAGCAACCCCTCCTTCATTGAACGGCTGAAACCGGTGGTGTACTTCGTCGCGCATGCCCCGCAGCCACGACTTCAAGGTCTTCACCGGGAATTCGAACCGCGCGTTGACCGAACGCATCTGCGAATACCTGAAGCGGCCGGTCTCAAAGGCCGACGTGGGCCGCTTCTCCGACGGGGAAATCCAGGTCGAGATCGGCGAGAACGTGCGCGGCTTCGACTGCTTCGTGGTGCAGTCGACCTGCCCGCCGGTCAACGATCACCTGATGGAATTGCTGATCATGAGCGACGCGCTCAAGCGCGCGAGCGCGGCGTCGATCACGGCGGTGATCCCGTATTACGGCTACGCCCGGCAGGACCGGAAGATCGCAGCGCGCACCCCGATCACCGCCAAGCTGATCGCCGACATGCTCGAGACGGCCGGCGTGACGCGCGTGGTGTCGATGGACATGCACGCAGGGCAGATTCAGGGCTTCTTCAGCATTCCCACCGATCACCTCTACGCCTCGCCGGTGTTCCTCGACGATCTGCGCAAGACGTTCCCGGTGACGGATGACCTGGTGATCGTCTCTCCGGACGCCGGCGGCGTCGAGCGCGCGCGCGCGTATTCGAAGCGGCTCAACTGCCCGCTGGCGATCATCGACAAGCGCCGCCCGCGCGCGAACGCCTCTGAGGTGATGAACCTGATCGGCGACGTGGCCGGCAAGGACGCGGTGATCATCGACGACATCATCGACACCGCCGGCACACTCACGCAGGGCGCCGCGGCGTTGAAGGCCAAGGGCGCGCGGCGGGTGTACTCGTACATCGTGCACCCCATTCTCTCGGGGCCGGCGATCACGCGCATCAACGAGTCGGTGCTCGAAGAGCTCGTCGTCAGCGACACGGTGCCGCTGTCTCGCAGCGCCAAGGAGTGCACCAAGATTCGCCAGGTCGGCACCGAGCGGCTCTTCGGTGAGGCGCTCGCCCGCATCTATCGCGCCGAGTCGCTTTCCAGCCTGTTCGTCTGACTGTCTCCCTCTCCCCCGCGGGGGAGAGGGTTGGGGGAGAGGGCATGCGCAACCTGCTTTTGCTGGTGCTGTTCCTTACGGGCTGTGGACCCAAGCCGTTCCCAGAGAAGTTCTACTTCGGAGCGGCGACGGCAGGCTTTCAGGTCGACCCCGGCTGTCCCTCGGGCCCCTGCACGGACACGCGTTCAGATTGGTACCAGTGGGTGACCAGCGCGAGTGAGCTGCAGGACCTCAAAGACTTCATCACCTTCGAGCCGCTCGATCACTCGCCTGGCTTCTGGGAACTCTACGAGCAGGACTTCGACCGCGCGAAGAAGGACATGAACCTCAACTCGATTCGCGTCTCGATCGAATGGAGCCGGATCTTCCCCAACGCGACTGACGGCCTCGAGGGTGACGCGTTGGCGGCGGCGGCCGACGCGGCGAACGTGGCGGCGTACCACGCGCAGTTCGCGGCGATGAAGGCGCGCGGGCTCACGCCCTTGGTGACCATTCATCACTACACCCTGCCCGTCTGGATTCACGACGGCGTGGCCTGTCACAAGGATCTCGCCAACTGCACGAATCGCGGGTGGCTCGATCGGCCGCGCATCGTTCGGGAGATCGCCAAGTACGCCGGCTTCGTCGCGAAAGAGTTCGGCGGCGAGGTCGACCTCTGGGCCACGCAGAACGAACCGTTCGCGGTGGTGTTGCCGGGGTACTTGCTGCCTTCGAAGGATCGGGTGAACCCGCCCGGGCTCTCGTATCGCTTCGCCGAAGCGAAGGCCGTGATGAACACGATGATTGAAGCCCACGCGCGCATGTACGACGCGGTGAAGGCGAACGATCTCATCGACGCAGACAAGGACGGCAAGGCGTCGATGGTGGGGCTCGTCTATTCAATCGCACCGACGCGCCCGAAAGATCCCGCCAATCGGCTCGACGTGGGCGCGGCCGATCACCTCTTCTACCTCTACAACACGGCCTTCCTCGACGGAGTCACCAAGGGCGTGGTCGATGCGGATCTGAACGGCAAGCCCGACTCGGCCGAGCCTGACCCTCAGCTCGCGGGCCGGATGGATTACCTGGGCATCAACTACTACACGCGCATCACGGTGAAGGGCACGGACACCGCGACGCTCCCGCAGCTCTCGAGCATCTCGAACTTCGATCCCTTCACGCTCGAGCTCTGGGAGGACTACCCGAAGGGCATTTACGACGTTCAGATGTTCGTGAAGGATCGCTACGCGATTCCGATGATCATCACCGAGACGGGAACAGACGGCGCGCCCGGTGAAGAGCGCATCGAGAGCTGGCTCGTGCGGCACCTCGAGTGGACCAAGCGGGCGATCAAGGACGGCGCTGATACGCGCGGGTTCTTCTACTGGTCGCTCACCGACAACTACGAGTGGAACCACGGCATGGACATGAAGTTTGGTCTGTACGCCGTGGGCACGGATTCAGCGAAGACCCGCACTGCGCGATCGGCAGTCGCGGCCTACGCCGACATCATCAAGAAAGGCGACATCAGCGCGGAGCTGCTCAAGAAGTTCCCGCCGGAATGAGCGTGGCTGTCTTGCCCTCTCCCCGACCCTCTCCCCCGCGGGGAGAGGGAGTCAGTGGAGTTCAGTGGAGTCAGAGTTCCTCTTCGCGCTTGGCGAGCAATTTCACGTCTTGTTTCGAGAGCTCGAGCTTCGCAAAAAGATCAGGCCGGCGTGTCTTCGTCAGCTGCAGCGAGTGCCAGCGGCGCCACCGCGCGATGCGGGCGTGATCTCCTCCTTGCAGAATTTCGGGCACGGGCAGACCGCGCCACTCCGGCGGCCGGGTGTAGTGCGGGTGCTCGAGCAGGCCTGACTCGAAGCTCTCGGTCACCGCGGAGTCGGCGTTGCCGAGCACTCCGGGGATCAAGCGGGCGACCGCGTCGACCACGATCAGCGCGCCGAGTTCACCGCCGGTGAGCACGAAGTCGCCCAGCGAAAGCTCTTCGTCGATCACCGACAGCGCGCGTTCGTCGACGCCTTCGTAGCGGCCGCACACCAGGATCACCGAGCCCTGCGCTGCGATCGTTCGCGCCTTCACCTGCGAGAACGTCGGGCCTCGCGGACTGAGCAGGATGACCTTCGCTTCGGGCAGGCGAACCCGAGCCGCTTCGATCGCACCCACCAGCGGCTCGACCTTCATCACCATGCCGGCCCCGCCCCCGTACGGCGCATCGTCGG
>JAYVNA010000573.1:0-3896 GCA_043758715.1 Archangium sp.
TATCTCGACGGGGTGAAGGTGCCGCAGCTCTACCACCTGCTCGCGGGTGGCTCGGTGGTGCACCCGGACTTCATCGAGTCGATCGACTTCTACCCCGCGAACGCGCCCACCCGGTACGGCCGCATCAGCGGCGGGGTGATCAGCGCGCAGGTCGCGCGGGCGCGGGACGATCGCATTCACTTCACCGTCTCGCCGGATCTCCTGCAGACCTCTGCGTTCCTCGAAGTGCCGATCGAGAAGACCGGCACCAACATCACTGCTGGCGGCCACATCAGCTACGCGGCCTGGCTGCTCGCGGCGCTGTCGGGGGCGGGGGCCTTCGGTCGCGACGTCACGCCGGTGTTCGAGTCGTGGGATTACCAGGCGCGCATCGAACAGAAGGTCGGCAAGGGCACGGTGCGCCTGCTCGCGTTCGGCAGCAGCGATCTCGTGGGCACCCGCACCACCAATCCGCGGAACCCGTCGGTGTTCCTCACCTCGCGTTTTCACCGCCTCGACCTGCGCGGGCAATACCCGGTGGGGCCGGGCTTCCTCGAGGTCGGCACCAACATCGGCTGGGAAACACTCGGGCTCTACGGCGAGCAAGATGGCCAGCGGGTCGGCTCGTTTCTCCTCAACCGATTCATCGCCACCGGCCGCGCCTCGTATCGCGTCGAGCTCGGCGAACACTGGCAGCTCAAGGGAGGCTTCGACGTCGAGCGCCAGGTCTCTGACGTCGAGACCACCATCGGCATCGGCGGCGGTGGTGACTTGTTGAGGCAGCCGCGGGTGATGGGCGTGTTCACCGGCACGTTCCTCGAGGCCGCCTATTTCTCTGATCAATGGACGGTGGTCGCGGGCGCGCGGGTCGACACCTGGCACCTGGTGCCCGGCTACACCATCGCCTCGGTCGATCCCCGGCTCGAGGTGCGCTTCAAGCCGATGGAAGCGCTCACGTTGCGCGGCACCGCCGGCCTCGCGCACCAGGCGCCGATGTTGCTCATTTCCCTCCCCGTCACGGACGTCGGTGCGCTGCGTGATGGCCTGCAAGAAGTCGGACAGTTCAGCGTCGGCGCCGTCGGCAAGCTGCCGTGGTTTGGCCTCGAGCTGTCGGGCGACGTTTTTCTCAATCACATCTTCCAGGCGCGTGAACGCAGCCTCTCGGAGTTCGTCACCGGCATCTCGTCACTCGACGATCGCTTCTCGGGAAACCGCTGGGGGCGCGCGTATGGGCTCGAGCTGATGCTGCGGTTGCCGCAGCAGGGCCGCATCTTCGGCTGGCTCTCGTACTCGCTGATGCGCAGCGAGCGGCTGCGGCGCTTTGCCCTCTACAACGAAGATCAATCGGTGGTGACCGACGCCACCGCGATGGTGCCGTTCGCGTTCGACCAGGCGCACTCCGTCAACCTGGTGGTCGGCTACCAGTTGCCCAAGGGCTTCAAGGTGAGCGCGGCGTTCCATCTCAACACCGGGCGCCCTGAGTCCGGCGAGTTCAGCTCGCGCACGCAGCGCGTGGTCGACGATCCCATCGTGGGCAAGCAGCTGTGGAGCCTGGTGCCGTTGAACGAAGTCGATCGCCTGCCCGCCTTCGGGCGGCTCGACGTTCGCGCTTCGAAGACGATCTCGTTCAACGCGTTCACCGTCGAGATCTACCTCGACGTGTTCAACGTGCTCGTGCGTTCGGAAGTGTATGGCTACAACTACGGGTACGGCACCGAGGCGATGCCGGACTCCGGAGTGCCCACGAAGACCGAGTTCGGCGCGCCCATCATCCTGCCGACCGTTGGTGTGAAGGTGGTGTACTGATGCCTCGTTCGCTTGCGCTCGTGTTGGTGATGCTGGCCGGGTGCTTCAACCCCGACGACATCTTTCCCGTGCACGGCTCGGTCACCTCGATCGATCCGGTCGAGGGGCAGGTGGTGCGGCTGCTGCGCGATACCGCTCCTGCGCTCGGGCCCAGCTGTACCGACGCCCAGCCCTTCAAGGAGACCACCGTCGACGTCGCGGGAAATTTCTCGTTCGACGTCTTTCGCGCGCAGGCGATGAAGCTCACCGGAGGCTCGCCCTTCTGCTTCCGGGTCGAGACGACCTTTCCCTCGGGCACCACCGTCAGTTCAGAACTGCTCGCCATCTCGGGCGAAGAGACCCTCCCGCCGTTTCCTGATTGGCGCGCTCAGCCTTCGCGGGTCGACGGGGTGCTCCGGTTCGAGCCGGTCATGCCGCTGCCCACGGTGGAGAGCTTCGAAGGCCCGCAGCTCGCGCACCGCGCCGAGTGGCGCACCGAAGACGGAGGCCTCGCCTGGGCCGCGGATGATCTCGTGAGCGCGTTCGACCCCGTCACCATGAGCTTCGCGCCCACCCGCGCGCCGCTCCAGTTGGGCGACTTCGCGCTTGAAGATTTTTCCGGCACCGCGGTGTTGCACGCGCGCTTGACCATCATCGGCGCGGAAGAGAACGCGTTCGGCAATCGCAGCGTCCACACGCTCGAGCTGAAGTCGGGTGACACGCTCGCGCTCGCGGGAAGTCGCACACCGATGAGCCGGGGACTTTCGTGTCCTCCGTATGCCGACCCCTGCCCCCTGACCGATGGCGCGCTCACGCCGGTCGACGCGGGCGTGCTGACGGGCCCCAACTCGATCATGACCTTCACCCTGCCGGCGCCGACGGTGTTGACCACCATCGTGCTGCGCAGCGTGGAGACCGACTCGCTGCTGATGGGTGTGCTGTTGCTCGATGCCGACGGTGGCTCGCTCGCGCTGGTGCAGCAGGAATTGCCGAGCTCATTGTGGAACGCCAGCGTGCCGTCTTTCATGGTGCGGCAGCGGCCCGATGGCGGGGTGGAGTTTGCGCCCCGGGCCGACCCTCATTTCATCAGCATCTCCCTCGATGCCGGCGTGAGCGTCAGCGCCGTGCGGATCGGCTTTGCGGGCGGGATGGAGTCATGGTCCGAGGTGTCGTTCTTCGAGTGACGCCCCGTTCACCCCGAGCGGAGTCGAGGGGGGCCTTCGACTTCGCTCAGGCCGAACGGACCGGCGAGCCAAACCGCCACACCGATTCGTGCTGTCTCGAAGGCTTTCGGGTGATCGACGCGGGGTCTGTGCCTTGCAATCGAGCCACTGCGAGGTCGCCATGGAACTTCAAGACGTCGTCAAACAGGTCGCCGCCACGTTCGAGCGTGACGCGAGTTCGCAGGCGGTGTTCGGCCCAGCCATCGAGCTGGAACACCACAAGGTCGTCCCGGTCGCAGTCGTCGCCAGCGGCGGCGGGGGCGGAATGACGGAAAAAGGGCTGGGCGGAGGCCTGGGCTTCGGCGTGAACGTGAGGCCGGTGGGCTTCATCCACGAGACGGGGGACCACGTGGTGTTCACTCCGATTCACGTGGACCCGCAGTACCGATCGGCCAGGGCGGAGGTCGCCTCGTTCGGGCTCCGGCGGGTGATCGACCTGTTCGCGTCGTTCATGACGGCCTTCATGCAGCGCCGGTCGGGCCGGTTGCCCTCGCGTTCGGCAGAGGTCGGTTCACCGAGCTGAAGGAGCGCTGTCATGACCACTGCATCGGACATCATGAGCACCGACGTCGTCACCATTCCTCAGACTGCGACGGTGCGAGATGCGTTGCGCGCGCTCGATGAGCTCGACGTGCGCCATCTGCCGGTGGTCGACGAGCGGCGTGAGGTGGTGGGCATGATCAGCGATCGCGATCTGCTCAAGCTCGATCGGTCAAGCGACGAGCTCGCGCAGCCGATCTCCGAGGTGATGAGCTCAGACGTGATCGTGGTGACGCCGGCGACGGAGATCACCGAGATCATCGACCTGATGACCGAGAACCGCATCGGCGCGGTGCCCGTGGTCGACAACGACAGTCAGCTCGCAGGCATCGTCAGTTACGTCGACGTGCTGCGGGAAGCAGGCAAGGC
>JAYVNA010000574.1:0-3889 GCA_043758715.1 Archangium sp.
TGACCGTCAGCGATGGCCGCGCGGTGACGGCGCCCCTCGAGCAGACGGTGCTGGTGAAGAACGTCAACCGCAAGCCGATCGCCACCGTGCCCGCGACGATGGAGCTCAACGTGGGCGACATCACCAACGTGCTCGGCTCGGGCTCCGATCCTGACGGCGACCCCATCACCTTCGAGTGGACCCAGGTGAGCGGGCCCACCGTGCAGCTCTCGGGCGTGACGACGAACACCGTCAACTTCCAGGCGCCGGCCGTGACGGGGGCGAGCGAAGTGGTGAAGCTGCAGCTGATCGTTCGCGACCTGGTGCAGGCGTCGGATCCCGCGGTCATCGACGTGGTGGTGAAGAACCCCAGCTACGTCGAGGTGCCGCCCATGCCCAAGGGCTGTGGTTGCAGCAACGGGTTCGAGTTGCTGCCGCTGCTGGCGCTGGGGCTGATGTTCCGCAGCCGCCGCAAGCGCTGATTCAGGCCTTCCCGTCGCCCTCTCCCTCTCACGGGGGAGAGGGAGACAAGTCTCGTCAAAGTTGTAAGGTGCGCCGCCATGCGTCAATTCGTCGCGGCCCTCTGCGCCGTCACCGTCTCAGGCTGTTTTTTTCCCGCGGATCGCGGCCGGGTGGTCGAGAACCGCCTCGACGGCCTCGCCGCCGACAACCTCAAGCTGAAGTCGGAGCTCGCGGAGACCCGCAGCAAGCTCGATGAAGCCAGCACCCAGCTTCAGACGGCGCTCGATCAACTCGATCGCGCCACCCGCACCACCGGCGCCAACATGGGCGTCAAGGTCGACACGGCGCTGCAGGACGTCGCGGTGCTCCGCGGTCAGCTCGAGTCGCAGCAGGTCAAGATGCAGGAGCTCGAGTCGAAGCTCGCCGCGCAGCCGACGCCCGTGGCGGTCAACACGCCCGCTGAGCCGAAGAAGGAAGAGCTCAAGCGCCCCGACGACCCCAAGGAGTTCCTCAAGCTCGCCGACGAGAAGGCCAAGGGCGGCGACCAGGACCTCGCGCGCAAGCTGTACACCGAGTTCATGAAGAAGTTCCCCCGCGACGACGGGGTGGGCGAGGCCCACTTCGCGCTCGGCGAGCTCTTCTTCGGTGAGCAGAAGTGCCGTGAGGCGCTCTACGAGTTCGGCAAGGTGATTCAGGACTTCGCCAAGACGAAGTCGGCGCCGGTCTCGTACCTGCGCAGCTCGGAGTGCTTCAAGCAGCTCAAGATGAATGACGAGTCGCGGCTCGCGCTCGAAGAGCTGGTGAAGAGCTTCCCCAAGAGCGACGCGGCGAAGACCGCCAAGACCAAGCTCGCCGAACTGCGCAAGGCGCCCAAAAAGTGAAGACTGTTGCCTTGATGCTCGTGCTGGCGCTGCCTGCGTTCGCCGCGGGCGGCAAACAGCTGACGCTCATCTTCCAGGGAGACAACGGGGGCGAAGTCGCCCCCTGTGGTTGACGCGCCAACCCTACTGGCGGTCTGGCCAGGCGAAAGACGGTGTTGGACAAGCTGGCTCCGGCGAACGTGCTGGTGCTCGACTCGGGTAATGCGCTCTTCGCCAACGCAGGCGTGGCGACCGAAGCTGAGAAGACGCGCGCGAAGTTCGTACTCGGCGTGATGGAGCAGCTCGGTACGAAGGTGATGGCGGTCGGCCAGCGCGATCTCTCGGCCGGTCTGCCGTTTCTTCAGGGCCTCGCGAAGACCTCGAAGATCAAGATGCTCTCGGCCAACCTCGAACGCGGAGGCAAGCGCGTGTTCGATGCGTCGGCGGTGATCGATGCGGGCGGGGTGAAGGTCGGGATCATCGGGTTGACCGCGGTGGGTCCGGTCGCTCCTGACAAAGACGTGATGAGCACGGGCACGGTGGAGGCCGCCCGCACCGCGCTCAAGGCGCTGGGCCCCCGCGATCTCACCATCGTGCTCGCCGCCACCACCTACGCCGATGGCATGCAGCTCTCGACCGAGCTCAAGGACGAAGTCGACTTCGTCATTCAGTCGGGTGAGTTCCGCGGTGCGCAGCCGGCCCAGCGGGTCGACGACACCTCGGCGCTCCTCTTCGCCTCCGCGCAGAAGGGTCAGGCGCTGGCGAAGGTGCAGGTGAACTTCGGCAACGGCAAAGGGCCCTTCTTCGACCTGGGGCTCTCGGAGCGTGATCGCAGGCAGGCTCAGTTCGTGTCCGAGCAGATCAAGACGCTCGAAGAGCGCGTCGCGGCCGCGAAGGACAAGTCGGCCGCCGCCGAGTTGCAGAAGACGCTGGTGGAGTTCCGCAAGCACCACAAGGAACTCACCGCGGCGCTCGCGAAGAACACCGCGCCCAGCGCGCGCACGGTGCAGCTCGACTGGGTGATGCTGGGCAGCGACGTCGCCGACGATCCGAAGATCAAGGCCGAGGTCCTGAAGATCGATCCCAACTACGCCGGGTCGCACTAAGCCTTCGGTCATGCAGGTCGATGCGCTCTTCGCGGCGCCCCAGGACGACGGTCCCCGGCTGGTGCTCGCCGACGCCCTGCAGGAGCTCGGAGATCCTCGCGGGGAATTCATCTCGTTGCAGCTGAACCCCCGGCGCTCCCAGCGCAGTGAGCGGCGGATGCAGAAGCTGCTCGAGCGGCACCGGGGCGCGTTTCTCGGGCCGCTCGAGGCCGGCCACGTCACTGAGCTCAAGCGCGCCCTGAAGCGGCTCGGGCTGAGGAACATGTCACTGGCCGTGTCGACTCACTCGCGCATGAAGTGACAGGTGTACCCGCTGGGGTGCTTCTGCAGGTAGTCCTGGTGGTAGTCCTCGGCGGGGTACCACTGGGTGGCGGCGACGATCTCGGTCACCACGGGCTTCGGCCACTTGCCCGACTTGTCCACGCGCGCCTTCACCGCTTCGGCCGCGGTCTTCTGGGCCGGCGTGGTGAAGAAGATCGCCGAGCGGTACTGGGTGCCGACGTCGTTGCCCTGGCGGTTGAGCGTGGTGGGGTCGTGCATCTTGAAGAACCACTTCTCGAGCAGGTCTTCGAAGTTGAGCTTCTTCGGGTCGTAGACCACCTTCACCGATTCGGCGTGGCCCGACTTGCTGTCGTGCGTGTCGTCGTAGGTCGGGTTCTTGAGCCAGCCGCCGGTGTAGCCAGCCTCGGTCGCGGTCACGCCGGGGATCTTGCGAATGAGGTCTTCCATGCCCCAGAAGCAGCCGCCCGCGAGGTACACGGTCTCGAGCCCGGTGGTCGAGGTGGTGGCGCCTTCCTGCTTGGCCGCGGGGAAGAGCGCGGCGAACTTGCCGTAGCCCTCGGCTTCCAGGCGCGCGGCCGGCACGAAGCGCAGCGACGCTGAGTTGATGCAATAGCGCAGGCCGCCCTTGTCGGAAGGTCCGTCGTCGAACAGGTGACCCAGGTGCGAGTCACCGCCCTTGGATCGCACCTCGATGCGCGTCATGCCGAAGGTGATGTCTTTCTTCTCGGCGACGTTCTGCTCGAGCGGCTTGGTGAAGCTCGGCCAACCGGTGCCCGAGTCGAACTTGTCCTTCGACGAGAACAGCGGCTCGCCCGAGACGACGTCGACGTAGATGCCGTCGTCGTGGTTGTTCCAATACGCGTTCTGAAACGGCGGCTCGGTGCCGCACTCCTGGGTGACGTGAAACTGCTCCGCGGAGAGCTTCTTCTTGAGCTCGTCGGACGGGGGCTTCTGGGACTTCACGGGGGAACTCTCCTTGGACTTCGGGGACGTCTGCGCCCAGGCAGTAAAGCCGAATACGAAGACTGCACTGAGCAGCGCTACGACAAGGTGCCATCGGGTCATGCGAAGCATACGAATGGCGGCCTCAAGAGGTTTCTGCCACTCGAACTGACAAGCCCGAAAGGGAGGTTATCCCGGGGGGTTAGCGCAGCAGGGGGGCCAGGGCAGCGCGAGTTTGGGCCCGGCCCCGGTTCCAGG
>JAYVNA010000575.1:0-31166 GCA_043758715.1 Archangium sp.
CACCGCCACCGCCAACGCCAGCGCGGGCGGCCCGTATTCCGTCACCGCGTCGATCGCCGGCGCCACCAGCGCGACGTTCTCGCTCACGAACCTCTCGACGGTGCCCGCCAGCGTCACGGTGGTCAGCGGCTCGCCGCAGTCCACGGAGGTCACCACGGCCTTCGCGCAGCCGCTGGTCGTCGTCGTGCGCAACGCCGGCGGCGTCGCTGTGCCCGGTGCCAACGTCACCTTCACCGCGCCCAGCAGCGGCGCCTCGGCCACCTTCACCGGCAGCACCACCACCGACGCCGCGGGCCAGGTCTCTCTCACCGCCACCGCCAACACGGTGGCCGGGGGGCCGTACAACGTCACCGCCACCGCCGGCGCCTTCACCGCCACCTTCGTGCTCACCAACACCGCCGGCGCTCCTGCGACCGTAGCGGTGGTGAGCGGCAGCCCGCAGAACGCCGCGCCCGGCACCGCTTTCTCCGCCCCGCTGGTGGTGCTGGTCACCGACGCCCAGGGAAACCCGGTGCCCAACGCCACCGTCACCTTCACCCCGCCCTCGAGCGGCGCTTCGGCGACGGTCACCGGCAGCACCACCACCGACACCAGTGGCCGCGTGAGCGTCACCGCCGCCGCCAACGGCACCGCCGGAGGTCCGTATCAAGTGGTGGTCACCGTCGCGGGCGTCGCCACCCCGGTGAACTTCGCGCTCACCAACGACGCGGCCATCGCGCCGGTGATCGTCGCGCCGACCCAGAACGCGCTGCTCACGGACGCCACGCCCGACGTCAGCGGCACCTCGGCGCCCAACGCGCCCATCTCGGTCTTCGCTGACGGCAGCACCACGCCGTCCTGCACCACCACCGCGGACGCCAGCGGCGCCTGGAGCTGCACCGTGGGCACCGCCCTGGCTGATGGGCCGCACACCTTCGTGGCCACCGCGAGCAACGGCACCGTCACCGCTTCTTCGCCGCCGCGCACCGTCACCCTCGACGCCACCGCGCCCACGACGCCGGTGATCACCGCACCCGCGGAAGCGGCGATCACCTCTCCTTCCCCCACCGTGTCAGGCAGCGCGGAGCCGGGCTCGACGGTGCGCATCTTCCTCGACGGCAGCGGCACGCCCGCCTGCACGGCGATCACCAACGCCGCCGGCAACTACAGCTGCGTCATCGCAGGCCCGCTCTCTGTGGGCGCGCACACGCTGACCGCTGACGCGCGCGACGCTGCCGGCAACACCAGCGTGGCCACCCCGGTGCGCCACTTCACCGTGGCGACGGCCGCGCCTCCCGGGCCGCCGGTCATCTCCGCCCCCAGCGCGGGCCAGGCGACGAACGACTCCACGCCTCCCGTCCTCGGCACCGCCACCCCGGGCGCCGAGGTGCGCGTGTTCATCGACGGCAACCCCACGCCCGCCTGCACCGCGACCGCCTCAGCGACCGGAGCGTGGAGCTGCGACGTCAGCCCCGCATTGACCGACGGCCCGCACACCGTGGTCGCCACCGCGACGACTCCGGGTGGCAGCAGCCTGCCTTCGACCACCACGCCTTTCTCGGTGGACACCCTCGCCCCCGCCGCGCCCCTCATCACCACGCCGGCCAGCAACGCCACCACCAGCACCACTCCGGTCTACGTGGGCACCAGCGAGCCCAACGCCACGGTGAACGTCTTCCTCGACGGCAGCACCACCGCAGTGTGCACGGCCATCACCGACAGCACCGGCGCGTGGACGTGCACCTCGGCCACCGCGCTTTCCACCGGCGCCCACGCGGTGACCGCCGGGGCGATCGATCGCGCGGGAAACCAGGGCTCGCTCACCGCAGCCACACCCTTTACCGTGGCCGCGGGGCAACCGCCTTCCACGCCGGTGATCAGCGCGCCGCTCGCGGGGAGCGTCACCAACGACAGCACGCCCGCCTACGAAGGCACGGCCACGCCGGGCTCCACCGTGAACGTGTTCGTCGACGGCAGCACCACGCCCAGCTGCACCGCGGTGGCCGACGCCGCAGGTCACTTCGTGTGCGCTCCCGCGTCGGCGCTCAGTGACGGCCCGCACCAGGTGACCGCCACCTCGACCACGGCGGATGGGACCAGCCCCGCTTTTCGTCCGGTGCCCTTCACCGTCGATACGGTCGGCCCGGCCACGCCGGTAATCACCGCGCCTACCGCGAACGCGCAGACCAACCGCACGCCCACCATCACCGGCACCGCCGAGGCGGGCAGCACCGTCACCGTGCGCATCGACGGCCAGGTGTCGTGCGAGGTGGTGGCCAGCGCCCAGGGCCAGTGGAGTTGCCCCGTCACTCAGCCGCTCACGCCCGGCGCTCACGAAGTGACCGCCAGCACCATCGACGGCGCTGGAAACCGCTCGGCGACCACCGCGCCCACCCCGTTCACCGTGCTCGGCATGCCCAGCACCCCGGCGTTGTCGCAGCCCGCACCGGGAAGCACGGTGCCCACCACCACGCCCACCTTCACCGGACTCTCCGATCCTGGCTCTTCGGTGACGGTCACCGTCGACGGCACCGCGGTGTGCACCACCACCGCCGACGCCATGGGCCACTTCTCCTGCGCGGCCACCACGCCGCTGGGCACCGGAGATCACACCGTCACCGTGACGGCCACCACGCCGGGCGGCACCGCCACCTCCACCCCCACGCACTTCACCGTTGCGCCCGGAGTGCCCACCCTCACCTCGCCCGCACGCGACACCAGCACGCTCGACAGCACGCCCGACTTCAGCGGCACGGCAGAGCCCGGCTCGCGCGTGACCGTGAAGGTCGATGGCCAGACGGTGTGCACCGCCACCGCCGACGCCAGCGGTCACTTCAGCTGCACGCCCGGCACTCCGCTGCTTCCCGGCGCGCACACCGTCACCGCGAGCGCCACCAGCGGCGGCGGTACCTCGGCTGAATCGACGGCGGTGCCCTTCACGGTGCTCAACCCGCCGGTGGTGGTCACCCCGGCCGATGGCAGCACCACCGGCGAGTTCCCCACCTTCACCGGCACCGCGCAGCCCGGCGCCGCGGTCTCAGTGCTCATCGACGGCGTGGAGGTCTGCCAGGCCACCGCGCTGCGCGACGGCAGTTGGAGCTGCTCGCCTGCCATAGGCCTCACGCCCGGCGCGCACCAGGTCACCGCGAAGGAAGACGACGTCGAGTCAACCCCCATCGGTCTGATCGTGCGCGACTACTCCGTCTCAGGAGGCGGCGTCGGGGTGGGCTGCGCGTCTGCGGGATCCACGGGCGGGTGGTGGTTGTTGCCGCTGCTCGCGTTCGCACTGCTCGGTCGTCGCCGCCGCGCCCTCGCGACCGCGGTGGTGGTGGCGAGCACCGGAGCGCTGGCGCAGACCGTCGTGCCGGGCTTCGAACTCGAGCGGGCTCGGCTCAACGGCGCTGCCGCACACGGGCTGCTGGTGGAGTCAGCGGACCTGCTGCCGAAGTTCCAATACCGCGCGGCGCTGACCTTTCACTACGAGCAGGACCCGCTGGTGTTGCTCGAAGACGGCAAACGGGCCGGCAGCATCGTGGGCAATCGCATCGGGCTTCACCTGTCGGGCGCGTTCTCCATCACTGATTGGCTCGACGTGTCGCTTCAACTGCCCATCGTGCTCTCGCAGTCGGGGGCCGATCTGTCCTCGAAGGGCTACACCCCGGTGATGGGCGGGGTGGCCGCGGGGACGCCGTGGCTGGGTGTGCGAGCCGCGCCCTGGCAGCAGCGTCGCGGAGACGCGGTCGACGTCTCGGTGGGCCTCGCGTTGGGCATTCCCCTCGGGAGCGCGGCCGCCTTCACCAAAGACAACTCCGTCTCGGTGATTCCCTCAATCGGCATCGGGCGTACCCTCAACTCGTTCCTGCGGCTCGGAGGGTCGGTGGGCGTGCTGGTGCGCAACGCGCAGCCGCTCACGAACTCCGCCAGCGTGAAAGACGAAGTGGGCAGCCTCTTGATGCCGGCGCTGATTCTGTCCACCCTGGGTGACGGGCTGCGCGGTGAACTGTCGACGCGTTTCGACGTGCCGTTCACCCGGGCCGGGGTGGGCGCGGAGCTCGACCTCGGGCTGCGCTACCCGCTGTTCGACTTGTTCGAGGTGTACGCGGTGGGTGGGCCGGGCTTCGGCTCGTTGCCGGGCACGCCGACCTTTCGCATTCTCGCGGGCGTCGCGCTCGCGCCCCGGGCAAAGCCGGCAGAGAAGGCGATTGAGCAACCCCGCTGCGTGCAGGGCCAGCCGCATGAGCCCGCCACCTGTCCTGAGCTCGACCTCGACGGTGATGGCATCGCGAACCGCGACGACACCTGTCCCACCGTGAAGGGCCTCATGGCTCGCCACGGGTGCCCCGACGTCGACAGCGATGGTGATGGCTTGTTCGACGCCGACGACGCCTGCCCGTCGGTGAAGGGCGTGTTGGCGCTCAAGGGCTGCCCGGTGCTGGACGCCGATGAAGACGGCGTGCTCGATGCTGACGACGCCTGCCCGACCCTCAAAGGCCCCGCGGCGCTCAAGGGCTGCCCGGTGGTGGACGCCGACGACGATGGCGTGCTCGATGCTGACGACGCGTGTCCCGCGGTCAAGGGTGAGAAAGAGAACGGCGGCTGTCCGGTGATGGACACCGACGCCGACGGCGTGGCTGACCCGGTCGATGCCTGCCGCACGGTGCCCGGCGTGAAAGAAAACGATGGCTGCCCCGCGTTGCAGAAGCAGCTGGTCACCATCACGCGAGATCGCATCATCATCAAAGAGAAGGTGAACTTCGCGACGGGCAAGTCGGTGATCCTGCCGAAGAGCTTCCCGTTGCTCGAGCAGGTGGCCGGCCTTCTGAAGGACCACCCCGAGGTGGAGCGGGTGTCGATCGAAGGGCACACAGACGGCCGCGGCGGTCGCGCCAACAACGTCAAGCTGAGCGAAGCGCGCGCCGAGAGCGTGCGGCAGTGGCTGCTCAAGCACGGCATCGACGCCAAGCGCATCACGGCCAGGGGTTTCGGGCCGGACAAGCCGATCGGCTCGAACGACACCGAGCAGGGCCGCGAGCTGAACCGGCGGGTGGAGTTCATCATCGTGGGGGCCGAGACCACGAAGTAGTCCCGGGCCACGACGAAGCGACGCTGCGAGTGGGAAATGAGCGCACGTATCCCACCCGCGATCTGCCGCGATGAGACTTGATTCAGGGGCGCAGCCAAGAGAAGCAGCCCCCCATGATTCGTCTGAACCGGGCAGGGACTGTGTTGGTTGCGGCGCTTACTTTCAGCGGTTTCGCCTGCGTTCCTGAGCCTTCCGGCAAGGCTTGCGCCACGGCGGCTGATTGCGGCGCCGCTCCGGGGGCCTGTGTTGCGAACACCTGCGAGAACAAGGTCTGTGGCAAGGCGAACGTGACCGCGGGGACGCGCGTCGGCCTTCAGACCGCGGGCGACTGCAAGGTCAGCCAGTGCGACGGCCTGGGCAACGCGGTGCTCGCCAATGACGACACCGACGTGGCGTCTGATTCGCAGGAATGCACCAACGACGTCTGCACCAACGGCGTTCCCTCGCACCCGCCGCTCGCGGCGGCGACGGCCTGCGGCGCCGGGGGCATGCTCAAGTGTGATGGCCAGGGCGCGTGCGTCACCTGCGCGGCTCCTGCCGACTGCGGCGTCTCGACCGAGTGCCAGGCGCGCACCTGCGTGGCGGGAACCTGTGGTGTGAACAACGTGGTCCGCGGCACGGCCGTGACCGCGCAGACAGCCGGTGACTGCAAGAAGAGCCAGTGCGACGGCAACGGCGCCACCGAGCTCCTCAACGACGACACCGACGTTCAGGCCGACGCGACGAGCTGCACCAATGACGTGTGCACCGGCGGGGTGCTCTCTCACCCGCCGGTCGCCGCGGGCGCGACCTGCAGCGAAGGCACGGGAACCAAATGTGATGGCGCCGGAGCGTGCGTGGCTTGTGCGGCCGCCGCCGACTGCCCCGGCACCGATGGGGAATGCCAGCAGCGCACCTGCACCGCCGGTGTCTGCGGCTTCACTTTCACCGCGCAGAACACGGTGGTCACTTCGCAGACCGCGCGCGACTGCCAGAAGAACGTGTGCAACGGCGCGGGCGCGGTGACGACCGCGAACGACGACACCGACGCGCCCAACGACAACAACGCCTGCACGATCGACAGCTGCCTCGCGGGAGCGCCTCACTTCGTCAACGCGACCATGGGCGCGGCGTGCGGCACCGCTGGCCAGTGTTCTGCGGGCGTGTGCGTGGGTTGCCTGAGCGCCAATGATTGCCCCGGCACCGACGACGAGTGCCAGGCGCGCAGCTGCACCAACAACGTCTGCGGCACCACCTTTACTTCCGCGGGCACCGCGGTCGCCGCGCAGACGGCGAACAATTGCCGCAAGAACGTGTGCGATGGCAGCGGCAACATCGTCAACCAGAACGATAACGCCGACCTCCCGCTGGACGACGGGAACGAGTGCACCGCGCAGGCGTGCAGCAGCGGGGCCCCGGCCTTTCCCCCGGTGGCGGTGAACACCGCCTGCACCCAGAACAACGGCGCCTTCTGCAGCGCGGCCGGCGCCTGTGTCGCCTGCACCGCTGCCGCGCAGTGCCCCGGCAGCGACAGCGAATGCCAGACGCGCACCTGCATCAGCAACGTCTGCGGCACGAGCAACACCGCGGCGGGCTTCGTGACCACGAGCCAGACGGCCAATGACTGCAAGGAGAACCAGTGCGACGGCGCGGGGGCGGTGGTGACGGTCAACAAGAACGCCGACATCCCGGCCGATGACGGCAACCAGTGCACCAGCCAGGCGTGCAACGCCGGCGTGCCCGTCTTCCCCGCGGTTCCGGTGAACACCGCCTGCGGCCCGGGTCTGGGCAGCTTCTGCAATGCGACGGCGGCGTGCGTGACCTGCAACGTCGGCACGCAGTGCCCTGGCACCGACACCGATTGCCAGGCTCGCACTTGCAACAGCA
This sequence comes from Archangium sp., assembly GCA_043758715.1. Lineage (GTDB taxonomy): Bacteria > Myxococcota > Myxococcia > Myxococcales > Myxococcaceae > Archangium_A. Next base: position 6,929 of record JAYVNA010000575.1, read on the forward strand.
ACACCTGCGGCTTCAGCTTCACGTCCGCGGGGACGCCGACCAGCGCGCAGACGCCGAACGACTGCCAGGAGAACCAGTGCAACGGCTCCGGCAGCGTAGTGTCGGTGGCGAAGAACACCGATGTTCCGGCCGATGATGGCAACCAGTGCACGCAGCAGACCTGCGTCGCGGGCGCGCCCAGCTTCCCGCCCGCCGCCGTGAACACCGCCTGCAACCAGAACGGGGGCAGCTTCTGCAGCGCGGCCGGAGCGTGCGTCAGCTGCAACGCGCCCAGCCAGTGTCCCGGCACCGACTCCGAGTGCCAGACGCGCACCTGCAACAGCAACGTGTGCGGCGTCGCGAATGCAGTCGCGGGCACCGTCACCGCGGCGCAGGTCGCCGGTGATTGCAAAGAGAACCGCTGCGATGGCGCCGGAGCGATCATCGCGGCGAACCAGGATGGCGACGTTCCCGGCGATGACGGCAATCAGTGCACCGCGCAGGTCTGCGCCGGGGGCGCGCCCAGCTTTCCCTCGGTGCCGGTCGACACCGCGTGCAACCAGAACGGCGGCGTCGTGTGCAACAGCACGGCGAACTGCGTGGCGTGCAACACGGCGACGCAGTGCCCTGGCGTCGACACCGAGTGCAAGACGCGCACGTGCAACAGCGGCGCGTGCGGTACGAACAACACGGCCGCGGGCACTCCGACCAGCGCGCAGACCCTGGGTGACTGCAAGGTCAATCAGTGTGACGGCGCCGGTAACATCGTGGCGGTGAACGCGAGCGCTGACGCGCCGGCGGACGATGGCAATCAGTGCACGAACGAGGTCTGCACCTCGGGTGTTCCTTCGCATCCGGCCAAGCCGATGGACAGCGCCTGCAACCAGAACGGCGGCAGCTTCTGCACGGCCACCGGGTCGTGCGTGGGGTGCAACGTGGCGACGCAGTGCCCTGGAACGGACACCGAGTGTCAGACCCGCACCTGCAGCGGCAACACGTGCGGTGCGAACAACACGGCCGCGGGTACGGTGGTCGCCGCGCAGACGGCCGGCGACTGCAAGCAGGCGCAGTGTGATGGCGCGGGCGCGATCGCGTCGGTCAACGACAACGCCGACGCCCCTGCGGACGACGGCAACCAGTGTACGTCGGAGGTGTGTACGGCCGGAGTGCCTTCCCATCCTGCGCTGGCCTCCGGCACCGCGTGCAACCAGATGGGTGGAACGGTCTGCGACGGCTCGGGGGCGTGTGTGGTGACCCCGGCGGTTGCGAGCACCACTCCCGCCGATGGGTCCACCCCGTCGGCGTCTCCCTCGATCTCGGTCACGTTCACGACCGCGATGAACCCCGCCACGCTGACCGCGCAGACGACCGCGGGGGCGTGCAGCGGATCGCTTCAGGTCTCGCTCGACAGCTTCGCGAGTTGCATCGCGTTCTCGGCTGCTTCGCCGATGATGAGCGGCGGAAACACCGTCGCGACGTTGACGGCCTCGCCTGGTTTGCTGGTGAACCGGAGCTACAAGATTCGCGTCACGACCGCGGCTTCGAGCGGGGGAGGCGTTCCGCTGGCCGGGCAGTTCACCCATCCCAGTGGGTTCACCACCACCAGCCCCAATCTCTGCGCGGGCTCGGTCGTAATCAGCCAGCTCTTCGGCGGTGGCGGTAGCGGAGCCAGCGTGCCGAATGCCGACTTCATCGAACTCCACAACCGAGGAACCGCGGCAGTGACGATGGTTGGCTGGTCACTCCAATACGCCAGCGCGGCAGGTACCTCCTGGCAAGTCGCAACGTTCAGCGGCACCATTCAGCCGAACGGGTTCTTCTTGGTGCGAATGCAGGCTGCGCAGGGAACAGGGGCGACCTTGCCGACGCCTGACGCGAGCGGCTCGAACATCAACATGAGCCAAACCGCTGGCAAGATTGCATTGCTCAGCAACAGCACGAGCCTTGGCTCGGCCTCATGCCCCACGGGTGCGTCGGTCGTCGATTTCCTGGGGTTCGGCACTCAGGCGGTCGGGACGGGATGCTGGGAGGGGCCTGCCAGCACGGTCTCGACCTCGCCTGCGCCGTCAGCATCGACGGCAGTGTTCCGCGTGCAGTCTGGTTGTGCGGACGTGAACAACAACGCGTCCGATTTCACGACGGGCGCTCCGGCACCCCGCAACAGCACATCGGCAGCCATCGCGTGCGCTTGCACAGTTCAGAATGAATCGAACGCAGCGCTCGAGGCCAACTACTGCGACGTGCAGTTCCCGCTCTCTTTGGCAGCGATGGCGGGTGCGTCGACTGCGATCGTGTACGGTCAGCTCTTCCACGCAGGAACAACCGAAGCCGCGGGAGCCAATGCCAACGTTCGCGCCCAACTCGGGTACGGCCTGGCGACCTCGAACCCGCAGTACCAGTCGGGCTGGACGTGGACGAACGCGACGTACAACGTGCAGAGCGGAAATAACGACGAGTATCAGGCTTCGTTTACGGCCCCTGCAGTCGGCGCTGCCAATCGATACGTCTACCGCTTCAGCCTCGATCAGGGCGTGAGCTGGACGTATTGCGATGCCAACCAGACTGACTCTGGCGCCGGCTCGAACGCGAACCTCACCTTCGAGTTCGCCGACATCCCGGTGCTCACGATCACGCCCTGAGCGAACGAAGCACGTGCGCGGGCTCGAACAGCCCGCAGACGCCTTCCACTCACTGACAGTATTTACAATACGTGTCGCACTTGTTGGTCGTGCACCGCGAGTCGCTCGGGTCGCAGCAACTGTTGTCCTTCTTCGGCCCTTCCGAGCAGGTGCACGAGCCGTTGATGCACAGGTGCCGCTCGTTGCAGGTCTGCGAAGACGAGGTGGTGGTGGAGCCGGGGTCGGTGCCGCCGCAGCCAGCCAGAGCGAACAGGCAGATCAGAGTGAAGCGTTTCATGGGTGTGTCCTGAGGTTGGGAGTTGAACGTCACCCCCAGACACAGCCCCGCGCCGCCAGTCGCATTCTTCCTGAAACTTAAACGAGCGCGGCCGCGAACACCTGCGCGAGCGCCATGATGGTGTGCTGCGGGTTGACGCCCAGGTTCGTGGGAATGACCGAGGCATCGGCCACCACCAGGCCCTGCGTGCCGTGCACCCGCCCCATCCCATCCGTCACCGAGGTCTTTGCGTCGGTGCCCATCACGCAGCCCCCGAACAGATGACTGAGCACCGCGATGTACGCGCGGGGGTCGAGCGGCGCGTCTTCCATCAACTTGAGCTGATCAGGCCCGAGCTCGTACGGGAACCCGGCGATCCCCGGCAGAATGCTCCGAGCGCCGGCGGCGAAGTGCTGGCGCGCGATCATCACCATGCCATCGCGGAACCGCCGCATGTCGGCCTCATCGAGCGAGTACGAGATCATCGGCTTGCTACCGAACGGCGACTTACGCACGGTCCCGACCGACTCCGCGCGGCAGGCGAGCACCCACATCGCGATGTGCCGGTACTTCGCCAGCCGCTCCATCAACACCGTGCCGCCGCCCGCGAGCCGGCTCGCCACCATCTCCGGAGGGATCGCCAGCGTCTCGAGCTTGAACCCCGGCGTGGTGCGAAACGAGGTCGAAGCCCAACCCTGCGTGGTGCCGACGTTCATGTCGACCGGATCATCGTAACAACCGAACACGCCGGTCCCGGGATGCGAGCGGAAGAACTTCCCCAGCGCCTCGAGCTTGAGCCCCGAGCGCATCAGCAACACCGGCGAGTGCGTGGCCGACGCGGCGACCACCACGGCCCTGGTCGCGCGAAGGGTGAAGCGCGCTCCGGATTTCTTCGTCGCAGGGTGCTGAAAACGCCCGGTCACCCCGATGGCCCGCGTGCCTTCGAACAACACCTTCTCGACGGGCGCCGACGACACCACCGTGCCGCCGCGCTGTTGCACTTCGGGCACGAAGGTGACCGCCATGCTCTTCTTCTTCTTCTCCCGGCAGCCCGAAAGGCACATGCCAGTCCCCAGGCAGTCCTTCGCGTACCGCAGCATCGGGCGCGGGTCGGGCCACCCGAGCCTGGCTTCGGCCTCCTTCGCGAGGCGGTTGCTGTGGCCCCACGCACCGCTGGGCACGGGCCCCACCGAGAGGTCCTTTTCCAGCTGATCCTGCAGCGCGTACATCTGCGTCTCCAGCCCGCCGATGCCGTGCTGCGTTTCCCACTGCCGGAAGATGTCGCCCGGCGTGCGCACGCAGATCGCCGAGTTGATCACCGTCGTCCCGCCCACCGTGCGCGCCTGCACCACCGGCCACAGCGCGCGGCCGATGGTCGCCTGGGAACTCCAGTCATCCATCAGATCGCGCATCGCGCCGTAGGAGGAGTGCGGGTAATCCTCCGGCTCCCGCCACGCGCCCGCTTCGACGATCGCCACCGTACGGCCCGCCCGCGCGAGCGTCACCGCGGCCGCCGCGCCTCCGGCCCCCGAGCCGACGACCACGAAGTCGAAGCTCGCTTCGAAGTCCTGCCCGCGCTCGCGGAAGGGAACGTGGCTCACGTGATCCTCCAGGTGCCGGGATCTTTGGGCAGCGGAGGCAACGCGAAGCGCTTGCGCACTTCAGGGTCGACGCCCCAGCACAGCCCCGCGCAGAGCTTCACCAGGAACACCGCCTGGCGCACCAGGTAGAGCCGGGTCGTCATGATGCCCATCGCGTGGCGATCCTTGAGCTTCGCCGAAAGCAGGAACGCGGGCAGCGGCACGTACACGGTGATGATCGGCGTCAGATGAAACAACAGCGCGCCCACCATGGTGCCGAGCCAAACGAGCCACGGGGTCTCCCGGCGATACCGCTCGAGGTGCTCGTCGAGCGCGCAATCTTCGATGCCCGGCAGTTCCCTGGTGCGCGGGTAGATCATCACGATCGCGGAGCGGAGCAACCAGAGCATTGGGGATGTCGTTATCACGATCTGCCGGGTGCTCGATTTGACAGTACGCTGCGCGGCCATGAACGGACTCATGATGGATCAGCCGCTGCTGATTTCCGCCCAGCTGGAGTTCGCTTCGAAGTTCCACCCGTCCGTCGAGGTGGTCACTCGCACCGTCGAGGGGCCGATCGTCAGATCGAACTGGGGTGAGATCTCGAAGCGCGTGCGACAGCTCGCCCACGCGCTGCTCGACCTGGGCGTGAAGCCCGGCGATCGCCTCGCCACCCTCGCGTGGAACACGCAGCGCCACCTCGAGCTCTACTTCGCGGTCTCTGGCATCGGAGCGGTGCTTCACACCATCAACCCGCGCCTCCCACCTGATCAGTTGACGTACATCGTGAACCACGCGGGCGACACGATGTTGTTCTTCGACACCACCTTCCTCCCGCTCGCCAAGCACCTGGGCAGCGTGCCGACTTCGCTGCAGCACTTCGTCGCGTTGACCGATGAAGCGCACCTGCCCAGGGACAGCGGGTTGCCGAACGTGCGGGCGTACGAGGCGCTGCTGCCGGGGAAGAGGGACACCTTCGAGTGGCCGAAGCTCGACGAGCACACGGCGTCATCGCTTTGTTACACCTCGGGCACGGTGGGGTTGCCCAAGGGCGTTCTCTACTCGCACCGCAGCACCGTGCTGCACAGCTACGCAATCTCGATGGTCGACGCGCTGGCGATCTCCGCGAGCGACGTCACCTTGCCGGTGGTTCCGATGTTCCACGTCAACGCGTGGGGCGTGCCGTACGCGGCGGCGATGGTGGGCAGCAAGCTGGTGCTCCCGGGGCCCGGGATGGACGGCAAGAGCCTGCTCGAGTTGATCGAGAGCGAGAAGGTCAGCAGCGCGCTCGGCGTGCCCACGGTGTGGATGGGCCTGCTCGCCACCGCGAAGGCGGCGGGCAAGAAGATGAGCACGCTGCGCCAGGTGGTGATCGGCGGGAGCGCGTGTCCTCCGTCGATGATCAAGGCGTTCCAGGAAGAGCACGGCGCGAAGGTGCTGCACGCCTGGGGCATGACCGAGATGTCTCCGCTGGGGACGGCGTGCCGGTTGTTGCCGAAGCACGAAGGGCTCAGTGACGAGCAGAAGCTGCCCGTGCTGCTCAAGCAGGGCCGGCCCATCTTCGGAGTCGACCTGCGCCTGGTCGATGACGCCGGCAAGGAAGTGCCGTTCGACGGGAAGACGTCAGGTCACCTGCAGACGAAGGGGCCGTGGGTCGCGAGCGGGTATTTCAAGAGTGATGATCACAGCCAGCACGTCGACGGCTGGTTCTTCACCGGTGACATCGCGACGATCGATCCCGACGGGTACATGCAGATCACGGATCGCAGCAAGGACGTGATCAAGTCGGGCGGCGAGTGGATCAGCTCGATCGATCTCGAGCACGCCGCGATGATGCACCCCGCGGTCGCGCAGGCCGCGGCCATCGGAGTTCCCCACGATCGCTGGGTCGAGCGGCCGTTGCTGGTGGTGGTGAAGCAGAAGGATCAGCAGATCACCAAGGAAGCGCTGCAGGAGTTCCTCGAGGCGCGGCTGGTGAAGTGGTGGCTGCCTGATGCGATCGAGTTCGTCGACGCGTTGCCGATTGGGCCGACTGGCAAGGTGCTCAAGCGCACGCTTCGGGAAAAGTTTGCTGGCTATCAACTCGGCTGACTCGGGTCAGGATACTCGACGGCCTGCGGCGGTGAGGCGACGCGGCAATCGCGCAGGCCTGGTCTCCTCGCTGCCGCAAAGGCCTAAGCTGAAGCGTGGTCGCTTGCACGAAGGTCGTCCTCTTCAGCCTGGTCTTCGCGTTCGGCGCACGCGCACAGTCGTTGAGCTTTCAAGGCGCTCCCGCGTCACTGCGACTGGGCGGAAGGACCCAGGGCCTGACGGTCGAGCGGCGCGGTGCCAATGGCATGCCTGTGAGCACTGGAACTCTCTTGGTGGTGGTGAGCGCGCCCCCGGGTGCTCAGGTCTCCCTGGGGCCAGCGCCCTCTTCCGCCTGGGGCCCGATGGTGACGGTGAGCATCTCGCCGGGCAGTTCGCTCAGCCCGTTCTTCTATTTGCGCAGCGGAGTGGGGGGACTCACCAGCTGGCTCGCCACGGGCCCGGGCTTCACGGCCGCGACGGCGACGGTGCTGGTGCGCGATGACGCCCTGACTTGCGATGTAGAAACGGGGAAGCGCCTCGACACCGAGCTGCCGCCGGGGTGCTTCAACACCGTCATCGAACCCTATCTGCAATCGTCGATCATGGCCTCGGCGAGCGCCGCACACCGGGGCAACTTCGGGTTGCGGTTGATCGACGGCGAGTCATCGATGGGCAACGCTGCTGATACAGCGCTCTTCGACGACGCCGCCCCCGTGTTCGGCGACTTCTTCGCGCGCACCTGGGTGCGGCTGGTCGCGTCCAATGGCGCGGGCTCACCCATCATCGCGCAACTCACCAACGGTACCGGGCAGAGTCCGGCGCTCATCGACATCAAGGTTCGCTCGAACCTCAATCTCGCCATGGGCGGCTTTGGTGCCGACGGCGGCTACAGCGAGGTCGGGGCCGACGCGGGGCTGCAGCTGGGAAGCTGGCAGCTCCTGGAATTGTCGATCACGGGCGCGGGCACCAGCGATGGCGGCCGTTCATTGTGGCTCGATGGGCAGCTTCTGCTCGAACAGCGCTCGGTTGATTTTTCTGGCACCCGCTTGTCAGTCTCGCGCCTTGCCGTCGGCGAGCCCTACGCCGACGACCGCCGGTGGCTGGGGACACTCGACTTCGACGATGTGCGCAGCGCGGGAGTGCCGCTGGCGAGCCGGTTGGAAGTGCAGGGCCCTCCTGGTGGATTTGTCGGCGAGTGCCTCGCGCTCGAGGTGCAGCAACGGGCGGGCATCGGCGGAGGGCTCGCGGTGACCGGGGAGCCGGTCCCGGTGACGGTGGACGCAGGAGGCGCGACGGCGCTGTTCGTCGATTCGTCGTGCACGGTGCCCGGTGCGCAGGTCGTGCTCATTCCCGGAGCATCAGTCGTCATGCTGTCTTTCAGGGCGTCGCAGCAGAGCTTTTCCGTCGTCGCGACTACGCCCGATCTCCTTTCCGCGGCGCACACGGTCACGGTGCTCGCGCCACCCACCCTGAACATCGTGCCGTCCCTGGCGCGGGTGAGGGCGGGTACGGCAGTGGCTTTCACGGTCACAGGCGGCACCGGTCGCGGCCTCGCCTTCGGGCTCTCAGCCAACCCTTCGGGGGGAACGATCGACTCCACGGGTCGCTATCAAGCCGGCGCGATGACGGGGGTCATCGACACCGTGGAAGCACGAGACTCGGCGGGACAGACGGCATTGGCGACGGTCGAGGTCGTCGACCCGATAGACGCGGGCGCACCGGACGCAGGCGCACCGGACGCTGGCTCAGGGCCGCCCCGGACGCTGGGAGTGGGCTGCGGCTGTGCTGCCAACGGCGCACCAGGGGTCGGGCTGCTGTTGCTGGTCTGCGCCGCGGCCCGAGGTCGTCGCCGAGAATGACCCGCATGGACCTTCCGGAAGCGGTGACGCCTTCGGGTCGAACAGCGTCCCCTTTTGGGAGAAAGGCGCCCTTGGTTTTCACCGTGCGGTGCTCGAGGTGCTCCAGAAAGCGCGCGCGGCCCGCAGGTGACAGTTGCTCCAGGAGGGTTGGGTGACACGGCATGCGCCCGGACTGGGGCTCGACGACCCCGGTACAGGCAACCGCAGCCCCTGAAAGAATCCGGTAAGATTTCGACATGACTGCTCTTGCCGAGCTGAAGACGAAGGCTACCGAACTCCACCGCCTGCACGAGGCCCCCGAGCTGCTCGTGTTGGTCAACGTGTGGGACGTCATCAGCGCGAAGGTCGTCGCCGCGGCGCCGGGCGTCAGGGCGTTGGCGACCGCCAGTCACTCCATCGCGGCGGCGCGTGGCTACCCCGACGGCGAGAAGATTCCCCTGGCAGAGATGATCGATGCCGTCGGTCGCATCGCCGCGGCGGTTTCGCTTCCGGTCAGCGCCGACCTGGAGGCCGGTTACGGGGACGCTGGTGAGGCGGTGCGGCGCGCGATCGGCGCCGGCATCGTTGGCGCGAACCTCGAAGACCAGCTCAAGCCACTTTCAGAGGCTGTCAGTGCGGTGAGCGCGGCCGTCGCCGCCGCCAGGGCCGAGGGCGTGCCGTTCGTGCTCAACGCGCGAACCGATGCGTTCCTCCGCGCGGGCGACAAAGACCCGGGCGAGGTGCTCGCAGACGCCATCGAGCGCGGGCGCGCGTACCTCGAGGCCGGCGCGTCGACCTTCTTCGTCCCGGGCAAGCTCAACGAAGCGCAGGTCGGAGCGCTGGTCGGCGCGCTTGGCCCGCGAAAGGTGAACCTCATCGCGGTGCCCGGCTCTTTGGCGCTCTCGCGCATGCAAGAGCTCGGCGTCGCGCGGGTGTCATTTGGCCCCTGGAGCCAGAACGTCGTGCTGACCGCCCTCGCTGACTTCGCCACGTCCGCGCTCGCGGGTGGCTCCCTCCCACCGGGCACCCGTCGCCTGAACTGAGCTCGATTCCCAAAGCGACCTTCGCGATCGATCGCACCGGCCACTGGTTGATCAGCGCCGTGCACAGGGAGCGTTCGACTGAGCCTGGCGCCGATTGGCGCAGCTCCTGGGTCAACCTGTACTTCGTGCCGCCGTGACCAGGGCTTCGGCCCCTTCCGGGGCCGGCACCGCCACCGCGTCGGCGCTTGGAGACGGCTTCGCCGCGCTCATTTGAGGTGGGCCGGCGTCGTCGAGGCGGCCGAATTCTTTCTCGACCACGCTGCGAACCTCATTCGTCTGCCTGCGGAACTCGCGCATGAAGTGCCCGAGGCCCCGCGCCAACTCAGGCAAGCGACTGGGGCCCAAGACCAACAGGGCCGCCACCGCGATCAGCGCGATCTCACCCGGGCCGACGTTGAACATCTGACGGCCTCTCAGGGGAGGCGCCGGGCTGACCGGCAGCCTCGTCATCGCCCGCAAAACCCTTCTTGAAGTTGCGAATGGTCGACCCCAGCGACGAACCGAGCTGGGGAAGCCGGGAGGCCCCGAAGAGCAAAAAAACGATGAGAAAGATGATGACGAGTTCTTGAGCTCTCACAGGGTCTCCCGCGCGGTCACATCATGTCCGTGACTGAAATGTCAGCCTCGGCCTGCAGCCCGTTGCCCGCACCCATTCTCGATTCCGACACGAAGGCGCGTGGGACGACCTGATCAGCCTTCGCCAGGGTCAGCGCAGCCGTCGGCACCGCCAGCCCTTCGATGAGCGCCACCAGCACCACGTAGTGCTGCGTCTCGTCGCCCTGAATGGCGGCCGAGATGAAGCGGTTGTCAGCGTGCTTGAGGCCCTTGATCACCTGATTGTAGGCGATGGCTGCCTTGCGCTCTTCGTTGCAGGCCAGCTTCATCACGTTGGGCGTCGATGCCCGGAAACCGGTGGGCATGGTGAACTTGTTGTTCGCCTCGAGCACCGGGGTCCCGCCCAGCGCGGTGATCGTCGCGCTGAGCACTACGGCGTGTTCCTTGTGATCCTTCTGGAACTCGACGGCCACTGCGAGGACCAGCTTGCCGAGGTCCGAGCTATCGGTCATCAGCACGCCTGCGCCCTGGGTGTACGCGTCGATCGCCTTGTACTCGGCCGTCAACAGCGCGTTGAGCAACTCGATGTCGGAGTCCATGCCTGCATCAGCGCCACCGCCGCCGCCCGCGCCACCGCCGCCGCCCGCGCCCGTCCCGGCGTCGTTCGACATCGGCTGGGCACCGCAAGCCGCAGCCAACGCCCCCACGCCGAGCACTGCACCACCGGCCACCAGGAAACGTCGCGTCTTGTCGATCTTGTTCGTCATGAGTCTTGTTCCTTTGAGAAGTGGAGGCGTGCGCTCACTGCGTCACGTCGTAGAAGGCGAGCGCCGCGTCATCCAGACCCAGGCTCGTGCCGATGGTCACGGTGAAGCTGCGCGGTGCGAGCTTGGCGGCAGGCCCGGCCAACGCCTCAGCGGTTGCACCCATGGTAGCGGCCGGAGGGCTGACGAACCCACGCGCCAGCAACTGCAGCACCACGAAGTGTTGAGTCTCGTCTGAGCCGATGGCCGCCGCGAGCTCTGCGTTCTCAGAGCGGGTGATGGCCTTCTGGACGTCGGTGTACGCGATCGCCGCGGCCTTCTCGGCGTTGGTCGCGAGGTCGATGACGTTCTTGATGTTCGCGACGAACCCCGCGGGAATCTGAGCGGCGCCTGCGCCGACGTCGTCGGTCCCGCCCTGGGTGCGCAGATACGCCACCAGCTTGGCCTCGTGATCGACATGCTGACCGGCAAAGTGCAGGGCGACGGCCTTCACGATGCCCCGGTAGCCGAACAACGGGTCGGTGTTCGGCGCACCATCGATGACACCGGCACCCGCGGTGTACGTCGCGATGGCGTTCCGTTCCGCCCGGATCAGGGCCTTCAAGATGGCCGTGTCGTCCATCGACTGCGCCTGTGCCGACTTCGCCTTCACCAATACTGCCGCCATGCCCAGGCCGACCGCGGTGGTGACCAACGCGTTTCGGCGAGAGACCTTCGTTTCTTCTTGGTTGCTCATGCGCTGCTGCGCTCCTTGGTTTGTCAGAGTGATGCGGGCAGTACGGAGCAAGTCCGAAATTGGACTTCGCGGTCTTCTTTTTTTTTAGATGGCGCCGTGGCGAAGAGGTGCGCAGAGAGGGGCATGAGAATTTTCTTTCAGGCCTTTCTGGGTTTGAGTTTCACGCTCGCGGGCTGTGGTGGTCCGGTGACCCCGGCAGCCGACGGCGGCGCCGCGGATGCGGGGGACGCGCAGGTGGTGCACGGCTGCGCGGCTTTCGACGATCAAACCGCCTCGGGCGCAGCGCGGCGCGTGTCGTTCGGGTCGGCCAACGGGAGCCCACCCCTCGGTTACGCACCGAAGTGCCTGGCGATCTCCGCCGGACAGAGCGTGACGTTCACTGGCAACTTCAGCGTGCACCCGTTGGTGCCGGGCCAGTACCAGGGCGACGCCGGCGCGGCGAACAACCCGATCACCCGAACCGACATGGGCTCGGCTGATACGACGTTCCAATTCCCCGCGCCGGGGCTCTACCCCTACTACTGCGACTACCACGCGCCGACGATGGTGGGCGTGGTGCAGGTGCGCTGAGCCTTTTTGCGCGGCACGCGGCCGGCTGACGCGGCGACGGCGGTGCCCCGCGGAACTTTGCGCGCTGAGTGACCGCCGGTCTCGCGAGCTTCCAGTTCTGAGCCGATCTCAGAGCGAGCTGTCGCGTTCCACCAGGTAGCGCATGAACATGCTGCGCACCGCCAACGCGACCGCGATCAGCCCGACGATCAACCCAACCAGCACGTTCTTTCGCGGCGGCTGCGCACCGGGCGCGAAGACGCCACCCTCAAAGCACCCGGTCACCGAGCCTTCACCGGCCAGTGACACGCCCCCGTCCGCTTCGGCTTTGCAGCCGACCAGTGTCACCCACCGGGGCCCCGATGAGTCCTTCAGCCACTCGGAGCAGCCGCGCTCGACGGGCTTGAGCCGAGAGGCCTCGCTCAGCCCCGCGACGCTGAACAACAACAAGCTGAGCCCGGCGACCAGGAGCAAGACCGTACCTGCCGCGCCGCCCCACCCGTTCTCTGCGCCGAGCAGTCGTTTGAGGTTCATCGTTCGAGCGGCCAGTACAACCGCAGCAGCGTGCGCGCAGGGCAATTCGCGCGCTCGACCGTCACCACGTCGCCGTCACGCGTGAGCGGCCAGGGACGCTCTTTGCCGGTGGTGAGATTGGTGATCGACGCGAACGGAGTGGTCTTCACCGGCCCCATTCGCACGACCAACCGGGCCATGTCAGCGCGCGATCGATTGAGCAGCTCGACCGCTTCGAAAGCCTGGCCCAGCTGAAAGTCTTGCGCGGCGGCGATGTTGGCGAAGGCGCCGCCCTCGATGCGCCAGGTTGAGACGCCGTCTTTCGCTACGCTCACGCGCGCCGGACACTTGCCGTCCTCCTTGTTCACGCCATCGATCACGAGATCGCGCGCCACGGCTCCCGGCGGCCCCTCGAGCACTTCCCAATAGTCTCGAAGCCACGCGCTCGAATGCGATACCAGCCGCCGCTTCGTCATCACGTCGAGCCGCCCGAGGTGCGCGGTCGAGACCACCAGCTGCGCCTCGAGCTCGTTCATCTTGAGCACCGGGTTGAAGGTCGCCTCGCGCAGTGGCGGCAGCTCGAGTGACCACTGCTGGCCATCGCGCGACGCGCTCACCAGGTGGCGCGGCGTGCTGCGGCGCTCGGGCTGAAACGGAGACCAGGCCTGCGAGCTCACCGACACCTTCGAGCCATCGACCTGAATGAAGTTCACCGAGGGCCAGAGCTTGGGCGCTTCGTCGTATTCGCCGCCGGTCCAGTCCTGCGTGAGGCCGCAGCTGCCGGCGCTGGTGATGAGCAGGTCAGAATCGCCATCGAGGCCCTTGAGCAGGCGTACGGTCGCGTAGTGCTTGTGGCCGTGGAGCACGATCACCGCACGGCCGAGGGTCTGCAGGGTCGTGAGGGCTGAGCCGGCGCCGAGCGCGGTCATGGTGAGCTCTTCGCGATCGCCGTTGCTCACCAGCCAGGGCAACACCTTACCCACCAGGAACTTCTGCAGCGGAGGACGCCCGGCGGTGTCGATGACCGAGGTGTCGGTGACGGGTGTGGGAATGAGGTGGTGATGCAGCAGGAGCAGCAGGGGCCGCTCGGGATCTCCGGAGGCCAGCTCGCTGCCCATCTGAATGAGATCTTCCTGCCGAATCACGCCGCCTGCGGAAGCGATGCCTGCAGGCAGGTAGGTGGAGTCGTAGGCCACCACGTCGCAGGGGAAGTCGACGAGCGGCACGCGCTGCGCGAGAAATGGAGTGCCTCCGCCCAGCACCTGCACGTCGGCGCGCGAGGCGAACTTCTGCGCCAGTTCGACGAAGAGATCTTCACGGTACGGCGCGAAGACGCCCTCGGCGCGGCGATCGTGATTGCCTGGCAGCAGAATGGTGGGCCTGGGCCCCCCGAGCTTCGCTTCGATACCTGCATGGAGTCGCAGGAAGCCATCGACCAGGCCCGGACCCGGCTCGTTGGTGTCGAACACGTCGCCGGTGAAGACAATCACGTCGACTTGCTGGCCTCCAAAGGCGGCGATCAGGCCCTCGAAGAGACGGGGCTGCAGCTCGGGGTCAGCGCCGTAATGAAGATCGGACAGGTGAGCGATACGTCGCATGGCGGGCGAACCCTAACCTCTCGGGCCGGCATCACCTCCGAGTTCTCAGCAACTGCGTCCCAAAGCACGAAGGGGCGTGGGGGGTTCAGATCTCCTTCGTGCTCGTCGCGAACAGGCTCCTCTTCGCGTGCTCGGAGCGGTGATCGGCTCCGAAGCCAACTCACCACTTGTCAAAAAATTGATGAGAGTGACCTCTTCGCTCGGCGCGCTGTTCACGTGCTCATCGCTCTGGATCCATTTTCACAAAAAGCCGCGCGGTGAGGGCCAGCGCGCGCGGGGCTCAGAGTGGACCCTGATTCACCGCGTTCCTCATGGCCTTGCAGTGCATCGTTCAGCCCTGATGGGGTCGGTACGCGGCATCGAGCGGCAACGGCGCGCCCCGAAACACGCGCATGGTGATCGGCACCTCGAGCACGAAGGTCACCACCAGCCCCGCGACGGCGAGCAACACGCTGATGCGGCCAGCCCACGCGTCATGCGGGACCAGCACCACGATCAGCCCGATGCCAATCACGCTCGACACGTAGCCGCCCAACGACATCCACAAGAACTGGCGCCGATCATTCTTCGCGCTGTCGAAGTGAAAGAGCAGCGTGCTGAACGGAGACGACGGGTAGCTGACCCGCGAGCCCGTCGCGAGTGACGCGGACAGGTGCCCGTACTCGTGCGCGAGGAAGCCGACGATCGCCGTGAGCAAGCCGGTGCCAATCGCGACCGGCCACGCCAGCGCGCCCTCGCGAAGACCCGGCTCGAACCACCAGGCGAGCGCCATCGCGATCACGATGATCACGTCCCGGACGAACAAGTGTCGAGGCGGCAGCTTCATCGCATCACTTCGACGTCGTACTTTCGCAGCGGCCCGATGATGGTCAACACCCCACCGGGAAAGCCGAGTGACTTCCCTGCTTGCATTCTCACCACCGGATTGAGCCCCGAACGATCGACGCAACCGCGCTCTGGCCCCGTGCAGTCAGGCAACGTCGCGCCACCTTCGGCAAAGCCGGTCTCTTCGGAAAGCGAGACGGCGTACTCAGTGCCATCGCGCTCGAAGAAGCTGCTCTGCGCGCCGGGCACCACGAAGAGCGAGCGCTCGTCCTTCACGTCGTTCAGATCGACCGTCGGCGGCGCAGCGTCGAGGAGCGTCTCTACCCGCGAAGGAAGCCGCGGAATGCAGGCACCCTTGCGCAGGAAGATCGGCAGTTCCCCCATGGGAGCGGCCACCGTCACATCCACCGGCCCCGTCACGCGAGTCGTGCCGTCCCACGAAACCCACTCGCCGCGCGGCAAGTACACCGAGCGACTCACCGCGCCCTCGTCGATGACTGGCGCCACCAGCATCGCGCCACCGAGAAAGTACTCGTCACTGATCGTCCAGCCGCGATCTTCATCGGGCGTCATCAACGCCAACGCGCGAACGATCGGCACGCCCGTCGCCTCGGCCTCAGCGGAGTGCGCATCGAGGTACGGGTAAAGCTGAATGTGAAACTGCGCCCAGCGCTTGTAGTGACCGAGCGTCTCGGCATCGGAATCGAGCCGCCAATTGTTCCGCGCGTCGATGCCGTGGTGCGTACGCATCACCGGTGTGAGCGCGCCGAGCGACACCCAGCGAAAGAACAGCTCCTTGGTCGAAGGCGGGTTGGTCGCCGACTGATAGCCGGCGATGTCGTGCGCGTACATGCTCACGCCTGCGAGGCCGAGGTTGATGCCCATGGGAATCACGGTGGGCAGGCCATCGTCTTTCTGGAAGCTGGTGCGTTGATCTCCCGCCCAGACCACCGGCGTCACGGTGTTGCTGCCGATCCAGCCCGCGCGCGCGAAGAAGGTGCGCTGCTTTCCATCACCAACGCGTTCGTCCATCACCTCCTGGTTGAGACGCGCCCATTCCCGCGCGTACCGGTTGTGCGCTTGAAGTGGGTCTTCGCCACTCGCGAGCACCGCGTCCTGCGGCAACCACTCGCCGTAGTCCGCCATCCACCCGCTAAAGCCGATGTCGAGCGCCTTGCGCAGGTAGCCCTTCACCCACTCCCGGGTGGCAGGCCGCGACAAATCGGCGAGGCCCGTCGGTTTGAAGGTGACGCCGCTGAACAGGTACGCGCCGCCGTCAGGACTGCCGACGAGATGACCGCCGTCCTTCGCTTCCTCAGCGATGCGCGTGCCATCGACCACGAAGGTGTTGAAGTACGCCTGCCATGCGAAGCCCCCGTCACTGAGCTCCGCCGCGACCGCTTCGGCGTCGGGGTAGAGCGTGCGATCGGTGTCCCACTCTTCAGTGAGGCGATAGCCGCTGGGCTCGTCAGTCCCGCCGCGGAAATCTTCCGTCCAGATCGCCGACGAAGGAATGTGATTGTCGCGCAGCAACTTCGCCACCCGGCGCACGTTCGCGGGGCCGAACACGGCGTCGTTCCACGGCGCGAAGGCCATCGGCGGCGGTCGCATCGGACGCCCCAACACCGAACGCGTCGCGCGGCTCAGCGCATCAGCCGGAGTGCCTTCGTAGATCCACAACGTGAACTTGTTGCTCCACACCTCGATGCGGAAGACGTCGTCGCGCTTGCTGCACACCTCGAACACCGAGCGCGCGTCACTGCCCACCAGGCCCTGGTAGCCCCGATTCGACGCCCAGGTCGGAAGCCCGAAGCTCGACGCGTGCCGGGTGCCCACCAGGAACCAGAGGTCGGGGTACTCGTCGTCGGCCATCTGCTTGCCGATGCCGGGCTCGCTGGTCCACATCGCGACGGTGTGGCCGCGGTGATCGATGCCGTCGGCCTGCGCGCCGAAACCCAGAAAACGATCGGCCGCCGCGCACGAGAACGCGAGTGAGAGCCGGTTGGTGGCGGGGTTCGACGCGGTGAAGGTGATGGCGAGCTCGCCCACGCCCGTCGACGCCGCGGTCAACGACATCACCGGAGCGCCGCTTGCGTCTTTCCAGGTGCCGCTGGGCTTGGCCCCCGTCGCGGTGTCCCACGCGAACTTCTGGCCCTCGATCCATTCCGGAGGGTTGTCGGTGATCTTGAAGCTGCCGTACTGCATCTCGTAGCGCGCGCGGCCCACGCGGGTCGCTACCGGCGCCACCACCGACGACGACTCGAGCAGCACCCGATCGCCCGCTTTGATGCTGAACACCGTCGCTCCGGTTTCGAGCGTCAACCCACCCAGCTTCGGGTGCTCGGGTGCACAACCGGCGAGCAAGAACACGACGAAGAAAGAGGTGCGCACGCGGAGGGTGACTAGACCCAAATCAGCGGCCCTCCAAGTGGCTGAATTCCCATTCCGGGGTCACCCATCTGTCACCACGTCTTCGGGGCAGGTTGAAGGAAAGGGCCGGTCGGTTGTTGATGGCTTCATATGACCTCCGATCTGGCCGAGGACCGGGATCTCGCCCTGCAGTTGCACAAGGTGCTCAGTGAGATCGACCCCGCGCGCTGGCGCGACGAAATGGCCGCGGTGCTCAAGCCGAAGTTGAACGAGCTGCAGCAGCAGTTCGCCCGCCGCGCCCAACACGCTGAACTCGCCAGCACGCTCGAAGCCGAAGTGCCAGGGCTCGACACGAAGCACGAGTGGCTCGCGTTCAAGAAGCGTCTGCAGCCCGCGTACATCGAGCTCGCGAAGCGCCTCAAGGCCGAGTCGATTCACGTGCCGTCACTGCGCCCCACCAACTACGCGCGCAACGTCTTACACATCACCAGCGCCCTCTGCGTGGTGGTGATGCTGGAGGTGCTCGACAACCCGCAGCTGGTGCTCGGCATCGCCATCGTTTCCGCGATCGGCGCGTGGGCCACCGAGATCGGCCGCCGCATCAGCCCGCGCATCAATGGAATGGTGATGAGGGTGTTCAACCCGTTCGCGCACCCGCATGAGGTGCAGCGGGTCAACTCGGGCACCTGGTACACCACGGCGCTGCTCCTGCTCGCGGCCACCCAGTCGACGCTGTTGTGCGTGACGGGCGTGGTGGTGCTCGGCATCGGAGATCCCATCGCGGCGCTCGTCGGCCGCCGCTTCGGGCGCATCAAGCTGCTGCATGGGCGATCGCTCGAGGGCACGCTCGCCTTCGCCCTCAGCGCGACCCTCGCGACGTTCCTCGCGTTCATGATCTTCCACCCGGCGCTTGGTTTGGGGCTCGCGGTTGGACTGGCTGCGGCGGCTTCCGTCTCGGGCGCGCTGGCCGAGCTGTTCAGCCTGCGTGTCGATGACAACTTTTCGATTCCGCTCAGCGCCGCTGCGGGCGTGGCGCTGGTGACCGCGCTGCTGCACGTTTCAGTCTGAGAGACGCTGAAAACCGGCCCTCTCCCTGTTTGGGAAAAAGGGGAGGAGAGGGCCGGCCCTTCAGTGCGGAAGCGCTGGAATGACAGGCCTCTCGAACGATTCCCTGACGTGCAGCCGTCCATCCAACGGCAACACGTCGAGGTGCAGGTTGAGCGACCCGTCGCGATTGACCTCCGCCCAGCCGGCGCGCACCCAGATGCTGCCGTTGCGCCCCTGCTTGATGGAGAAGATCGCCAGCATCTTCCCGGTCTCGAGCATGTGTCCTCCTCTCTGCCGCGGACGTGAATCGCCGCGGTGCGGAGGGACCAAGCCAGTGCCATGCCCAGCTCACCCGCTCGGAAGAGCGCGCGAAGGGCTTCGAAGAACGAGCCGGAGCGCGGACGCTCCAGCAAGCCGTCTCATTTGTTCATGAGGGCGTTTACCTTCCGCCCTCACTTCTTCACAGCGCACGAATCGCCAGCGACCTTGCCGCCACCGTCGACCGGCATGCCACCGATCGGCCGTCCCTTGAGCGCAGCGTTGGCGAACACGGTGCGGCGGTTCTGCGCCCGGCCGTCGGCCGAATCGTTCGGCGCGACGGGCTTGGTCTCGCCGAAGCCGACCGCGAGCAACCGGTCACACGCGATGCCGCGTTTCACCAACGCCTCGACCACCGACAACGCGCGCGCCTCGCTCAACTTCTGATTCGCTTCGTCAGCACCCTGCGCATCGGTGTGCACCTCGACGCGCAACAGCGAGATGTACGACTTCGCCTCAAGGTAGCCCTGCACGTACGCGATGACGTCGTAGCTCTGGTCTTTCAACTTCGCCGAACCCGTCTCGAACATCACCGGCCCAGGCACCTTGAGCTCGTTGTTCTCGAGTTCGTAACGAACGGGCTCCGCGGCGAGGAGCAATGCAGTCAGCCTGAGCAGAGCGAGCATTCGTCAACGTTCGACGCGAACGCTCGACAACGCAAGCGGGACACTCTGAGATGCGCGCATGACGCCACTCAACCCCCATGCGCCGCGTTCGTCTCCGGGCTTCACCGCGGGCCTGAGCCTGGGCCTCGCCATCGCGCTGGTGATCTGCTGCCTCGGTAGCGCGCTCGGTTACGTCTGGGTCAAGCGCTCGGCGGCGGACGCGCGCAAGGGTTGGAACCTGGTGCCGGTGGTGGTGGCCGCGGTCGACATTTCCGGGAACACCGTGGTGACCATGGAGATGATCAGCCAGCGCTCGATCCCCGAGCAGTTCGTCACCGCGTCGGTCGTCAAGCCCGACAGCGCCAGCTACATCGTCAATCAGAAGGTGCTGGTGCCTGTCATCGCTGGTGACCCCCTGCTGTGGAGCCAGTTCGAGAGCAAGAAGCTCCCGGTGGTGCTCTTCGCGAAGACCGACCTGGCACTCGGCAGTCAGTTGGTGACGGAGCAACTCGAGGAGCGCGCGGTGAGCAGCGACCTGCTCACGCCGTCGTGGGTGCGCACCGAAGATCGCCCCGCCGCGGTCGGAAAAAAGCTCATCGCGCCGATTCGCAGAGGCGACCCGATTCTCTGGACGCACTTCGACAGGTGAAGGCAGCTGAACCCGAAGTCAGCGTTCGCCGTGCAGCACCAGGCTGACCAGCTCGGCCTGCCGGTGCGTGTCGGTCTTCTGCATCGCGCGCTTGGCGTGGGTGCGCGCCGTGTCGAGACTGACCTCGAGCGCCAGGGCGATGTGCTTCATGCTCTCGCCTTCCGCGAGCCGTCGCACCACCCGCGCCTCGGCCAGGGTCAACCCGAAGCGGCCCTGCAGCGTTTGTGAGCTGGGGGTGCTGCGTGGCGGTTGGGTTTCGGCTGAGCGGAAGAGTTCCCGCGCGAGCACGCGCACGTTGGTTTCGGCGTGCGCCAGCGTACCCGTTGTAGCCAGCGCTACGGACTCCAGGGCTCGCCGGTCTGGGCGTTGAAGTGCCGCAGGCTGACGTCGGTGGGGCTCAGCTCCATCATCCCGAACAGAATCGGCAGCGAGAACCGACGCGGCCCGATGGAGCCCGGGTTGAACACGGTCAGCCCACGGTCTTGCCCGATGAAGGGCACGTGCGAATGGCCGCAGATGATCACGCTCGCCCTGGCCGCGCGCGCCAGCCTCGCCGCGTCTGCGCGAATGCGAGGCCCAGCCACCGCGATGTGCGTGAGCAACATTCTCAACTGCACTTGCCCTTCGTGCGTGAGCTCGAGCGTGAGCACGTCGGGCAGCTCGGTCGCACGCACGTCGATGTTGCCGCGCACCGCGTGGACGGGCGCGATCGCCGAGAGCCGGTCGAGCACCAAGAGATCTCCGATGTCGCCGCCATGAAGAATGAAGTCGGGCTTCTTCTGCGCCAGATGAACGAGGCCCTGCTCGAGGGGCGCGGAGTGGGTGTCGGCCACCAGCCCCAGCCGCAACGAGCCATCGGCCTTCATCGGCACCCGCACTGCTCTTTTGATCTGCGACGACGGGGTCGACTTCAAAACGCCTCCAAGAACTGAAAATAAAAGGCGAATGACTCGCGGCCCACTCCGAAATCCAGGCGCACCGTGACCCTGTCTTGCACCCTCACCCGCACGCCCAGCCCAACAGACGGCAGCGGCTTCGTCACGTCGGGCAGGGGCGTGTCACCGAGCGCGCCCACGCCTACCCACGCGGCCATGCCCAGGCGCGACCAGATCGTGTCCTGGGGGAAGGGGAACATGAAGCGGTACTCCAGCATGGCGAAGGCGGCGGCGAGACCTCGATAACGCCCCAGCGATACGCGCGCAGATCCCACGGCGTGCCGAGCTGAGAGAGATCAGTCCACCGCACCTCGCCCCAACTGGTGCGGTACTTGATCTGCCAGGACAGCGTGCTGCCCTCGCGAAAGAGCGTCACCGTGTGCCGGTAGTCGAGCGTGAGCCGGTGAAGTCGGCCACGGTGCCGAAGAAGAGATGAGGCCGCACCAGCACTTGGAGCAAGGGGGCCACCACCCACGCCAGGCGCCGGTACGAAGTGGTGGCGTCGCCTTGAGGGCGGTGCAGCCCAGTGACAGATGGTTGCCTACATCTGCAGCAAGGGTGGTTGTTTCTCCCTCATGCCCTGAGGTAATGGCCTGCGACCGTTCATTTGTTCGCTGACCAAGCTGGGGGCGCCTCTTCGTGCTGCTGATTACCGTCGTCATCTCGATACTGGCCGCACCCATGCCGGGAGACGCTGAGTCAGCGCGCTTCAAGGCTGCTTTCGAGCGGGGCGAGGCTCATTTTCAAAAGGGCGACTTCGGAGCGGCGATCGCCAGCTTCCGTGAAGCCGACCGTGCGCGCGTCACTCCCGAGGTCGCGTACGATCTCGCGAAGTGTTTCGAGAAGCTCGGAGACGAGCCGTACACGACCTACTACTACCGCCTCTACATGCGCCGGGCGCCCAACGCGCCTGACACCCTCGACGTGGCCGAGAAGGTCGGCACCACCATCGCGCGGGTTGAATCAGAAGGTCAGGGCTTCCTCGAGCTCGACGCCCCGCGCGCGAGCGCCGTCACCCTGCTGGGCCAGCGATACCCCGAGCCGCCCATCGCCCGTTTTCTGCCGCCCGGCGACTACGAGATCAGCGCCGAGTTCCCCAACGGGGTGAAGAAGATGTCGGTGCAGATTCGCACCGGCAAGACCACCTCGGTGAGCTTCGAGCCGGTCGCGCCCCCGATGGTGCCGCTCGAGAACGCTCTCTCGGCCGAGCTGGTGGCCAAAGGTGCTGACGCCGCGCCGGGCACCGGTCCTTCGGGGCTGCGCATCGGAAGTTTCGTGGTGTTCGGCGTGGGTCTGGCCGCCGTGGCCGCGGGCATCGCCCTGGGCGTGGCCTCCAGCGCCGACGCCGCGAGCGCGAAGAACCGCAACCAGAGCATCAGCCAGGCGCAGGGCTTCGCCGATTCCGCCAACGGGAAAGCCGTGGGCGCGAACCTGCTCTACGGGCTCGGCGGTGCTGCCGCGGCGGGTGGCGTGTTGATGTTCATCTTTTCCATGCCGGAGCCGGGAATGAAGCCGGCCGGGAGCTCCAAGTGACCCGTGCCACTTTCTCCATGAGGGCGTTTGCCTTCCGCCCTCACGTCCTCTGTCTCGTCGTGCTCGCCGGCTGTGATGCCGCCATCAAGGTCGACCCCGAAGGTTACCGGTGTGACGTGGGCAACCTCTGCCCCACGGGCTTTGCCTGCCGCGAGGGCGTGTGCCGCGCGAGCACGGGCGTCGACCCCAACTGCGCCACCCTCGTCTGCAACAGCCCTCCGGCCTCGAGCTGCGTCGACGCCGCCACCCTGCGCACCTTCGCGGGCAGCTGCGTGGCAGGGCAATGCCAGTACACGCCGGTCGACAGCACCTGCGCGACGGGCTGCGCGAATGACGCCTGCGTCGATGCCTGCGCGGGCCGTTCGTGCGTGACGCCGCCTCAGGCGGCCTGCACCGACAACGGCACGCTGCGCACCTTCGCCCAGACCGGCAGCTGCAGCCTGGGCGCGTGCAGCTACGTGAGCACCGACACCACCTGCGCCAACGGCTGTGAGCTGGGCCGCTGCAAGGGCGTCGACCTCTGCCAGTCGGGCAACGTGATGTGCAACATGGCGCCGGTGGCGGTCTGCGTGGGCACGGCCAGGCGCACCTTCGCCGCCGCGGGCACCTGCGACCCGGGCACCGGCACCTGCACCTACGCGCCGACCGACACCGCCTGCCCCAACGGCTGCGCGCTGGGCCAGTGCCTGACCGCGAGCCTCGCCTTCGCCCAGACCGGGCCGCGCGTGCACTTCGCGATCAACGGCCTCGACGTGGCGCCCGGCTCGTCGGGCAACACCGCGCTGGCGGTGGGCAACGGCGGGAAGATCGCCCGCTGGGACGGCTCGATGTGGACCGAGTTGATGGCGCCCTCCAACAACACCCTCAACAAGGTCGCCTTCGTCAGCGGCGCCCTCGCCTACGCGGTGGGCGCCAACCGCACGGTGCTCACGGTGCGCCCGGCCACCAACCAGGTGGCCGACGTGCCGCTCTCGGGTTCCAACAACGTGAACCTGGTGGCCGTCAGCGGCCGCGACGTAGGCGAGGTGTTGCTCGCTTCCGAAGGGGGCGATTGGTGGCGGCAGCGCAGCGGCAACTGGACCAACGGCAGCCTGCCCAACGCGAACGGCCCCTACACCATCACCAGCGCGTACCTCGACGAGTCGTTGCGCGAGCGGGTGGTGGGCGGCTGCGGCAGCGCGCGCACCGGGTGTGTCTGGTACCGCTTCGCCTCGGGCGGCACGCCGGCTTTCGTGCAGCACAACCAGGGCGGCTCCAACGCCTTCACCGCCGTGGGCGGCGCGTTCGACGTGGCGTCCGATCTCAACCCGCTGGCGATGGTGGGCAGCGACGACAACAGCCTCGACACCCACTCGAACCTGGGCAACTTCGTGAGCCTGAACCCCAGCCCCGCGCTCGAGGGCACTGGAGTGGTGGGCATCACCGCGCAGTCGGTCGCAGTCGGCCGCGACGTGTTCGTGCTCACCTCGTCGCGCGACCCCGACGTGAACACCAGCGGCAAGGGCCGCCTCTACCGGCTCACCCGCAGCCTCACCCAGAGCATCAGCTCGGCCGTCGCGCTCGAGACCTACTTCGGTGAAGAAGAGCTCTCGCCCACCGAAGCCAACGGCGTGTTGGTGGCCGAAGTGCGGCGGACCCAGGGGATCAACAACGTCTTCCGCCGCGGCGTGGTCACCAACGAAGCGCTCGACGTGGGCGAAGACTTCATCGGCGCCTCGGTCGACGACACCGGCGGGCTGGTGCTCTCGAGCCGCTACGGAGACCTGGTGGTGCGCCGCCCCACGGCCAGCACCTTCGACTTCCGCCGGCCGCCGGCCGACTGGTCGATCAACGGCC